>DASYFS010000386.1:0-2966 GCA_036498305.1 Candidatus Elarobacter sp. | reverse complement strand
GAGCGGTATCGCTCAATCAGCACGCCGATCTTCAGCCCTGCAACGCCGGTCAGCGGCGCAGTGCGAACGACGATGAACGGCATAGGCACCGCAAGTCCCGCCTCCCACGTTGCCGGATCGTCGGTCCAGTCTTCGGTGAGGCTGCGAACGGTTTGCTCGATGATCGGCGGGAGCTGATCGCCGCCGAGCTCGAGGATGTTCTGCAGCGCGTCGTTCTCGTCGGCGGCGGGGATCCAGCGCGATTCGACGGTGTAGTCGCGGGTGAGGACGAACTGCGCCGGCGAGGCGCGTTCCGACGTGCGTTCTTTTGCCGTCTCCTCGCCTTCGAAGGTGGAAAGGCGGCGCATCAGCTCGGAGCCGGAGCGCAGCGTCGTCTCGAGCGCGACGCGCTCTTCGGGCGTGAATGCGCGCGGACGCGCGACGATCGCGAGGCCGAAGATCTGCCGGTCGACGCCGTAGACCGCGATCAGCCCGCGCATCCCGTCGAGGGCGATCATCGCGTCGGTGACGCGCGGCACCGTGAGATCGGAGCGTGATTGCAGCAAGCGTTCGGCTTGCAGCCACTCGCTCTGCCGCGACGGGTTGCCGTGCTCCTCGGCGAGGACCATCTCGGTCTGCGAGCCGTGCTGATCGTATCGAGCAAGCACGACGTAGCTTGCCTTCACCAGCGTGCGGAGCTCGCCGACGAATGCCCGCGTCCGATCAGCCTCGGGGACCGCGGTTATGACCGTGGCAGCAGTCGATCGTCGCGAACGCACGTGTAATGTATGCCCGGATGCGGGCTTTTGTCACCTCGATACGCGGGGTCCTAGTGCGATAAACCCCCAATTTTCGGGAGTGAATTCGCCCCCCGGTTCGGCCACCATATGGATGAAGCCGAATGGCACACGCGACAGACCCAATGGATGGAGCACTGATGCAAGGAAGCACGATCGCGAATGGAGGCGGCGTCCACACCGGTGGAGCGCCGTCGGGACGTACGACCCGCGTCCTGGTCATCGAAGGCCAGGCACTGTTCGGGAAGGCGCTCTGCCAAGTGCTGGCGAGCGATGCGGAGATCGAGGTCGTCGGCGACGCCGACTCGATCGCGTCGGCGCCGCTGCGGCGTTTGCGCCCGGATCTCATCCTGCTCGATCTCGACGGTCATCACGGTGAGATCGTCGAGACGATGCGGAGCTGCCGCGAGGCTGCGCCGCAGGCCAAGGTGTGCATCCTCTCGTCGCACATTCAGCCCGAGGTGATGCAGCGCTGCCTCTCGGCCGGCGCCGAAGGCTACATCGTCAAGGACATCCTTCCGGTCGAGCTGATTCGCGCCGTGAAGAGCGTCGCGGCGGGCCATGCGTACGTCGATCCGCGTGTCGCAGGCGGCGTGCTCAAGCGCACCTCCAACGGCTTCCGCGCCAATCAGAACGAGCTGTCGGCGCGCGAGACCGAGATCATCCGGCTGATCGCGCGCGGTCTCTCGAACAAAGAGATCAGCGCGTCGCTTCACCTCTCCGAGAAGACGGTGAAGAACCACATCAGCCGCATCTTCGCGAAGCTCAACATCAACGCGCGCACGCAAGCCGCGGTGCACGCGATCAAGACCGGCCTCGCCTAAGCGATCCGCGCGGAGCTGAGCGCGCGCACGGTGCGCTCAACCTCCGCCGCCGGCACGTCGTCGCGCAGGTGCGGGCCGAAGCGCGCTGCGATTCGCCAGCGCGCGCCGTCGCGTTCGTAGCGAAAGCCGAGCGGAACGATCGCGGGTGCGGTCCCCGCGAGACGCGCGATCGTGCGAAAGCCTTCGGCGAACGGCAGCATGCCGTCTGCGTCGCGGTCGCGCGGCGTCGCCGCGGTCGCGGTGGGATCGACGACGGGATACCCTTCGGGGAAGACGAGCACGACGCGGCCCGCGCGCAGGAGCGCGGCGGCGTCGCGCAAGCCCGAACGCAGATAGCGCCGCACCTCGATCGCGTCGTAACCGCCCGCGCTTCCGGTTGTCGCGGGGCGCAGGATCACCGGGTAGCCGGCCCAGCGGCACGCGCGCTCCATCCAGCGGCGCTCGCGCGCGGTTGTCGTCCAGTCGAGCGCGACGACGATATGCAGCGGCCGCGGCAGGTGCGCGTGTGCGACCGCGCCGTCGAGCAGATGATGGTAGTGCCGTGCGACGATCAGCACGCCGCCCTCGCGCGGCACGTGCTCGAGGCCCGCGACGTCGACGTGCGCGGCGTAGCGGCGCAGGCTCCAGGCGGCGATCAGTCGCGGGCCGGCCATGCCGGGCGTCGGATACATTGGGCTCAGGCGAAGGCGCGCCGGCGCGGCGGCGCGAGCGCGAGCGCGGCGGGGACGAGCGCGAAGACGATCGCCGCGAGCGCGGTCGGCCACATCCCGGCCGCGCACGCGAGCACCATCGACCAGGCGACGTTGAGCAGGTAGATCGCGAACGGAAACGCGACCGGCGCTGCCGGCGGCTCCGGTTCGTTCCACGCCAGCCGTCCGAGCGCGATGAACGCCAAGCCGGTCGCGAACCAGCCGGCGAGGTTGCGCAGCGGCATCCCGAAATACGGACCGCTCTCGTGCCAGACCCAGAAGTGGAGGTACTGCATCTGCGGCGCCGCCATCGACGGATCGAGAACGAGGTCCCATGCGGTGAGCAGCCACGCGCCGATGACGATCGCGACGAGCGTGCGGCGGCGCGGCGCGAAGCGCAGCGCGATCGCGTCGCCGAGGACGAACGAGGAGAAGCCCATATACCACCACGAGAGCGGCACCGCGAACGGCACGCGGCCGAGCAGCTTCGGGCCGAGGAAGTCGGTGTACGCGTACCCGCCGAACGGCCAGCCGGTCTTCGTTCCGATCAGCTCGGCCGATGCCGAGACGACCGTCGCGATCGCGAAGAAGAGCAGCGCGCGCCGCGCGCCGAGAGCAGCCCACGCATAGGCGAGGACGGCGAGCGCGCCGAGCTCCATCGCGCTGCCGCCGGTCTT
>DASYFS010000385.1:0-2151 GCA_036498305.1 Candidatus Elarobacter sp. | reverse complement strand
CGCGACGGCGCCGACGGCCTCATGCGCGTCGCCTGCGAGAGCAACGCCGACATCGTCGTCGCCGCGACCGACGGTGCCGTCGCCTTCGATGCGGTCTTCGCCGCCGTCGATCGCGGCATCGACATCGCCGTCGCCAACAAGGAGCTGATTGTCGCGGCCGGCGAGCTGCTCGTCGCGCACGCGCAGCGCAGCGGTGCGAAGCTGCTCCCCGTCGACAGCGAACACTCCGCGATCTTCCAGTGCCTGCAAGGCGCGCCGCACGCCCGCGTCGCCGGGATCATCCTCACCGCGTCGGGCGGCCCGTTCTGGGATCGCAGTTCCGCCGCGATGCACGACGCGTCGGTCGAGGACGCGCTCGCGCACCCGACCTGGCAGATGGGCGTGAAGAACACCGTCGACTCGGCGACGATGATGAACAAGGGGCTCGAGGTGATCGAAGCCTCGCGCCTGTTCGGCATCCCCGGCGACCGCGTGCACGTCGTGGTCCACCGCACCTCCGTGGCGCACGGCTTCGTCGTCTTCACCGACGGCAACGTCGTCGCGCAGCTCGCCCCGCCCGACATGCGCCTGCCGATCGGCTACGCCCTCGCCTATCCCGATCGGCTCGACGACCGGCCGCTCACCGACCCGCTCGTCGCGCTCGGGGCCGAAACCGGCGCGGCCTCGGCGACGTTGACCTTCCAACGGCCCGATCTCGAGCGGTTCCCCTGCCTGCGGCTCGCCTACGAGGCGCTGGCGATCGGGGGGACAGCCCCGGCGGTCGTCTCGGCGGCCAACGAGGTCGCGGTCGAGGCGTTCGTCGCCGGCACGCTGCGGTTCGGCCGGATCCCGGCTTGCATCGAAACCGCCCTCGAACGGGTCGGTAGGAGTCAACTGAGCCTCGACGCCGTGCGCGCTGCCGACCGCGCGGCCCGCGAGGCCGCCCGCGCGTTCGTCGAGGACGAGCGGATCCCCCAAGGGTCACGGAGATCATGAGCCCGCTGAGCATCCTCCTCTTCCTGGCGACGTTATCGGTCCTCGTCGTCCTGCACGAGTACGGCCACTTCATCGTCGCCCGGGCCAACGGGGTGCGGGTGACCGACTTCGCGATGGGCTTCGGCCCGACGCTGCTCAAGTGGACCTCGCCGCGCAGCGGGACCAACTACCGCCTCAACGCCTTCCCGATCGGCGGGTACTGCCAGATGAAGGGCGAGGACGGTCAGAGCAACGAGGCCGAGCAGCAGCGCCGCTTCCGCGACCGCGCGACCTACGACGACGACAACTTCCAGGCGAAGACGCCGCTGCAGCGCTTGGCGATCGTCCTCGCCGGCCCGGTGATGAACTTCGTGATCGCGCTGGTGCTGCTGTTCGGCGGCGCGCTGCTGTTCGGCGTCCCCGGCGGCTCCGCGTCGCCGATGATCGCCGAGGTCGTCCCGGGCTTCCCGGCCGCCAAGGCGGGACTCGTCGCGGGCGACCGCATCGTCTCGGTCGACGGCGCGAAGGTCGTCAACGGCAACGCGCTCGTCGATCTGATCCACCGCTCGTCCGGCAAGCGTCTCACGGTCGTCTATCTGCACGCCGGCCAGCAGCACTCCGTCGAGATGACCCCGGTCGCGACCCCGAACCCGGCGACGCACAAGACGGAAGGCCGGCTGGGCTTCCTGCCGCTCCCGCCCCCCGAACGCGTCGGCGTCGTCGATGCGCTGCGCTACAGTTGGGACCGCTTCACCTTCACGATCGCCTCGACGTTCGGCGCGCTCGGCGCGCTCGTGAGCCATCCGTCGAGCGCCGCGGGGCAAGTCCGCGGGCCGATCGGGATGTATCAGGCCTCGGTGCAGGCGCAGCAGTTCGGCGCGTATATCTTCGTCTCGTTCGCTGCGCTGATCTCGACGTCGCTGGGGATCTTCAACCTGCTCCCGATCCCCGCGCTCGACGGCGGCCGCGGTATCTTCATCCTGGTCGAGATGCTGCGCGGCAAGCCCGTCGATCCCGAGAAGGAAGCCCTCGTTCACGTCGGCGGCTTCGCGGTGCTGATCGTGCTGATGATCGCGGTCTCGTATCACGACGTGGTGTCGATGCTTTCCGGAAAGACGGCGTTTTAGCAATGATATCGGTGATGGACCGAGCACAGCGTGATCGTGCTACGTCGACAAGGTCGTTGCGAGGTCGGAT
>DASYFS010000384.1:0-15200 GCA_036498305.1 Candidatus Elarobacter sp. | reverse complement strand
TCTTTTATTCTACCGTCGCTGTCAAGCTCTTTTCTTACCGCGTGGCTGGGCCTGTGAGCCCGTACGCGGGCACGTGCCGCGTTGCGACCTGCGGGTCGTTCTCTCGGCTCGTCGCGCTCGGCGCTGCGCTTCACCGCCGCGCGCGTGGGCGTACAGGCGTGTCGTGGCCGCTCTCTCGCCGCGTCGTTCGCACTCGCCACGCTCGCCGCGCAACGTGCTCTCGGACGCGCTGTAGCGTCGTCTGACGCGAGGCGCGGCGTCGGGTCACCTTGCATGACCCCGAGCGGCGGACGCGGGCTCTCGTGCTCGGTCGGCTTGCGCGCCGAGCTCGAGCGCGACACGATCGGCGTCGTGCTACACGCGGTGAGCGTCTACCCGGTTCGGATCAGGCTGCGATCGGACGAGCTCTCGGTCGACGCGTTGCGCGGCGTCGGCTTCCGCTGGGTCTGCTCGTGCGGCGAGCGCGGCCGCGTCGAGCGGTCAGTCAGGCTTGCGCGTGCGGCCGGCAAGGAGCACCGCGCCGGCGCGCCGACGTAGCGGTCGCGTCCAGGTCCAGACGAAGCGCGGCAACGGCCACCACCACGGCATCGCGTCGCGCTCGAGGTCCCAGCGCTCGACGAGCTCGTGCAGGTCGTCTACGGCGCGCCGGCGGGCACGTTGTGCGCCCACTCGCTGATCGGCACCTTGCGGAATTGCGGCATCATCCCGAACTCGGGGTGACTGCGCGGCGTGCCGAACGAGTCGAAGTCAGGCTCTACCTCAGGTCCACCCTCGACGAGCGGCGCGGCCGCGACGCTCGTTGTCACGGCGTGCGTCAGCTGGTCGTCGTCGAGCGTCGAGCTGTAGCCGCGTCCCTTGCAGCTCGGGCAGGCGCGCCACTCTTGGCCGCTGACGTGGCTGCCGGTCTTGACGTTGCCGAGCCCGTTGCACGTCTCGCAGGCCGAGAACGCCGCGTAGCTGTTGAGCTCGTCGATCGTGCCCTGGCCGATCGCGAGCTTGACGGCGTCGCGGACGGCCTCGGGCGGCAGCACCGGCAGCCGGTAGCCGTGCGTCTGCGTCCAGGTGCAGAGCTCGCAGAGCAGGAGCTCCTTGGCTTCGTCTTCGCCGAAGATCTCGGTCAGCTTGCGCGCGACGTAGGCGCTCAGCTTGTCGAGCTTTTTGCTGCGCTCCTCGAGCTGCTCGGGCGTGAAGCCGGCCGCCTCCGGCGACTCGACTTGGTCCTCGAGCTCGTCGTCGTCGGTCGCGTCGGGGTCGTCGTCGACCTGGTCGAGCTCGTCGACGTCGGCTGTCTCGGCCGTCTCGTCGACCTCGGGCTGCTCGAGCTCGGGCGTCGTCGCCATCAGTGACCAACCTTACCGCGGAGCGCGCCGAGGTCAACCCCGCCGAGCGCCGCCTGCTCGATCATCACGTTGTGGGCCGAGATCAGGTTGAGGATCGTCGGCAAGAGCGCGATCCGCTCGGTGTCGTTGTAGCCGGACTCGACGAGCAGCTTCTCGGCGCGGTCGATGTAGCCCTTCACGTCCTCGTCGGTGTGGAAGAACATCTTGCGCTGGATCGGGCTCACGCTGCACGCTCCGCTCTCAGCCTCGACTTGAGCTCGCGGGCGACCTGCGCCCAGGTGGCGCCGAACTGGTCCCGGCGCGATCGCTCGGCGCCGGTGGCGGGCCGACGTCGACGGCGCCCGCTCGGGAAAGCCGGCGCCGTCGACGGAGCACCCTGCCCGTTCAGCGAAGCCACGATCGCAGATTACACCCGCACCGCGCCGCTCCTGCCGGCGCTGCCCCGAATTAGGGGCTGGGAGGCGCTGTAAGGCCGTCTGAGCGCTTGCGGGGCCGTCGCGGGCCGTCAGGGGTGGCCGCGACGGCCCCGCAGGCGTCAGGCGGCCGCTGGCGGCTCAAGGTGCTCGATCGCGTTCTCGTGCTGCCAGGCGGCGACGAGCGCCGGGATCGTCGCCGGCGCGACCGTCGTCTGCGCGAGCTCGGCCGTGGCCTGCTCGGGGGTGATCGAGCCGCCGACGACGCCGTTTCGGAGCTTGGTCAGGATCGCCGTCCGGGCCGAGGAGAGCGGCTTGACGTCGGTCGCGGTCGCGACCTTGTCGGCGTTCGCGGCGCTGTAGCCGCGCGCCTCGAGCTCGCTGACGAAGTCGGCCCGGTTGAGCTCGCCGGCTTCGTAGAGCGTCGCGAGCTGCGCCTCGGTCGGTTGCTTCGTCGACGAGCCACCGCCGGCGAAGCTCTCGGCCGTCTGTTTCGCGAGCGTCGGTTCCCAGCCCGACCACGTGAGGATCTGCGTGCACTCCTCGACGGTGATCGTCGCCGGCGTCAGCGCCTTGAGCACGAAGTAGCCCGGCCACGTGTACTGGTTGGCGAGGAACGCGAGCTCGTACCACTCGGGCCGAATGTTCGACTCCTCGATCGCCTTCAGGTAATCGGCGGGCACGCTCGAGGGGTCGGCGTTGTAGCTGCCGCCGCGCGCCTTGCCCTTCGTGATCTGGTGCACCGCCAGCGGCCGTCCGGTGTTATTGAAGAGCAGCGTCGCGTCGTCGACGCTCATGCCGTGCTGGGCAACCTTCGCGAGCATCGTCTCGTCGTCGGTGATCCAGCCACGCAGACGGCCCTCGACGTAGTCGTGCGCGGTCAGAATCTCGCGCGCCTGCTCGAGGATCGCGTCGGCCCACTCGGGCCGCGTGTCGCCTTCGAGGATCGCTTGGTAGTAGCCGCCCTGCGTGATGATCGAGCGGAAGAACGCCGAGGCTGCCGTCTGCGCGCCCGGCGGCAGGCCGATCTCGCCGACCATCACCCGCAGCCGGTCCTCGTCGACGCCGCTCATTGCCGCCTCGGCGACACCGTCACCGGGATAGACCGGATAACGCGCGACGTTCGAGTCGGAGGTGTCGAGGTCGACCGCAAGCAGCCCTTGGTCGGCGACGACCGAGCGGACGATGCCGAGCGCGATCTGCGCCGGCGTCAACAGCACCGCCGTCTTCGTGTCGAGGATCGGCTGCACGTAGCGCTGATCAAGCCCGCTCTTCACGAGCACGTGCGTAAACAGGTCGTCGCTGATCAGCGTGCGCCGCCACAGGTCCATCGCCTCGCTGACGACCGGCACCGTCTGCGCGAGATAGACCAGCGCGTCGACCTTGTCACTCGAGAACCCTTCACGGCTCGCGTCGTCGTAGGCGGCGCCGAGCTCGATCCCACCCTCGGCGACCAGGCGCGCCATCAGGCCGGGGTCGAGCACCCGGTTCGTGTTGCGCGCCCAGGCGTCTTGCTTGGGTAGCTCGATCGCCGGCTCGAGCGCCGCGCTCGCGGCCGCGCCGACGCCGACGCCGACAATGATCCCAGGGGTCGAGCCGAGCGACGCGACCATTTACGCCGCCAGGTGCAGACTCGCGTCGACCGACGTCGGCAGCGCGAGCGCCGGCGTCGACAACGCCGCCGGCGGTGAGGTCGTCAGATTGCAGAGGCCGGCGCCGACGACGGTCAACGTCTCGATCAGCGGCGCCGCGATCAACGAGAACGCGTCCTCGAGCAGCGGGATCACGTCGCAGATCGACGCGAGCACGAAGAAGTCGGTCGCGAGCGCGAGCAAGTCCTGCAACCCGTTGAGGTCGGTGTTGCAGAGCTGGCCGACCTTCTCTTGACAGTCGGCACCGCCGATAAACGAGATCGCTTCGATCGCGGCGACGCTCAGGCCGAGCGCGCTGACGACGGCGCCGAGATCTCCGAGCGACGGCACCGGCACCGAGCCGAGCCCGGCGAGCGCGCCGTTGATCGCGTCATCGATCGCGTCGGCAATGTCGCCGCCGGCGGCGAGCCCGTCACTGATCAGCCCGGCGACGGTGTCGTGAATCGAGTTGATCACGTCGTTACCGATCCCGGCGGCGCCCGGGATTGCGTTCGCGATCGCCGACGCGATCGAGCCGCCGGCGCGCAGGTCGTTCGTGATCACGCTCTCGACGCCGCCGGCGGTGATCGCACCCGCAGCCGCTACAGCGTTCGCGATCGCCGTCGCGATCGAGCCGCCGGCGCGCAGGTCGTTCGCGATCAGGCTGCCGACGTCTGCGGCCGTCTCGAAGCCGGCGCCCTCGACTGCTTTCGCGATCGACTCGGCGATCGCGCCGCCCTTCGCCAGGTCCTTGCCGATCAGGTGCGGAATCGTCGAGTCGGTCAACGTAGCCAGGTCACCGGCGAGCTTGGTCGCTAGCCCGGCGACCTGCATCTCGGTGTAGCTCTTCGCGTCGGTCAGCGCCGCCGTCGCCTTGCCGGCGGCGTAGCTCTCGGCCTTCGTGACGTCATCGGCGACCGTCTTCGCGAGCGAGCTGACGTCGCTCGACGCTTTGCTCGCGACCGAGCTGGTCGCGTCGACGATCGCGTGAATGCGCGAGTCGAGCGCGACACCCCACAGCTTCACCAGCGCGTCTTTGACGCCGACGCCAAGCAGCAACGTCAAACCGACGATCAGCTCGAGCGACTGCAACAGCCCGTTCTCGAAATCGGCGGCCGCGCCCTCCAAGGCTTTGATCCCGTCGTTACAGCCGGCAACGACGCTGTTCTCGATCGCCTGCGCGACGCCGCCGAGCGGATGGATCGTCTTCGTGCCGAACACGTACGGGATCGAGATCGAGAAGTCGATCGCGTCGGCGAGCTTGCCGAACGTCCAGGCGACGATCACCAGGATCGCAATCAGCACGTAGCAGCCGGCGAGCCCGCCGAGGTCGAGCCCTCCGTCGAGCAGCTCCGCCACTACGCCGCTCCGAGCTGCGCGATCGCCTGATCGCGCGCGCCGGCCGCCTTGATTGCCGCGTCGACCTGCGCCGGTGTGTAGTTCGCGTCCGAGACGAAGACCGGGATGATGTTGCCGGTCGCGGTCCAACGCACCGTGAGCGTCACACCCTTGACCGCCTTTTGCAGCTGGTCATCCCACGGCGTCTCGTACTTCTGGCTGACAATCGTGTAGAGCGGCGTCGACGCCGCCTCTTGCAGTTGCTCGCTCACTAGACCGCTCCTTTGATCGACGTCACTATCGCCTCGACGTTGCTCTTGTGCTTCGGCACGCCGGTCGCGAAGAACTGCACGAGCGTCTTCCAGTGTTTGACGACGCCCTTGGGCGTGTACGCGGTCGAGCTCGCGATCGTCGGCGTCGCCGACAACAGTCCGCGCTCCGGCGCACCGCTGCCCGCGCTCGGCGTGCTCGGCGGCGGCGGCGTCTCACCACCGCCACCGTTCGCCGGCGGCGCCGTCGCGGCGTAGGCGCTGGCGACGTCCTGCGCCGCCTGCAACAGCTGGTCGCCGGTCGGTGCACCGAACCCCTGCGCCGCCTGCGACGCTGCGAGCGCGGCCGCCTGCGCCGCAGCCTCGGCCGCCGTCGCACCGTTGGCGATCGCCATCCCCAACGCTTCGCCGACCGACTTCGGCAGCGGCTCCTCGCCGCCGGGATAGGTGTCGTTCTGAAAGATCGCGGCCGCGTCCGGGTGGTCGTTCGCCCAACTCGTGTAGTCGGCGCCGTGCGCGGCCAGGTAGCCAACGAACGCGGTCAGCTGGCCGGCGGTCCAGGTGATCCCACCCCACACAAACGAGCTCGCCGGCGCCGGCGTCGAGCTCGGCGCCGGCGTCGGCACCGGGGTCGGCGGCGCCGGAGCTGCGATCGTCGGCCAGTCGGGTCCGGTCGGCGTCGGGATCGTCGAGGTCGCGACCAGCGTGTTCCAGTCGAGCCCCATCGCGTTCGCGGTCGCGACGTCGGGAATGTGCCGCCACGTGCCGCTGTTGACGTCCCAGCTGTAGACGTCGCCGCCGTCGACGATGTACTGCGCGCCGGTGTCGAAGCCGACCGCCGCCGGCGCCGACGGCGGCGCCGGCGCGTCGACGTCGGCGATCGGGTCGCCGATCGAGCCAGGCAGCCCGTCGGCCGATCCGTAGACGGTCGTCGGGTTGTTCCAGTCGAGCCCGAGCGAGGCCGCGGTGTCCGGGTCGGGCACCTGGTGGAAGAGGCCGTCGCCGATATCGGCGTAACGCGCCCCGGTGTCCTGCACGGCGACGAGCTGCGCCACCGCTACCTCACACCACGATCGGCGTCGGCAACAGCGGCGGCGGCGTCGACGCCGCCGCCGGCTGCTCGTTCGCGAGCGAGGGACCGGTCGGCACCCGCACGACCGTCACCGATCCCACCGTAAGCGAGTCGGACCCGCCCTCGTTCACGATCGTGACCGCCACCGTCTGTGTGTTGGTCACGACAAACAGCGGCAGCGGCACCATGAACACCTGCGCGTTGGCGATCGTCGTGTTGGTGGTGCCGGCGGTGATCCCGGTCGTAAACACGTACTGACCTACCGTTGACGCCGGTTGGGTCGCGCCGGCAGCCTGCACCGGTCCGCTCATCGGCGCCGCGGTCGTGCCATAGCTGACCTTGAGCAGCCGGTCGCCGGCGCCGCCGTCGGTCGAGAACGTAAACGAGAGGCTGGTGACGATGTCGTAGTAGCTGCTCGACGCCTGCCAGAAAACGACAAAGGTCGCGGCGCCCGGCACTTGCTGGGTGACCGTAAACGCGAGATCCGGGCGTGCGTTCGGTGGCAACACAACGGTGCCGCCGGGAACGGTGATGTATTGCGCCGGCTCGAGCAGTGAGCTCACGGTGTGGCAGCACGCTCATGCACCGGCGACGCGCGCGAGCTGCGCGAGCTCCGCTTCGTCGTCGATCGCGTGCTCGAGCAGCCGTTGCGTCTCGCTGCCGTCGGCGTCGACGACGGTCGCGTCGAAGGTCAGGCGGATGTTGGTCAGCTGGTCGCCGGCGCCGGCGCCGGTGTTGGTGATCTTCACCTGACGGCCGGCGGCGAGCCAGATCCCGCCCAACGGCATGAAGACGTCGGTGCCGGTGTTCCACTCGGCAGTCCCGCGCTCGATGCAGCCGATAAAGCGCTGGTTGACGGTCGAGGGGCCGACGAGCACCGCGGCGCCGTCGGCGTAGTCGCTGGCGCCGGTCGCGCCGGGATACTCGATCGTCAGGTAGCGGTTGCCGGCGGTCGCGTCGGTCGTGATCGTGAACGCGCAAAAGACCAGCCGCATCCAGTCCCACGGCCCGACGACGAACGTGTAGCCGACGCCGGCGCCGGGCGCGACGGCGGCGCCGGCGGCGCCGGGGATGATCGTGCGTTGAAAGGTGCGGCCGTGACCGTAGGACTGGCCGAGCGTGAAGCCGCTCACGGCGGCGGCCTACTCGCTGGCGGGCGGCGGCGGCGGCGGCGCCGGCGCGTCGAGCGTCTGCCCGGCCGCGAGCGCTGCCCGCTCGAGCGCGGCCACGCGCTGCTCGAGCGCGCCGCTGCGTACGGTCTCGTCGTCTTCGACGGCGGTGCCGCCGAGCTCCGACCAGCGCGTCTTCATCTGCTCGACCGCGCCCTTGTCGTGCTGGGCGATCGGCACGAACGCACCGTCGACGAGCACGCCGACCGTGACGCGCTCGGGATGCTCGTCGTAGTCGACGACGACCGGCAGCGAGCGGTAGCTGCGGTGCGCGCTCTTCTGCGTGTTGTCGTTGGCTGCCATCGGGTTAGGCGAGCGCCGCGGTCAGCGGGTTCCAGGTCGAGGGATAGTTGAGCTCGACGAGCTGAATGTCGGCTTGCGGCGTCAGCGACGTCGACGCGTCGATCGCCTGCACCAGCACGTTGCCGGCATTGTTCGAGTTGAAAACCGGGATCATCGGCTTGTTCCACTTGACCGACTGGTCGCGGAACCAGGAGCTCGCCTCGATGTTGATCGCGCCTGCCGGCACACCGATCCGCTGCCCGGCCCAGTCGGGTCCGAGCATCGTGATCGCGAAGCACGGCGACTGCACGTTGATCCCCTCGATCGCGTACCAGGTGTTCGCGTGCAACCGCGGGTCGTCGGCGTTGAACGCGCGCTGGGCGCCGTAGGCGCCGGCCGTCGTCGTCGAGGTCACCGCCGAGGAGCGGATGCCGACGCGGCTCTTGAAGCCGGCGTCGACGACCGACGGGGTGACGAAGCTGGCGGCGCCGCCGGGGAAGTCGTCGTACTCGGTCAGGTAGGCGTAGATCAGGCAGTCGGTCGCCGTCGACGTCCACAACACTTGCGGCACGTCGGAGCGAAACAGGTTCAGCGTCATCGCGCCGCCGAGGAGCGACACGCTCTTGACGTTGCCGGTCGCGTTGAACGCGGTCGCGGCGATCGAGGAGCGCCAACCGTGGAACTGGTCGTGCGTCGACTCAGGCCGGCTGTAGATCACGGCGAGCTCGGCAACGTGCGCGTTGTCGATCGCGAACGCCTCGAGGATCCGCGCTCCCGACCCGTTGGGGCCAAGCGCGTTGCCGAAGTTCGCGACCGCGGTCGAGTCGCCCTGGTTCGCGACGCCGCTGTCGGCGAAGGTGCCACCCGCCGACGACGCGACGGAGGTGGTGGTCCAGATCTGCGCGTAGGGCACGGGCCTACCCGAACGTGCCGGCGCCGGCTGCCATGATGTCGGCCCACGCGTTCATCCGCGCTTTGCCGGCCGCCAGGGTGCCCTTCGCCATCGCGTAGATCGTCGGCAGGTTCGCCGTCTCGTAGGCGACGATCTTCACCAGCGCGGTATTCATCTTCTGCGCGCCCGGTGAGTTTTCGGCGGTGCCGGTGCCGTAGTTGTCGGCCTTCGCCTTCGCCGCCGACTTGATCCCTGCGTCGCCGACCGCGCGCAGATTCGCTTCCCACTTGCCATCGTTGACGGCGCGCTGGAAGTTCGTCGTCATCACGGTCTTCTGCGCGACCGCGGCGTCGACGATCGGCTTCGTCGTCGAGCCGAGGTTCGTCGCCCACGAGCCGTTCGCGCCGGACGCGGCCGACGTGTTCGCCAGCCACTTCGCGTACGCCTGCTGCGCGGTCTTGATCCCACGCTCGACCGTGTACACCGGCTCGTGGTCGAACTGAAGGTGCGCAGTCGGCGCGAGCTCGAGCCAGTCGTGAGCGAAGACGTCCACTGCGTCCGACCGTATGCAGTGGTCGGTTGTCGCGCAAGGCTTCTGAGGGGGTGGGGAGGGGCTCAGGGGATCGACAGAGCCGGGGCGAGCACGTAGGTTCAGCCTTAAGCAATGCCGAGACTCGATCGCGTCACGTGCAAGCGGTGCCACCGACACAGCGATGACGTCGGTCCGATCTCGCACGACGGCAACTGCCGCAGCTGCGGCAAGCAGGCGATGGACGACAACGTCGATCAGATGCACGCGAAGCGCGGCCCCAACTTCAACCGCTGGCGCGCGGCAATGATCCGCTGCGCCGGCGGCACCGTCACCGACCCGAAGCTGCTCGCGAGCGAGCGCACGTCGTGACACGGCCGACGTGGAGCGAGCTGGCGCTGCTCGGGATCTTCGCCTGCTGCGTCTGGGCGCTCGTGCACGGCTGGGGCGCGGCGTAGATGCCGCCCTTCGGCGACTCGACGGCCTACAACTCGCGGCTGCTCGACCTGACCGCGCGCGTCGCCTGCGCCGTCACCGTCGGCGCCTCGCCGTCCGCCGCTGCCGAGACGGTGATCGGCACCTTGAACTGTTCGACCGGGCTCACGTTCGGGCTCGGGATGATCATCCAAGGCTGGTGCACGATCACGATCGGCGGCAGCGGCACCAGCATCCGCCTCCGCGTCCGCCAGACGAATATCAGCGGTGCGGTCGTCGCCGATAGCGGCGTCGTCACCGCCGGCATCGTCGCCGGCAACGTCACGACCCAGGACGCCGGCGGCCTCGACACCGCGCCGCCCGCCGGCGGCGTCTACGTCCTGACCGCGCTCGTCGGCGCCGCCGTCTCCGGCTCGACCGTCGGTGCCCTCCAAATCTTCGCGATCGCCGTCTAGTGAACGTGACCACCGTCACCGCGATCGCCGGCTACGTCGTCGCCATCTGCGCGATCGCCGGCTCGACCGTCGCCGTCTCGCTCGGCAAGATCGACGGCCAAACCTACGCCGGGATCATTGCCGGCTTCGGCGGCTTCTCGCTCGGCGTCGGCGCGCACGCCGCCGGCGTCAGCGCCGCCACCACAACCGCCGCCGTCAAGCCGGCGATCCCGCCGCCGCCCACCGCGACGCTGCCGTGACGCTCGTGCCGCCGAGCTCGAGGTCGGGCTCGTCGGCGGCGAGCACCGCCGGCCTCGGCAGCTACGGCGACGGCTCCGACGGCGTCGCCGCCTTCGACGGCGCAACCACCGTCGCGGGGATGGTGCCGGCCGCGAACGTCTACACGATGGCGCGCGACTACTTCTTCACCAACGCGACGCTCGCGACCGGCGTCACGATCGTGACCAACGGCTTCCGGCTGTTCGTCGCCGGCACGCTCACCGGCGCCGGCACCGCGTTGATTCAGTGGAACGGACAAAACGCGTCGGGCGCCAACGGTGCCGTCGGCGGCGCCGGGCTCTCGAACGCAAACTCGTCGATCAACACCGACGGTGTCGCCGCGACCGCGTCCGGCGGTCCCGGCGCCAACGGCGGTACCGGCAACGGCGCCGCCGGCACCAACCTCAACATGCAGTCGATCTCCGGCAACGGCGGCGCCGGCGGCACCGGCGCCGCGAGCACCGCCGGCGCCGGCGGCACCGTCTTCTTCTCCGGCTCGATCGCCGGCTCGCTGCGCACGCTCCCGACCGCGCTGCTGATGAGCCTCTTCTTCGCCTCGAACGGCACGAACACTTGGCACACGGTCCAAGGCGGCGGCGGCGGCGGCGCCGGCGGCGGCGACGCGACCAACAACGGCGGCGGCGGCGGCGCCGGCGGCGGCACCGTCGGCGTCTACGCAAAGACGTTCGCCGGCAGCGGCGCGATCCAAGCCCGCGGCGGCAACGGCGGCAACGTCACCGTCTCGGGCCTCGGCGCCGGCGGCGGCGGCGGCGGCGGCGGCGGGCTCGTGATCGCGGTCAGCCAGTCCGTCGTTACCGGCACACCCAACACGATCCCCGGCTGGACAATCGACGCCAACGGCGGCGCTGCCGGCGCCGGCCACGGAACCACCTTCGGCGCCGCCGTCGCCGGCAGCGTCGGCGCCGTGATCCTGATCCCCAACTAACACCGACACGACGATGACGCGCACACTCTCACCCGCCGGCCTGCACCTGATCGCAGGTTTCGAGGGGTTCGTGCCGACGCCGTACAACGATCCCGCCGGCAACGCGACGATCGGCTACGGCCGCCTGCTGCACGTCGGCCCGGTGACCGACGTCGACCGCCAGACCAACTACGTCAACGCGTTCCACCTCAGCGGCGCCAGCACGGTCGGCCGCCTCACCGTCGAGCAGGCGCTGCAACTGCTGCGCGCCGACACCGCCTCATTCGCGCGCGCCGTCGACGCCGTCGTCAAAGTCCGCCTCGGCGTGATCCCCGCGCGCGCGTCGGCACGCTTCGCCGCCTGCTGCTCGCTTGCCTACAACATCGGCGCCGCCGCCTTCGCAAACTCGACGCTGCTCAAGCAGATCAACGCGAAGGGCGCGCCGCGCGACTGGACCGAGCTCGGCCCCTACTGGCTCGAGTGGGACCATGCCGGCGGCGTCGTCGAGCCCGGCCTGCTCGAGCGGCGCAAGCTCGAGTTTGCGATCTTCGACCCCGGCAAGTACCCGGAGCTCTAGCCCCGCACCAGCTCGAGCTCCAGGAGCACGGCGCCGAGCTCGCCGACAAGGTCGATCGCGAGCGGCACCGCAACATCGCGCAACGCGTAAGCGTGCTCGCCCTCGTAGGCCAACGTGATCAGCTCGTGCACGCGCTGCTTGAGATCGTCGTACTGCTCGCGGTGCGACACACCCTCACCGTGCGCGGGCCGACGCCGGTCGACTGGTCGCGGTTGTGAGCGAGCACGACCGCGAGCTCGAGCGCGGAGTCGATCGTCAGCCACAGCGACGCCGGCACCCGCTCACCGCGACGCAAGAGCTCACGTGCGACCTCGATCAGGTCGCGCGCGATCGCCGCCGGCGGCAGCGCCCGGCCGTTGCGCGCGAACGTCAGCGGCGGCAGCGCCTTCGCCACCTCAGCCCATCCCGCGACGGACGCCGTCGACCGACACCTTCTCGAGCCCGACCAGCTGCCCGAGCAGGTAGAGCCCGACATTGAAGCGGCCGTAGGTCAGCGGCTCGAACGTGAGCTCGAAGCCGGTGCCGAACTTGAACGACCAGTAGCCCGGCTCGGTGCGGGTGAAGCCGGCAGCGGCGAGCGCCTGCTCGGCGCCGACGTTCGCCGCCAGCACGTCGGCGAGCTCGTCACGGCGCGCCTGCGCCAGCCGCCGCCGCACCGCCAGCGCGAGCCCCTCGTCGCCGCGCTCAGCGATCGCGTCCGCGATCTGCGCGACCTCGTCGAGCGTCTTCGACGTGAACGCCTCGCAGCGTGTGCACCAGCCGACCTCTTCGTCGACCGGCGAGTGTGACGTCAGCCGGCAGCGCGGACACGTCACGCTCACGCCCGCAGCACCGCCTCGATCGCGCCGCTCAGCCAGTCGTGCGGCGTCAGGACGACGACATGGGCGCGCGCACCGATTAGAGCACCGAGCCACGCCTGCTGGTCGACGCTCAACCGGCCGCGCTCGCTCTTCAACTCGATGAAGAGCAGCCGGCCCGGCTTCACGCAGACGAGATCGGGGAAACCCTTGCCGTCGGCCTCAACCGGCGTCCGCCACCCCTTCACCGTCTGCGCGGCGCGGAAGTGCGCGACGCGGTAGCCGAGCAGCCGCGCGAGCTCGATCACCGCCTGTTGCAGCTCGGCCTCGGTCACGTCAGCGCGGCCGCGATCGGGTCGCCTCGCCCAACGTCGCGAGCAGCCGCAGTGTCAACCGCTCGAGCTCTTCCATCGACAACGACACGAAGCCGCAACTGCGCGCCGGTCCGCCGAGTGTGATCTGCACGCGCAGACGGTCCCCGCCGTCGTCGCGCACCGGGCCGGCATAGGTGCCGACGACCAGGCCGTCGACCTCGTCGAAGATCACGTCGCTCACGACGCGGTCACGTCCACGGGTGCACCCTGACCTCGAACAGGAGCTCGCAGTGGCGGTCGACGACACCGAAGCCGGTGGGATCAGACTCACCGTCGGGCCATTCGAGCGACCAGTCGCGCCAGTCGGCGTCGTACTCGGCCGCGCGGAGCTCGCCGGCCAGCAGCTCGAAGAGCCGGCGCGTGAAGACGTTCGGCGTCACCGTGCCGCCTCGTCCTCGTGCCAGTCGACGACGTCGGCGACGACCGCGCCCGTGTGACCGATCTCGTTCTGCACGAGCTGACAGACGTCTCGAGAGTCGAGCGCGTCCAGTTCCTCGGTCACGTCGACGACGATCTCGACCGTCGCGCAGACTCGCAGCCGCCTCAGCTCGGCCACGTCACGGCACCATCGGATCAGGCCAGCCGACCTCACTAACGACCAGGTCGCCGAGCTCGGCGTCGCCGGCGAGCAGCAAGCCGCGGAACACGGCCGCGACGTCGGGCTTCAACCGCAGCTGCCCGACGAAGTCACGCTTGCGCGAGCTCTGGCCGGCCATGACCCGCAGGTCGTAGTAGCCCGGTCCCGGCAACCACAACAGCTTGATCGACGTCGCCGCCACGGCCGCACGTCACGCCGCGTCGCGGGCGACGATCGAGCGCAGCGGCTCGACGATCCGCACGACGCGCACGCGCCACGTCTGCCCGACTGTCGCCTGCCGGCGCGCAGCGTAGGTGTAGGCGACGTCCAGATCGTCGAACGGCCCCTCGCCCTCGCGGCTCACGATCAGCCCGCCGACAGGCGTCAGCGGCGTCGGCTCGATCACGACGACGTACACGATCGCCTAGGCGCCGCGCTCGGCGTAACCGACCGGGTACTTGCGCTCGAGCTCCGAGAAGATCTTGACGGCGCGATCGCGCACCGCGGCGAGCGTGTCGAGGTCGGGCTCGTCGTCGAGGTGCACGTTGACGGTGATCAGCACTTGGCCGCGGGGGCCGCGCTCGAGCTGGACACCGCCGCGCGGCCGCCGTGCGGCCTCGGTCGATGCGAGCAGCCGCTCGACGAGCTCGGCCTGCGTCAGCCGGCGTGCGCGCTCGACCGTCGGCGCCGGCTTCGCCGCCGCCCGCTTCGTCGACGTCTTGCGCGGCGTGCGCGGCCGCGGGCTCACGCGAGCCGCCGTAGGTTCGGGTTGCCGTCGACGAGCAGCGCGAGGAACTGCGTCGCGGCGGTGAGGTCGTCCCACTCGCCGAAGCTGCGGTCGACGGCGATCACGCGCCAGCGCTTGCGCAGGCCGGCGGCGATCCAAACGTCGGTCAGCTCGCGCTCGATGCGGTCGCGGTCGGCCTGCTCGAGCTCGACACGGCCGCGCTCGGCGGCGGCATCGAACTGCCGGCTCGCTTCGAGCTGCACGTCGCGCCAGGTCACCGGCGCCGGCCCTTGTTGGCGGCGGCGAGGTGTTCGCGGATCGCGAGCCGAATCTCCTGGGAGCGGCTGCGCTCGCCTTCGCCGGCCAGCGCGTCGAGCTGACGCATCTCCGAGAGCTCGAGGTCGACCGTGACCCGCGTCCTGGTCGCCGTTGCCGTGAGCCACTTCCGGGGAGCTGCCATCACCCGGAATGGTATCACATGGAATCGGACGGTGGAGGATATCCGTCCGACCCCCCGAACACGCTGGGATCGTGGCGACTTGGACGCCAGCCCCAACGCGTCGAGGAGGCGGCCTAACGCGCGCCTGATTCGACGCACCACGCGGGAACCCTGCCCGCGGCGTTTGGCGACGAGCGCGGCCCCGGATCACCGGGCCGGCGGCGCTCGATCGTGACGGCCAAGAGACACGCTCGACGAGCCGACGCCGCACCGCGGGATAGCCCGTTGCGGCCCTAGTTGCAGCGCGTCGCCAGAGCCATGACGCAGACGGCCCGATCGTCACACCGATCGCGCCGCGAGCCGATGCCCCTAGATCGACCGTCGAGCAGCGAGAGCACCCGCAACGCGGCGCTTAGAGAGCGTCTGTAGCACCGCTTTCCTTCGGGTTGCGGTGCGAATGGTCGTGTCTCGAGCTTGCACACACCCCCGCTCACGAGCGGGTGCGTGCAACTGCGAGAGACGATGAGCTCGGGCGCGTTGTGACCCGGCATCGCCGGACCGATTCCACCCCGGACAACACGTCCCGAACACACCGACGCCCCACGCGCGACGCGGCAGACGGCCTCCCATGAGCCCGCAGAGGCACTACAGACAACAACCAACGCGCAAGGGGACTTGACAGGGCTGCTAGAATAAAAATG
>DASYFS010000383.1:0-16902 GCA_036498305.1 Candidatus Elarobacter sp. | reverse complement strand
CCGGCGAAGATCAAGAGCCTCAAAGACCTCGGCAACCCCGGCGTGAAGCTCTCGATGGGGACGCCGACCTCCGCGGTCGGCAAGCTCGCGGGCCAAGTGCTGCAGAAGGCCTCGGCCGACTACGGCTTCGACTTCATCACGAACACGCGCAAGAACATCGCCGTGCAAAGTGAGAAGGGCTCGGACGTCGTCGACGCGATCGGCCCGAAGGCCAACGCCGGGATCACGTTCGTCTCCGACATGAACCCCGCGAAGTTCGACGACATCCCGATCGACGACAAGTACAACGTCGTGTCGGTATACTCGGTCACGCAAACCAAGAGCGCGAAGAACGCAGCGCTGGGCAAAGACTTCCTGGCGATGATCTCCAGCCCCGAAGGGGAAGCGATCCTCAAGAAGTGGCACTACATGCCGCCTCCGGCGAAGTAACGCTCTCGTAGAGCAGAAAAAGGCGCGCGGCCCAAACGGGTCGCGCGCCTTTCGTCATTCCGAGCGACGTTCAGCTCTGCGGGGTCGTGCCTCGACTTCGCTCGGCACGACGACGAGGGTTCCTCGACAAGCTCGGAATGACGATGGGCTAGTCGTACGCTCGCCGGAACGTGGCGTACATGTACGGATAGTCGAGGTAGAACCAGTTCCGGAAGCTGCGCCTGATCAGCGTCGATGCCGTAACGGGCGCCGCTCCTTTAATGACGTAGTGCTTGCCGTCGAAGAAGTCGGCGGAGTAGAGCGGGTAGGACGCCATCGGCGCAAAGCCCGCGAACGGTGCGAACGGCGTCGACGTCCACTCCCAGCCGTTGCCGACCAGATCCTCGACGCCCCAGGCGCTTGCGCCGGCCGGCGACGAGCCCGCAGGTTCGGGGTCGAAGCGCTTCCAGCCGAAGTTGCCGTGGATCGCGGGATCGGGCGCGGCGTCGCCCCACGGGTGCGGGCGTTCGTCGCCGCTCGGCGTCCCGTAGGCGGCGCGATGGTATTCCGGCTCGGTCATCAACCGGCCGCCGCTCCAGGCGGCGAACGCGGTCGCATCCTGTTGGCTGACGTACACCGGCCACGAGAGCGGGAGCGGAATATCTTCGAAGACGCAGCGCAGCATCCAGGCGCCGTCGCCTTCGAACCAGTTGGGCGGTACCGGGCCGCCGTCGCGGAGGAACGCGAGCCAGTCGCCGTTGGTCACGTCGTAGGCGTCGACGGCGAACGCGCCGACGTCGAGGACGTGCTCGTCGAACTCGTTGTCCCAGCCGAACGGGATCGCGCCGCGGCGCGCGCCGAGCGTCGCGCGGCCGGCCGGGATCGCGATCGGGTCGCGCCGCGGCGGGGCGACGTCGCGGTGGGTGTCGTGCGGGCCCCGCTGTTTGTCGCGCGCGAGGCGATGCACGATGTAGGTGAACGTCTCGTGATGCATCTCTTCGTGCTCGAGGACGTTCCACGCCGCTTCGGCGTGCACGAGGTTGGGGACCGCGGGATCGTCGAGCTTGCCGTTCGCGAACGCGTCGAGGACGGCCGCGTCGCATTTGGCGCCGAACTCTTCGATCAGCTTTCGAGACGGCCAGCCGTCGCGCTTGTGCGCTTCGGCGGCCGCCGTGTCGCGCGGATCGATGCCGCGGTTGAACAGCTTCTCGTACGCGGGATCGATCGGCGCGTACTTGAGCGCATCGCGCGGGAGCGTGATGAACGCGAAGTCCGGAATGTGTCCGTCGTAAAAGAGAAAGGGGTGGCGCAATGGGATCGGCGAGTCACCGTACGCTTCCGGTGCAATCGTCGCGAACAGCCCGGCCGTGCGGCGGCGGTTGGCGCGGTAGCGCGCAGCCATCGCCTCGCGGTCGAGGATGGGAGCAGCGAGCGTGTCCACGCTCGCGCATTTACCCGACTGCGGTCGTGATCCCGCGTCTGGCGAGGAAGCGGTCGACCTCCTCGACCGTCATCGGCTGCGCCAGCAAGAAGCCCTGGACCCGATCGCAGCGCTCGTCGTAGAGGAAGGCCAGCTGCTCGGCCGTCTCGACCCCTTCGGCGCAGACCTCGAGCCCCAGGCTGTGTGCCATCGCGATGACCGTCCGGACGATCGTCGCATCGTCGGGCTCGACCAAAACGTCCTGGACGAACGACTTGTCGATCTTGAGGCAGTCCAGACGGAAGCGTCGCAGGTAGCCGAGCGACGAGTAGCCGGTCCCGAAGTCATCGACGGCGCGACGGATCCCGGCCCGGCCGAGCTCCTCGAGGATCTGGACGGAGAGGGCCGCGTCGCCCATTGCGACCGACTCGGTGATCTCGAGCTCGAGGCTGCCCGGCGCGATCGCGTAGCGGTCGAGGACGTCGCGGACGCGTTCCGTGAGTCCCGGCTGGTGGAACTGGCGAGCCGAGAGGTTGACCGCAAGCCGCAGGTCGGGAACGAGGCGCTGCCACTGGCGAAGCTGCCGGCAGCCGGTCTCGAGCACCCAATCGCCGAGGGGGACGATCAGCCCGCTCAGCTCGGCGGCGGGGATGAAGGCGTCGGGCTGCACGAGGCCGAGGCGCGGATGCTGCCACCGCACCAGCGCCTCCAGTGCGATGACGCGATCGCCCTCGAGGTCGAACTGCGGCTGGTAGTGGACGACGAACTCGTCGCGTTCGAGCGCGCGCCGCAACTGCTTCTCTTGCGCGATCCGGCTCTGCAGCGACGCGCCCAACGCGGAGTCGAAGAACTGATGGGTGTTGCGGCCGCGTTCCTTGGCGCGGTACATCGCGACGTCGGCGTTCTTGATCAGCTCGTCGACGTCGTCGCCGTCGTCGGGCGCGACCGCGATCCCGACCGAGGTGGTGACGAACTGCTCGAAGCCGTCGATCACGATCGGCTGGTCGACCGCGCCGACGATCTGGCGCGCGAGCGACTCGAGCCGGGCCGTTGTCGCATCGCCGATGACCAGCACGATGAACTCGTCGCCGCCCATCCGCGCGACGACGCCGTTGCCGCCGACGATCGCGGTGAGGCGGTCGCCGATCGTGCGCAGCAGCTTGTCGCCGAGCGCGTGGCCGAGCGTGTCGTTGATGTCCTTGAAGCGGTCGAGGTCGAGGAACATCACGGCGACGCGCGCGTCCGAGCGGCGCGCGCGCGCCAGCTCCTCGCGCAGCCGCTCGTTGAACCAGGCGCGGTTCGGAAGCGCGGTGAGCTGGTCGTTGTAGGCGAGGTGCTTGAGGCGCGCGCGCGAGCGGCTGCGCTCGATCGCCGAGCCGACCAGGATCCCCATCAGCGCGAGCAGGTCGCGGTCGCTGGCGCTGAACGGCTCGCCGCGCTGATCGCGCGAGGCGAAGCAGAGCGAGCCGAATCGCGCGCCGGCGACGTCGACCGCGATCGCGAGAAACGCGTAGGGCATCGCTTCGCCCGGCGCGAGCTTTGCGACCTCATCGAGTCCGATCAGATCGTCGAGCGCGAACGGCCCTTCGGTCGCCAGCGCAAGACGCGCCAGCGGCCGTGGGATCGAATCGCCGGCGGTCGCGCTCCAGCGGTCGGTCTCGGCGTCGTAGAGTGCGCCCCCGGTCATCCCCAGCAGCCGGCAGCCGGCGTCGATCGTCGCGGCGATCTGGTTTTCACCTGTCTCGTTCGCCGACGCCGCGGCGATGTAGAGTTCGCGCAGCCGTTCGTTTTGCAGCGCGACGGCGCGTTCGGCGCGGCGGATCGCCGAGAGGTCCCGCATCACCAGGTGTACGCCGGCGATCTCGCTGCGCGCGAAGATCGGGATCATCGTCGCGAGGACCGGGTAGCTCGAGCCGTCGGCGCGCAGCGCCTCGACCTCGAGACTGGAGGAGCGGCCCGCGGTCGCGCGGTGGAAGATCTCGCCGACGTCACGGGCGTCGTCGTGCGCGAACAACTCGCCGATCGCGGCGGTCGCCAGCTCGCGGCCGCCGTGTTCCAGCTGTGCCGCCGCGTTGGCGCGGGTAACGATCCCGTCGAGCGAGAGCGCGTACATCGCATCGGGACTCTGGTCGAACAGCGACCGGAATCGCTCCTCGCTCTCGAGCGCGGCGGCGCGCGTCGCGGCGAGGTCGCTGATGTCCTCGACGAGCGAGACGACGTGCAGCTCGTTCTCGTGCACGACGCAGACGTTGAACCAGCGCGCCTCGATGACGCGGCCGTCGCGCGTCACGTTGCGGTTCTCGACGATCGCGGTACCCTGTTCGGCGATTAGCGCGCGGGCGGCGTGGATCGTCGTCTTGACGTCGGCCGGATGGACGAGCCGCAGCTCCGGGAACGTCTTGCCGACGACCTCGCCGGCGCGCCAGCCGAAGATGCTCTCCGCCCGCGCCGACCACTCGAGGATCCGATACTCGCGGTCCCAGCGGATCAGCGCGAGCGAGGTGATCTCGGTGTATGCCGCCAGCAGCCGCTGCGCGAAGATGAGCTCGCGCCGCACCCCGTCGTCGGACACCCGGGTCTCGTCGACCGCGCGCTCGAGGCTCATTGTGGTAGGTTTCGGCCGCCCGGTTGCTTTTCGCGAGGACCGGTCAGGCGTTCAGGTACGGGCGCAGGCCGGCCACCCCGCCCTCGCGGCCGAAGCCCGATTCGCGGTAGCCGCCGAAGGGCGAGCTGGGGTCGAACTGGTTGAAGGTCGAGCACCACACGACCCCGGCCGCCAGGCGCTGCGCGACGTACATCGACTTCGCGCCCTTGTCGGTCCAGACGCCGGCCGAGAGGCCGTACGGCGTGTTGTTCGCCTTTTCGATCGCCTCGTCGGCGGTGCGGAACGTCATGATCGAGAGGACCGGCCCGAAGATCTCCTCGCGCGCGATACGGTGCGACTGCGCGACGCCGGTGAAGAACGAGGCGGGATAGAACCAGCCGCGCTCGGGGAGCGCACACGATTGCTGGTGCAGCACGGCACCCTCCGCGACGCCGCTCTCGACGAGCTCGCGGATCTTCGCGTGCTGGGCGGCGGAGTTGATCGCGCCGATGTCGGTGTTCTTGTCGAGCGGGTCGCCCACGCGCAGCGTCTCGATGCGCGCTTTGAGCTTCTCGACGACCTCGTCGTGGACCGACTCTTGGACGAGCAGTCGCGAGCCGGCGCAGCAGACGTGACCCTGGTTGAAGTAGATCCCGTTGACGACGCCTTCGATCGCCTGATCGAGCGGCGCGTCGGCGAAGACGATGTTCGCCGCTTTGCCGCCCAGCTCGAGGGTGAGGTGCTTGCGGGTCCCCGCGACGGTGCGCGCGATGCGCTTGCCGACCTCGGTCGAGCCGGTGAAGGCGAGCTTGTCGACGCCGGGATGCGCGACGAGCGCGGCCCCGGTCGCGCCGTCGCCGGTGACGACGTTGACGACGCCCGGCGGCAGGTCGGCTTCCTGACAGATCTCCGCGAGCAGCAGCGCGGTCAGCGGCGTCGTCTCCGCGGGTTTGAGCACGACGGTGTTGCCGCAGGCGAGCGCCGGCGCGAGCTTCCACGCCGCCATCAGCAGCGGGAAGTTCCAAGGGACGATCGAGCCGACGACGCCGACCGGGCGCGGATCGGTGAGGCCGGGGATCGCGTAGCGCAGCTTGTCGGCCCAGCCGGCGTAGTAGAAGAAGTGCGCCGCCGCCTGCACGACGTCGAAGTCGCGCGACTCTTTGATCGGCTTGCCGCCGTCGGTGCTCTCGAGCACCGCAAGCTCCCGCGAGCGTTCGGTGATCGCGCGCGCGATGCGGTAGATGTACTTGGCGCGGTCGGCCGGGCGCATCGGGCCCCAGACCGTCTCGTACGCGCGGCGTGCGGCGGCGACCGCGCGGTCGACGTCCTCCGCCGTCCCGACGGCGACCTGCGCGAGCTCGGCTTCCGTCGCCGGGTTGAGGGTCGCAAACGTCTCACCGCTCGACGACGGCACGTGCTCGCCGCCGATGACGTGATCGTACCGCGGCGCGATCCGGACCGGCGTCGTTTCGAGCGAGGGCGCGTACGCAAGGGCCATCGGTCCGGGGTTCGCCGCAGGGAGCGCTTTCCCGGCTCGCAAACGGCGACCGGAATGGATCGGCAATCCTGGCGGCCGTTATGGGTCACCGCCGCCGTGCTGGTGCTTGTCGTGCCGATCTTCATCGCTGCCGGGTTGCTGGTCCGCGGCTACGTTCGCGGGGCCTTCGCTGCGGCGGAACAGGTGCGGACCGCGCGGATCGTCGCCTTCGACACGCTCAAGCTGCAGCTCGACGAGGAGACCGGGATCCGCGGCTACGCCGCGACGCGCGACCGCACGTTCTTGGAGCCGTATCGCAAGGCACGCGCCCATCTTCCCGCGGCGCAGCAGCGCCTCGCGGCGATCCTCGCCGCGCTGAGCTTGCCGCGCGCCGGCGGCGTCGTCGCCGACGCGGTAGCGACCAGCCGCGAGTGGGAGCAGAAGGTCGCCTCGCCGCTCGCCGGGCCGAGCCCGACGGATCCCCTGGTGATCCAGCGCGACGGGAAGCGCCTGATGGACCACTACCGCGCGGACCTCACCGTGGTCGACCAGCTGCTGGCGCAGCGCGAGGCGCTGCTCGACTCGCAGGCCGAGGGCGCGATCACACGGATCTCGCTCTACGTCGTGCTCGCGGTGATCGTGCTCTCGCTGCTCGGGATCGCGTACGGGATTCAGCAGACGCGGCTGGCATGGCGCCTCGCCGCGCAGCAGCGTGAAGCCGCGGCGCTGCGCGCAGCGTACGAGACCGAACGGCGCATCGCCGAGACGCTCCAGGATGCGTTCCTGCAGCGACCGCTGCCGACGCTGCCCGCGGTGAGCTTCAGCGCGACCTACGTCCCCGCGGCCGAACAGGCGAAGGTCGGCGGAGACTGGTACGACGGCGTCGAGCTCGCGCCGGACCGCGTGCTGTTCGCGATCGGCGACGTCGCCGGTCACGGGCTCGAAGCCGCGGTCGCGATGAACCGTGCGCGGCAGGCGCTCATCTCGGCGGCGGTGCGCGATCCCGATCCGGCGCGGCTGCTGACGCGCGTCAATCGCGAGCTGCTCGCACGCGACGCCCGGATGGTGACGGTCGTCTGCGGCTATGCCGACTCGCGGACGTTCGAGTTCACCTACGCCTCGGCCGGACATCCGCCGCCGGTGCTGATCGAGCCCGGCCGGCCGCCGCGGCTGCTCGAGCTCGGCGGGCTTCCGCTCGGAGTGCTGGAGAGCGCCGCGTACACGACGATGACGGTGCAGACGGTCCCCGGCGCGATGCTGGTGCTCTACACCGACGGCGCCGTCGAGCACTCGCGTGACGTCCTCGCCGGCGAGACGATGCTGCTGGACGCCGTCGCGCGCGCCGTCGACGATGCGGCGCCGAACGTCGCGGCCGCGATCCACCGGACGATCTTCGACGGCCGCGACCCGGGCGACGACGTCGCGATCCTCACCGTGACGTTCTCGCACGAGGGTGTGGGGACGGGCGGCGCCCCGCGGCGCAGCAGCATCGTCGCGACCGGCTCGCGCGGCACCAACGAAGTCACCGCGACCGTGGTGACGCCGTTCGAAGCGCCGTCGAGCCGCCGCCGGCCTCCGTCGCCGTGGAAGATCGCGTCGTGAGCGGCGGCTCGGTGCAGGTGATCCGACTTGCCGGCGAGCTCGACGCGACCCGTCGCGAGGAGATCGCGCGCGCGCTCACCCTCGACCTCGGCCGCGGCGGCGTGCTGGTCGATCTGAGCGGCGCCGAGTACGCCGACTCGACCGTGATCGCGGAGCTGGTGCGGTTGCGCCGCGACGCCGACCACGTAGGACGCTCGGTCGCGCTCCTGACCGGAAGCCCCCGGATCGCGCGCATCCTCGCCTACGCCGGCCTCGGGGAGGCGTTCCGCATCTTCGAGGATCGCGGCACGGCGCTCACCGCGCTCACGACGGGTACCGTATGAGCGTGCCTTCGGAGCTGCGGATCGTCCGCGCGGGGAAGCTCGACGCGCCGCGGCCGCTGCGCCATGCGCTCGACGCATTTCTGCACGCCCTGCGGGTCGAGCACGAGCGGCGCGAGGACATCATCGTTGCGGTCGGCGAGGCGCTCTCGAACGCGGTCGAGCACGGGAACCCCGCCGGAAACGGGACGGTCGAGCTCTACGCGCGCATCGAGCCGAGCGAGACGCTGGTCGTCGACGTTCGCGACGACGGTACGTTCATCGACCGCGAGCACGGGACGCCCGGACGCGGCTTTGGCCTCGGGATCGTGCGCGCGATCGCGCGCGCGGTGTCGATCGACACCGCGAACGGCACCCTGATCAGCATGACGTTCGACGCGCCAACGGCGGCGTAGGCGCTCAGCCCGCTTCGGCGCGCACCAGGCGCAGATACGGATCGTCGTCCCACGCCGCGCCGGCGCGCGCAAACATGCGCGGCGCGCCGTCGCCGAGGATGAGGACGCCGCCGGCGAACGCGGCGACGTCGCCGTAGGTTTGCGTCGCGACGACGAGCGCGCAGCGCTGCGCGCGTGCGTAGTCGCGGATCGCAGCGCGCAATTCCACGCGGCCGGCGGCGTCGACGTTGGCGAGCGCTTCGTCGAGAAAGAGCGTTTTGGGCGCAACCGCGAGCGCACGGGCGAGCGCGATGCGCTGCCGCTCGCCCGAGGAGCACGTGCGCGCGTCGTCGTTTGCCTTCGCGGCGATCCCCGTCAGCGTCAAGAGCCGCGCGAGCGCCGCGTCGTCGAGCTGCGGGGCGGCGAGCCGAACATTGCGGGCGACGCTGCCGCGGACGAGCGCGGGGGTGGCGAACACGGCTGCGGCCGGTTCGTCGCGCGCGATCTCGGTGCTCGTCCCCAGCAGGCCGCGCAGCGCGAGCAGCAGCGTGCTCTTGCCGCTGCCGTTCGGGCCGATGACGACGAGCGGCGCGTCCGCCGTCGCGCTGAGCGGCGGGAGATCGAGCGCGAACCGGCCGCGGCGCAGCGCGAGCGCGCCGCTCGTCAACGCCATCGTGACTGCAGCGCGAGCGTGATCCCGGTCGCGATGGCGACGATCCCCACCAAAACCGCGGTCTCGCCGAACGCGAGCCCGAAGTCGCCGCGGCCGACCGCGAGGACCGTCGCGGTGGTGAGGACGCGCGTTTGGCCCGCGATGTTTCCGCCGGTCATCTGCGCCGCGCCGACCTCGGCGATCGCGCGCCCGAAGCCGGCGAGCCCCGCGGCGGCGAGCCCGGGCGCCGCCTCGCGCGCGAGGATGCGCATCCGGCGCGCGCGCGCGATCCCGAGCGCGGCGAGCTGCAGCGGCAGCGACACGTCGAGGCCGCGCAGCGCGACGACGGCGAGCGTCCCGAAGACCGGGATCGCGACGATCGTCTGCGCGAGGACCATCGCCGCCGGCGTGTAGAGCAGGTCGAGCGCGCCGAGCGGACCGCTGCGCCAGAACGTGAACGCGACGGCGAGTCCGACCGCGACCGGCGGGAACCCGAGGCCCGCGCTGTAGACGGCGAGCAGAATCCGCCGCGCGGGCGAGGTGCCGAACGCGATCCACAGCGCGCCGGGGAGCGCGATCAGCGCGGCGAGGGCCGCCGCGGTGACCGAGATCGCGATCGAGCGCAGCGCGATCTCGGCGAGGTCGTCGCTCAGCGGGCCGCCGCGTCGGGGACGAACAGCGGCCGGCCGTAGCGCTCGCGGCCGAACGCCGCGATGAGGCGCTGACCATCCGGCGAGACGACGTAGTGCGCGAAGGCCTCGCCGCCGGCCGGGTTCGAGACGCGGCCCGGGATCGGGTTCACCACGATGACGTGATAGGGGTTGGCGAGATCGGCGGCGCCTTCGACGAGCGGGACCAGATCGAGCGTCGCGCGCTGTGAGAGATACGTACCGTCGTCGCTCAGCGTGTAGGCGTGCTTCTGCGCGGCGACGTGCAGCGTGTCGGCCATCCCGCTCCCCGTCTTCACGTACGCCGCGGGCGGCGCCGTATGCGCCGCATCCCACAGCGCGTGCTCTTTCTTGTCGGTCCCGCTGTCGTCGGCGCGCGAGACGAACGTCGCGCCGCTGCGCGCGATCTTGGCGAACGCATCGGCCGCGGAGGGATCGCCTTTGACGTGCGCCGGATCGCCGGCGGGCCCGACGAGGATGAACGCGTTGTGCATCACCGCGGCGCGGCTCTTCCCGCGGCCCGCGGCCATGTACGCCAGCTCGGCCTGCGGCGCGTGAACGAGCAGCACGTCGGCATCGCCGCGCGTGCCCATCGCGAGCGCCGCGCCCGTGCCGACCGCGATCACCTTGACCTGATAGCCCGAGGCCTTCTCGAACGCCGGGACGAGGACGTCGAGGAGCCCGGTGTCCTGGGTGCTCGTCGTCGTCGCGAGGATCACGGCAGGCGTCGCGGCGGCCAGCGGCCGCGCCGGTACAACGGCGAGGACGATCGCGACGGCGAGCGCAGCGAGAACGGAACGGCGAATCATCGCCGGTTACTCCTGGGCTGCCGCGCCGCCATCCTGGGAAGGCAGCCAGCGTTCGAGGATATGGCGCAGGTCGGCGAGCGCGACCGGCTTGGAGAGGTAGTCGTCCATCCCGGCGGCGAGGCAGGCGTCGCGATCTTCGCCGCGCGCGTTCGCCGTCATCGCGATGATCGGGACGTGGCTGCGCGTCCGCAGCTCGGCGCGCCGAATCTGCGCCGTCGCGTCGTAGCCGTCGAGCACCGGCATCTGGACGTCCATGAAGACGAGGTCGAACTGCGCGCGGCGGATCGCTTCGACGGCTTCCGCACCGTTGGCCGCGAGCTGCGGTGCGAAGCCGAGCCGTTCGAGCTGCCGCTTCGCCAACCGCTGGTTGACGGGATTGTCCTCGACGACCAAGATCCGCTCGCTGCGTACGGGGACGCGGCCCTCGGCGGCCGGCGGCTCGGAGACGGCGGCGACGCGCTCGTGGACGACGTTCGCGATCGCATCGTAGAGCGACGACTGCGTCGCCGGCTTCACCAGGAACCCGCTGAAGCCGATGCTGCGCGCGCGCGCGGCGAGCGTGCCGTCGTCCTGCGCGGTGATCATCACCAGGCCCGTGCGCTCGAGCAGCGGGTGGCTGCGAATCTGGCGGCCGAGCGTGATCCCGTCGCTCGTCCCGAGCGCGTAGTCGATCAGCACGTTGTCGTACGGCTCGCCGCGCTCGGCGGCCCACGTCAGGTGGCGCAGCGCGGTGTCGGCGTCGAGGACCTTGTCGGCGTGGACGCCCCAGCCTTCGAGGGTGCGGCGCAGCAGCTCGAGCGTGCGCGGATCGTCCTCGACGACGAGCGTCCGCGTTCCGCGCAGCTCGCGCATCGGGATGGGACCGGCCTCGCTGCGGCTGATCGCGAACGGCGCCGTGAACCAGAACGTCGAGCCGCGCCCGGGGACGCTCTCGACGCCGATCTCGCCTTCCATCAGACGGACGAGGCGGCGAGTGATGGTGAGGCCCAGCCCTGAGCCGCCGAAGCGCCGCGTCGTCGACATGTCGGCTTGGCGAAACGGCTCGAACAAGAGCGGGATCGCCTGCGGCTCGATCCCGATCCCGGTGTCGCTGATCGCAAATCGCAGCGTGACGGCGGCTTCACCGGACTCTTCGAGCGAGACGATCGCGACGACGCTCCCGCGATCGGTGAACTTGACCGCGTTCGAGAGCAGGTTCAGCAAGATCTGCCGCAGCCGCAGCGGGTCGCCGACGACGCGCTGCGGGACGGCAGGATCGACGAAGGTGAGCAGCTCGAGGTGCTTGGCGTGCGCCTGCGGCGCGAGGACGGCGGCGATCGACTCGACCAGCGCAACGACGTCGACGTCGGCCCGCTCGAGCTCGAGGCGCCCGGCCTCGATCTTCGAGTAGTCGAGTACGTCGTTGATCACGCCGAGCAGCGTCTGCCCCGAATCGCGGATCGTCTCGACGTACTCGCGCTGCTCGCGATCGAGCGGCGTGTCGAGCAGCAGCTCGGACATCCCGATGACGCCGTTCATCGGGGTGCGGATCTCGTGGCTCATCGTCGCGACGAACTCGCTCTTTGCCCGCGACGCCTCCTCGGCGCGCGCGACCGCGGATTGGAGCTGCCGTTCGCGGGCGCGGATCGTCCGCGCCATCGCGCGCAGCGTGGCGTCGAGCTGCGCGATCTCGTCGCCGCCGTCGACCGGCTCGTCGGCGAGCGGGTCCCCGCGCGCGTAGGCCTCCGCGTTCTCCTCGACCCGCTCGACGCGGCGCGCCACCGAGCGGCTCACGGCGATCGCGATCGCCAGCGTCGCACCGACGCCGATCAGCGCCATCATCGTCAGCGCGAACGCCGCGACCGACCAGGTCGCATCGAGCGCGGCACGCCCGCCGCGCTGGCGCCCGTGCTCGAGCGCGTCGAAGCGATCTTTGGAGGCGCGAAACGCCGCCATGATGCGGTCGGTTCGTGCGCTGGTCGCCGCCGCCGCGGTCGCGTCGATGCGGCCGGGACGGAGCTTCGTGACGTACGCGTCGAGGTTCGCGATCCCGCGCAGCGCGCTCGCATTCATCGCCGCGGCGAGGCCGCGTACCTCGGCGTCGTCGGTCGACGTCGTTGCGCGAAGGAGCCCGGTTCGCGCCAGGAGCGCCTCCCGGGCGCGTTCGTAGCGGGCGCCCTCGCCGGCGAGGGTGTAGTGCCGCACGGCGGCCGACGCGTCGAAAAGCTCGAGTTGCACCTGATTCCCGGCTTCCAACTCGGTGACGGCGGTATGCAGGATGTTCTCGGTCGCCTGCGTCCGCTGGGCGACGATCGCGACGGCGCAGACGAGAATCAGCAGCGGCAGCAGCGGGACGAGGACGACCGTCGAGAGCCGCGTGCGCAGCGTCATTCCGCCGGCGCCGTCAGTCCTTCGCGATGTAATCGAGCGAGCCGTAGCGCCCGGTCGCGAGCTTGTCGCGTTGCAGCAGCAAGTCGTCGAGCAGCGCCGAGGCGCCGATCCGGAAGAGATCGGGCGACAGCCACGGATCGCCGAGGGTCTCGTCGAGCAAGACGAGGTACGCGATCGCGACCTTGGTGGTGCGCACGCCGCCCGCGACCTTCAACCCGCGCCGCTCCCCGGTGCGCTGCGCGAAGTCGCGCAGCGCCTCGGCCATCACCAGTGCCGTCGGGAGCGTCGCCGAGGTGCCGATTTTTCCGGTCGACGTCTTGATCACGTCGGCGCCGGCGTCGAGCGCGAGGTCGGAGGCGCGGCGGATCGCGTCGTACGAGCCGAGCTCGCCGGTCTCGAGGATCGCTTTGAGGTGGACGGGCCCGCAGAGCTGCTTGACGGCGGCGATCTCGGCGAAGACGCGCGACTCCTCACCGGCGAGGAACGCGCCGCGATCGATGACCATGTCGATCTCGTCGGCGCCCGAAGCCAGGGCCGCTTCGGTGTCGCGCAGCCGCACGTCGAGCGAGGAGAGCCCGCTCGGAAACGCGGTCGCGACCGAGGCCACCTTCACGCCGGTTCCGCGCAGCGCGTCCTTGGCGACCGCGACCAAGTTCGGGTAGACGCAGACCGCGGCGACGCGCGGCGCGCCGGGGGCGGGGAACGCGGCCTTCGCGCACAGCGAGCGGACGCGGCCGGGCGAGTCGCGGCCTTCGAGCGTCGTCAGGTCGATGCAGCGGATCGCGAGGTCGATCGCGGCGAGCTTGGCCTCGTTCTTGATCGAGCGTTTGGCGAATCCGGCGGCGCGGGCTTCGAGCATCACCGCGTCGACCGGCGGCGAGGCCGCAAGGAGGGGCATGGCTTCCGTGGTTCGAGAAGGTCGCTCGACGTGACCTCGTGCCCGCAGATCATTGCACTGTCCGGCGTCGTCAAGACGTTCGGCGGCTACACGGCGCTGCGCGATCTCGATCTCGCGGTGGCGCCCGGACGATTCGTCGCGCTGGTCGGACCCTCGGGCTGCGGGAAGTCGACGGTGCTGAGCCTCATCGCGGGTCTGGGCCGGCCCAGCGCCGGGACCGTCGCGGTGCGTGGGGTCCCGGTCGTGGGGATCACGCCGGCGGCCGGCTTCCTCTTCCAGCGCGACGCGCTGCTGCCGTGGAAGACGGTCGAGGACAACGTAACGCTCCCGCTCGTCCTGCGCCGGATGCCGGCGGCGGAGATGCGGCGGCGCGCCGCCGATTGGATCGCGCGCGTCGGCCTGCGCGGCTTCGAGCGCGCGTACCCGCACCAGCTCTCCGGCGGGATGCGCAAGCGCGCCGCGCTCGCGCAGACGCTCGTCTACGAGCCGGAGATCGTGCTGATGGACGAGCCGTTCTCGGCGCTCGACGTGCAGACGCGCAACCTGATGGAAGGCGAGCTCCTAGCGCTGTGGCAGGGCTCGGGCACGACGGTCGTGTTCGTCACCCACGATCTCGAGGAAGCGATCGCGCTCGCCGACGAGGTCGTCGTGATGACGGCGAGCCCGGGCCGGGTGAAGGCGCGCTACGACGTCGGCTTGGCCCGGCCGCGCGACGTCGAGCGGGTCCGCTTCGAACCGGAGTTCACCGCGCTCTACGCGCGGATGTGGGCCGACCTGCGCGACGAGGTGCTGGAAAGCTATGCGCGGGCCAACGCGGCCGGTTGACCGGCGCGCGGTTGCCGCGATCCAGGCGGCGATCGTCGCGCTGGCGCTGGTGCTGTGGGAGGCCGGCGCGCGGGCGCACGTGGTCGATCCGTTCTTCGTTTCGCAGCCCTCGCAGATCGTCGAGACGCTCGGCAGCTGGTGGCAGAACCACTACATCCTGCGCGACGTGACGGTGACGTTGGAAGAGACGCTCCTCGGCCTCGCCGTCGGCGGCGTGCTCGGGATCGCGCTGGCAGTGATCCTCGCGCCGACCCGCTGGCTGGCCGCGATCTTCGTCCCGTTCCTGCTGCTCGCGAACGCGATCCCACGCGTCACGCTGATCCCGCTCTTCCTGTTGTGGTTCGGGTTGACGACGATCCAGTCGAAGGTCGTGAGCGCGGTCGCGCTGGTCGTCTTCGTCGTGTTCTTCGCGACCTACGACGGGATCCGCGACGTCGACCCGACGCTGGTCGCCAGCGTGCGCGTGCTGGGCGCGAAGCCCCTCGACGTGATGCGGCACGTCCTGCTCCCCTCGGCGCTGACCTGGATCTTCTCGTCGCTGCGCTCGGCGGTCGGCTTCGCGTTGATCGGCGCGGTCGTCGCCGAGTACTTCGGCGCGCAGGCGGGGGTGGGTTACCGGATCCAATTCTCCGAATCGCAGCTCAACACGAGCGGCGTCTTCGCCGGCTTGTTCGTGCTGATGGTGCTCGTGTTCGTCATCAACCTGTTCTTCCAGTGGCTCCAGCGGCGGCTCGTCGTCTGGAAGCCCGTCGACTAGGAGGCTTGCATGGCTCCGCTCTCACGCCGCTCGCTGATCGGCGGTCTGGCGGCCTCGGCCGTCTGCGTCCCCACGATCGTCGTCGCCGCGCCGCCGAAGGAGAAGGTCGCGGTCGTCGTCGGCGCCGAGCACGGGCTGATCTACTTCCCGTGGGATCTGGCGAAGGCGCTCGGCTATTTCGATCGGGAAGGGCTCGACGTCGACCTGACCTACGTGAAGGGCGGCTCCGAGGCGTCGACGGCGCTCGCCTCGGGGCAGTGCGACTACAGCGGCAACGCGATCGACCACGCGATCGCGGCCTTCGATCGCGGCAAGTCGCTGGTGATGATCGCCGACTTCATGAACCAGCCCGGGGTCTCGCTGATGGTGCGCCCGGCCGATCGCGACCGGTTCAAGAGCTTCGCCGACCTCAAGGGGAAGACGATCGGGATCACCTCGATCGGCTCGGCGACGCACGTGCTCGCGCTGTGGATGGCGCACCGCGCGAACCTCGCGAAGGACGACGTGAAGATCGTCGGCGTCGGCGCGGCGAGCACGATGATCGCGGCGCTGACCGGCAACCAGGTCGACATGGCGCTCGGCGTCGATCCGTACGTGACGACGCTGATCAAGAGCGGCCGCGGCGCGCAGTGGCTGGGGATGTTCACCTCGGCCGAGACCCGGCGCGCGCTCGGCTTTAACCAGTACTGTTTCACCGGAGCGCTGACGCGCGCCGACGTGATCGAGAAGAAGGCGGAGCGCACGCAGAAGGTCGTCAACGCGCTCGTGCGCGCGCAGAAGTGGATGGCCGTCCACACCTCGCAGCAGATCGCCGACGCCCTCTCCGACGAGATGCGCGGCGGGACGCCGGCCGCCGACTGGGCCGCCTCGTACAGCCACTCGCGTCCGGCCTACACGCACAACGGCGAGATCGCGCTCGAAGGCGTCAAGGCGGTGATCGAGACGAACGGCTATTTCTTAGGAACGACGACGAAGGCCGAGCCGGAGAAGCTCTTCGACAACAGTTTCGTCGACAAGGCGGCGCGCGCCGTCCGGGTCTAGCTCAGGCGGCGCCGTCCCAGAGCAGCGTGAGGCGCTCGGCGAGGCCGCTGTCGTGCGGCTGGAGGCCGGAGCCCCGGCAGACGCGGCACGCCGTCGGGGCGCACTCGCCGCAGGTCCCGGTTCCGGTGCAGTGGCGGCAGTCGTCCTCGGGGGAGCGGCGGCGCCGGCGCTTGCGCGGGAGGTCCCAGCGCTGCTGGGCGCGGCGGCGCTCCCGTTCGCGGTAGAGCTCCGTCTCCTTGATGACGGCGCACAGCCCGAGCACGGAAATACAAGCGAGCGCGCCGACCATGAAGTCGCCGAACGAGCGGTCTCTCATTGCGTTGATTATCGGAAACGCCGCGCGCGGAGTTGAGCGTTCCCCGCGCCGCGGGCCGCTGCTCCGAATGTACGCTGGCGCTCGCCACGCCGAACGACCTGCCGAGCCGTTCGCGCGGCGTGGGTACGACGAGTCCGTCGCAATTTCTTAATCCAGAGGGGATGCATGGAGACATCGGACGTTCGATCCGCCGCGGAAGACGCGGTCAAACAGTCCAAGTCGTATCTCGGCAAGCAGATCGACGAGCGGACCACGACGATCGGCCGCCAGGCCGGCGCCGTCGCGCAGGAGCTGCGCAGCGTCACACGCCAGCTGGAGCAGAACGGCGTGCCGAGCGCCGCAACGGCGTACGTCGAGCGCGGTGCCTCGCTGGTCGACGGC
>DASYFS010000382.1:0-3558 GCA_036498305.1 Candidatus Elarobacter sp. | reverse complement strand
GAGGCGACGGACGCCGCCGAAGCGCAGCCGTACCCGACCGCGCAGAGCCTGTACACCAACGTCGTCGCGGGCGATTACCGTCCGTGGCAGGAGTGACCTCAGGATGACCGCCACCGCCCAGCAGACCGGCGCCACCGTGATGACCAACGTCGAGGCGGTGCGCACCACGCTCCACGACGCGCTCGAGCGCGACGAGCGGGTGCTGATTCTGGGCGAGGACGTCGGCGCGCGCGGCAACGTCTTTCTGATCACCAAGGGCTTCCTCGAGGAGTTCGGCCCGCAGCGAGTCATCGACACCCCGCTCGCCGAGGCGTCGATCGTCGGCGTCGCGATCGGGATGGCGATGGAAGGGCTGCGTCCGGTCGCGGAGATCCAGTTCGCCGACTTCATCTATCCGGCGTTCAACCAGATCGTCGGCGAGGCGGCGAAGACGCGCTATCGGAGCAACGGCGACTACACCTGTCCGATGGTGATCCGCACGCCGTACGGCGGCGGCGTCCGCGGCGCGCTCTCGCACTCGGTCTCGATCGAGGCGCTGTTCTACCACGTCCCCGGGCTGACGATCCTCGCGCCCTCGACCCCCTCCGACATCAAAGGGCTGTTGAACGCGGCGATCGAGTGCCCCGATCCGGTGCTCTTCCTCGAGCACAAGAAGACGTACCGCAGCGTCAAGGGCGAGGTGCCGCCGGGCTATTACACGATCCCGATCGGCAAGGCCGACGTCAAGAAGAGCGGGACGCAGCTCTCCGTCGTCTCGTACGGCTACAACCTGCATCAGGCGCTCGACGCGGCCAAGCGGCTCGACGCCGAAGGGCTCTCCGTCGAGGTGATCGACCTGCGCTCGATCCGGCCGATGGACAAGACGACGATCCTCGAGAGCGTCCGCAAGACGCGCAAGCTGCTCATCATCCACGAGGACAACAAGTTCGGCGGGATCGGCGCGGAGATCAGCGCGATGGTCGCCGAGGAAGCGCTGTTCGAGCTCGACGCGCCGATCCGCCGCCTGTGCGGCCCGGACGTCCCGGCGATGGGCTACGCGCTCACGCTCGAGGAAGAGTTCATGATCTCCACCGATCGGATGGTCGACGCGATGCGCGATCTCGTGAAGTTCTAGCATGCCGACAACGATCACGATGCCGCAGCTCGGCGAGACCGTTACCGAAGGGACCGTCGCGCAGTGGCTCAAGAAAGTCGGCGACTCGGTCGAGAAGTACGAAGCGTTCGTCGAGGTGTCGACCGATAAAGTCAACGCCGAAGTGCCCGCGCCGGTCACCGGCGTGATCCGCGAGCTGATCGTCAAGGAAGGCGAAACGGTTCCGACCGGAGCGCCGATCGCGATCATCGACGAAGTGGTCCTTCGACAGGCTCAGGATGACAGCTCGCTCGCGCCCAACGGCAGCGGGTCGCCGTCGGAGCAGGTCGCGGCGCACGCCGCCGCTCCCGTCGCGACGGCGGCCGAAGCAAACCGTCAGGCGTCGGATGAGCCGGTCCCGGGCGGCAACGTCGGCCTGGGCGGTCCGTCGTACGCTGCCCCGACGCCCGCGGCGGTATCGTCCAACGGCAACGGAACCGGCGCGGCGAGCGCGCCGGGCGGCACCCGCGTTTCGCCGGCGGTGCGCCGGCTCGCGCGCGAGCATCGCATCGATCTGGGCCGCGTTCGCGGCAGCGGCGATCACGGCCGCATCACGGCCAACGACATCCTGGCCGCGGCGAAAGCCGGGCCGAGCGCCGCGGTTGCCGCGGCGACCGGCGCCGACAACGCCGAATACGTCGCCCCCGCCGCGCGCAAAGCGCCGGCGTACGGCGGCGCACGGCCGGGCGACCTGATCCCGCTCACGCAGGCGCGCCGCATCATCGCGCAGCGGATGGTCGAGTCGAAGCACACCGCGCCGCACGCGTGGACGATGGTTGAAGTCGACGTGACCAATGTCTGGAAGTGGCGCGCGCGCGAGAAGGACGCGTTCGAGAAGGGCTACGGCGTCAAGCTGACGCTGCTGCCGTTCTTCGTGCGCGCGGTCGTCGAATCGCTCGCGCAGTTCCCGCTCATGAACGCGTCCTTTACCGATGAGGGGATCCGCGTCCATCGCGACGTCAACATCGGCCTCGCGATCGCTGCCGACGGCAACCTGATCGTCCCGGTGATCCGCAAGGCGGACGAGCTCACCATCAAGGGGATCGCCATTGCCGCCGGCCGGCTGATCGACAAGGCGCGCAGCGGGAAGCTCGGCGCCGACGACCTCGCCGGCGGGACGTTCACCGTCAACAACACCGGCGCCAACGGCTCGATCCTCTCGGCGCCGATCTTGGTCCCGGGGCAGACCGGGATCGTCACCAGCGAAGCCGTCGTCAAGCGGCCGGTCGTAACCGGTGACGATGCGATCGCGATCCGCTCGATGATGAACGTCTGCCTCTCGCTCGACCATCGCGTCGTCGACGGCGCCGTGGCGAGCGGATTCCTTTTCGATCTGAAGAAGCGTCTCGAGGCCATGGGACCGGGAGGATCGCTCTAGCGAGCGGTGCGTGGCGGGGAGCTCTTCTCGCCGCCGCGCTCTTCAGCACGTGCGGGAGCGCGCTCGCGGCCGTCGACGACGAGCCGCCTGGCCTGTCCACGCCGGGGACCACGCTCGCTCGCGTTCGCGTTTTATACGAACGGGCGCATGCGCGCGAGCACTCGCGCGCCGCGACGATCCTCGAGGACTGGCGGCTGTTTCAGGACGGTACGGTCGGCTCGTTCAAGGTGAACCGGCTCGGCCGTGACTTCCGCGAGACGACGTCGCTGGGACCGCTGAGCTACGAACGCGGCGTGCTGCACGGCGTGCACTGGGAGCAGAACCGCAACGGGATCACCTACACGTTTCCGGGGATCCACGACCAGCACGATCAGCTCAGCGAACGCGCGCTGCGCGACGGCAACGACGATCGCGACGTGAAGCTGGTCGGCGAGTCGTCGCAGTACAACGCCTACGTCGTCGAGGTGAACCCGCCGGGCGGACGGCACGAGTGGCTCTACGTCGATCGCAAGACGGGCTACGTGGTGCGCAAGGAATCCGTGCAGCGCCGCCGCCGCTACGTGACGAGCTACGACGACTATCACGTCGTCGACGGCGTACCCGAGCCCTCGCGCGTTCGCACCGTCGACTCGCTCGGGAACGAGCGCGAGCAGATTCTCTCCGGCCGGACGTTCGATCCGACGCCCGATCATGAAGATCTCGACATCCCGCCGAGCCGGCGCATCCTCGAGTTTCCGGAAAGACAGACGACGGTGCGGCTCCCGGTGCGCTTCGTCGACGGGCTCGCCGTCGTGCGCGTGATCGTCGGCCGCAGCGGCTACGACTTTCTGCTCGACTCGGGCGCCGCCGGGATCGTCGTCGATCCCAGCGTCCTCGAGCAGCAGAACATCGAGAAGCTCGGCGGGCGCGTCGGCTCGACGCTCGGCACGTTTCCGGAATCGACCGCGATCGTGCCGCAGATGACGATCGGCGGCCTGCGCATGCGGAACATCGTCAGCCGCGTCGTCACGATCCCGTTCCACCTCGACGACCGCACCCGCATCGCGGG
>DASYFS010000381.1:0-1644 GCA_036498305.1 Candidatus Elarobacter sp. | reverse complement strand
CTGCCGAAGGTGGCGGTGCGCGACATCGCAATCCAGCCGCGCGACGGCGACCTGCTCCTCGCCACCCACGGCCGCGGCATCTACGTCGTCGACGACCTGACGCCGCTGCGCAACCTCTCCGTAGGGGCGATGGACAACCCTGTGACGATGCTGCCCGGGCGTCCGGTGCAGCAGCGCATCCGATCGGGCGGCGGATGGGTCGACGGCGACGCGGTGTACGTCGGCGACAATCCGGCCGACGGTGCCGTCATCAGCTACTATCTGAAATCGCGCCAGGTGATCGGAAAGCTCTCCGTCGACGTGCTCGACGCCAACGGCAAAGTCGTCGACACGCTGCCGGCCGGGAAACGCCGCGGCCTCAACCGCGTCACGTGGTCGATGCTGACGTCGCCGCCGCTCGTCCCGCCCGCCGCGCAGATCGCCGGCAACGCCGCTCAAGGGCCGCGCGCCCTCCCCGGCCGCTACACGGTGCGCCTCACCCGCGCCGGCAAGGTCACGACGATGCCGCTCGTGGTGGGGCTCGACCGGCGAGCGAAGTTCACCCTGGCCGACCGTCAGGCGCAGTTCGCGCAGGCGACGCGCGTCAAAGGCTTGTTCTCGCGGATGAGCCTGCTCGTCGAACGCATCACCGCGCTGCGCGATCAAGCGGCGGCGACCAGCACGAAGGTCGCTGCCGGCGATCCGCTGCGCGCTCAACTCACGGCGTACTCCGGCAAGGCGGAGTCGCTCCGAAAGCTCGTCGTCGCGACGAGCGAAGGCGGCGCGATCACCGGCGAGCAGCGACTGCGCGAGGACACAGCCGACGTCTACGGGGCGATCATGTCGACCGAAGGCCGGCCGACGCCGTACGCCGTCGCTCGCGTCGGCGTGCTCGACCGCGAGCTCGGCGACGTCGAAAAGAAGTTCGGGACCCTCAGCGGCGCCGAGCTGCGGAGCCTCAACGGCAAATTGAAGGCGAAGTCGCTCCCGCCGCTTACCGTGCCGTCATCGATCGCCCAGGACGACGTTCCGGTCGACGGCGGGAACGCCGCGGTCTCGACGATCTTCCGCGGCCTGGTGGGGACGCGCGTCTACGGCACGATCGCGACGAGCGCCGACCGCGACCGCTAACGACGCTGCTTGTTCACCGTGGCGTAGGCGATCGCTTTCGCCTCGCCCGGTGGCATGCCGCGCTCTTCTTCCGACTCGATGATGTGCTCGGCTTGGCGCCGCTCCTTGTCGGAATAGCGGCGCTTCGCGTCGCCCTCGACGTTCTTGTTCACCGTCGCGTAGCCGACACGCTCCGCTTCCTCGGCCGACATCCCGCGGTCGACCTCCGATTCCTTGATGTGCTCCACTTGGCGGTGCTCTTTGGCGGTGAAGCGATGACCTTTGCCCGGCATGGGGTGCTTGTTCCCATCCCGAAGGGCGCGCCATGCCGCTGACCACCATCGACGACGTCGCCGCGATCGTCGTGATCGACATGCAAAAGGGCATCGTTGCGATGCCGACCGTTCACCCCGGTGCCGAGATCGCTGAGCGCATCGGGCGCTTGCTGCCGGTCTTCCGTGCAAAGCAGATGCCGGTCGTCTTGGTCAACGTCGCCGGCCGGGCGCCGGGCCGCACGGAGCCTTCGCCGCCGTTCACGCCGCCGCCCGATTGGGA
>DASYFS010000380.1:0-4505 GCA_036498305.1 Candidatus Elarobacter sp. | reverse complement strand
TGCGGCTGCGCGCGCTCGGTACGAAGGCGGTCTTCAACAAGCTCGCGGTCGCGTTCCATTGGAAGCCGCGTCCGAAAGGGACCAACGTCGACGGGATGCTCCGTCAAGTGCGCGCGCAGGCACGCACCGCGGTGCGCCTCGAGGAGCTGCATCCGGGCTGGCGGGTTGCGCTCGCGATCGGCGACACGCTGCCGCAGCGGCTGCTCGGCGACGCGCTGCGGATCCCGGCCGTGCACGGACGGCTCGAGCAGATCGTCGGCGACGCGTCGGTCGAACGGAAGCTCTCCGCGCCCCGACTGACCGCGGCGCGGCTGCTCGCGAGCGCCGCCTACTACGACGAGCTGGCGAACGCGAAACGCAAACGGTGAGGATCTTGCTCTCGCGGACCGACCGCGTCGGCGACCTCCTCCTCACCACGCCGGCGATCGCGTCGGTGCGCCGCTCGTTCCCGGGCGCCCACATCACGCTGGCGTGCAGTCGCTACAACGCCGTCGCGGTCGACCGTTCGCCCGACGTCGATGCGCTCGCGCCGCTCCCGACCGGGGTGAAGCCGGAGGCGTTCGGCGCGACGTTTCGCGACGTCGACCTTGCGATCGCGCTTGCGCCGCGCGACGTCGACCACCGCATCGTCGCGGCGACGCGCGCGCCGCGGCGGGTCGGGTACACCTACGCGACGCGGTATCTCGCCCGCCTGATGTTGCGCACGAAGCTGACGACGATCGTCGTGAGCGAAGCGGATCCCAAGGTCGCCGAGCGCAATCCGAGCATGGCGATCGCGCACGAGGTCGACCAGGTGCTCGCCGTCGTCGCCGCCGCCGGCGCGACGACGCTCGTCCGCGATCTCGTCCTCCCGATCACCGACGCCGACCGCGCCGCCGTCGCCGGGCTCCCCGAGCGTCCGATCGTCGTTCAGCTCGCGAAGCGCTGGACCGAGGGCGGCTCGACGACCGCGAGCTGCCTGGCGTTGTTCAGTGAGCTGCGGGGGCTCGGCCGCCCGCTGGTCGCGACCTTCGGCGAGGACGGCCGCGAGTTGGCCGCGATCGTCGCCGAGGCCGGGGTCGCCGACGCCGTGCTCGGCGACCTGGATTTCCACGTCTGGGCGGCGGTCTTCGAGCGGGCTGCCTGCGTCGTCACGATCGACACCGGTGCGACTCATGTCGCAAGCGCCGTCAAGACCCCGGCCGTCGTCCTCTTCGAGCACCGCTGGTTCCGATTGGCCTCGCAGGAATGGTCGCCGTACCGGGTGCCGAACGCGGTCTTGCGCAAACCGCCGGACGAGTCCGACGCCTCGCTGCGCGCCTCGCGCGCCGAGATCGTCGCCGCCGTCGCCTCACTGCTATGAACGACCCGCTTCGCATCTCCGTCGTCGTCCCGACGTACAACCGTCTCGACACGCTCCGCCACGTCGTCCCCTCGCTCTGCGCGCAAGATCTGCGGCGCGGCGAGTTCGAGGTGATCGTCGCCGACTCGAACTCGACCGACGGCACCGCCGAGTATCTCGCCGAGGTCGCACGCGAGCACCCCTTCGTCCGCCATCTTCCCGGGCCGTACACCGGTCGCGCGATGGCGCGCAACGCCGGGATCGAGGCGGCGCGCGCGCCGATCGTGATGTTCACCGACGCCGACATCATCGCGTCGCCGGACCTGCTCTCGCGCCACCTCGCGCATCACGACGAGCCGGGACAGCGCGCCGTCGTCGGGATGGAAGTGCAGGTCGTCTCGTACGAAGACTACCTCGCCAAGCGCAGCGATCGCGGCAAGCGCGACCCGCTGCACGGCGAGAAACCGAAGCAGCTTTCGTGGCTGTACTTCCTCACCGGCAACGCATCGGCGCCGAAGGTGCAGCTCGACCGCGTCGGCCGCTTCGACGAAACCTTCACCGGTTACGGCCACGAGGATCTCGAGCTCGGCTACCGGCTGCAGCACGGCGGCGTCCCGATCGTCTACGAACCGCGCGCCGTCGACTACCACTGGCATCCCGTGCCGTGGGAGGAGCAGCAACAGAAGTACGAGCTCGCGGGGCGCTCGACGGTACGCTTCTACCGCAAGCATCCGGCGTGGGACGTGCAACTGCGGCTCGGGATGACGCCGGTGTCGCTGGTGCTGCACGACGTCGTCGACCGCGTGTCGCCGCTCAAGCGGTGGATCGAGGACGGCGCGAGCCGCCCCGGGCTCGCGCGCACGCTCTCCTATCAGTATCACTACCTCACCGGAGTCAAGGCAGCGCTGCGTGGATAACTCTTCCCTTCGCGTTCTCTGCGGCGCGCTCACCGCGGCCGACGTCGGCCGCACCGTCGAGCTCGACGGCTGGGTGCACCGCCGGCGCGATCACGGCGGGCTGATCTTCATCGACCTGCGCGACTGGACCGGGCTGACCCAGCTCGTCTTCAATCCCGAAGCGAACGCGACGCAAGCCGACGTGTTCCGTGTTGCCGAGAAGCTGCGCGGCGAGTTCGTCGTCGAGGTTCGCGGCCGCGTCCAGCGCCGCCCCGACGGCACCGAGAACCCGAGGCTTCCCACCGGCGAGATCGAGGTCGCCGTCGAGCGGCTCGTCATCCTCAACGAGTCGGAGACGCCGCCGTTCGTCGTCGCCGCCGACGAGGAGCCGGACGAGAACGTCCGCCTGCGCTATCGGTACCTCGACCTGCGCCGGCCGCGGATGCAGCGCAACCTGCGCGTCCGCCACCGCGTGATCAAGACGATGCGCGACTACTTCGACGAGCAGGGCTTCCTCGACGTCGAGACGCCGACGCTGATCAAGTCGACGCCCGAAGGCGCGCGCGACTACCTCGTCCCCTCACGCATCCACCGCGGCACCTTTTACGCGCTGCCGCAGTCGCCGCAGATCCTCAAGCAGATCCTGATGATCGGCGGGATCGGGAAGTACATGCAGATCGCGCGCTGCTTCCGCGACGAGGATCCGCGCGCCGACCGGCAGCCCGAGTTCACCCAGGTCGACGTCGAGATGACCTTCGTCGACCAACCGCAGGTGATGAGCGTCATGGAGGGCTGCATCCGCACGGTGTGGGAGCGCGTCCTCGACGTCGCGCTGCCGGATCCGCTGCCGCGGCTGACCTACGCCGACGCGATGCGCGACTACGGCTCCGACAAGCCCGACTTGCGCTTCGGCCTCAAGCTCGTCGACGTCGACGAGCTCTTCCGCGGCGGCGGCTTCTCGCTCTTCGCGCAGCTCGCCGAGAGCGACGCGAACCGGATCGTCGCGGTGCGCTATCCCGGCGGCGCGTCGCTCTCGCGGCGCGACTTCGACGCGCTGACCGAGATCGCGAAGCAGTTCGGCGCCAAGGGCCTCGCCTACATCACGCTCGCGCCCGACGGCATCAAAGGCTCGATCGGGCGGTTCGTCGACGATGCGCTCGCGCCGAAGCTGCGCGCGGCGACCGGCGCCGAAGACGGCGACGCGCTGCTGTTTGTCGGCGACGCGCGCGCGACGGCGTCGGACGTTGCGGGCCGGCTGCGGCTCGAGGTCGGCGACCGGCTCGGCCTACGCGATCCCAACGTGTTCGCGTTCTGCTGGGTCAGCGGCTTCCCGCTCTTCGAGAAAGATCCCGAGACGGGCGAGATCACGTTCTCGCACCATCCGTTCACCTCGCCCGAGCCGGGACAAGAAGCGCTCTTCGACACCGATCCGCTCGCGATCACGGCGCGCCACTACGACCTCGTGTGCAACGGCTACGAGCTCGGCAGCGGGTCGATCCGCAATCACATCGCGGAGTTTCAGCGAAAGGTCTTCTTGCGGCTGGGCCTGAGCGACGAGCAGATCGAGGATCGCTTCGGCTTCTTCATGGAGGCGCTGCGCTACGGCGCGCCGCCGCACGGCGGGATGGCTCTGGGGATCGACCGGATCGTGATGCTCGCGACGCGCGAGCCGTCGATCCGCGACGTGATCGCGTTCCCGAAGAATCAGGCGTTCCGCGACGTGATGATGGACGCGCCGTCCACCGTCCCGCCGCAGTCGCTCAAAGAGCTCGGGATCGCGATCGTTCCGACGTCCTAGAAAGGATACGCGTCGCGGCGCGTCTCGCGGAAGAGCATCTTCTTGTTGAGCTCGCGCAGCGCGTCGATGGAGCGGCGATGCTCGTCTGAACGCCCGTACTTCGTCGCGGCGCGCAACGAAGCGTCGAGACTCCGCTCGCGGGCGGCGTAGACGAGGAAGGCGCTGAGGTCGCGGTCGTCGATCCGGAAGTCCATTGCGACAATACGAATACCCAGCGAAGCAATTCCTACGCCTGGTCGCAAGCCTGTATCCGACGCGTTTCGCGGAGCGAAGCATCGCACGTGTACGCGCACCGCCGCGCGCACTACGTACCGATGCTATACCCGATTTCGGGGAGAGCGAATCGTGCCGGAGGACCCAATTATCGCGCGTGCGCGCGCAAACACCGCGTCCAGCATCGGCTCGGTCAACACGCCGGTGTTCGTGTTCTGCCGGCTCGGATGATACGACGCGAGAACGGTGACGAGACGAGCGCCCGGCAGCTCCGCGC
>DASYFS010000379.1:0-8410 GCA_036498305.1 Candidatus Elarobacter sp. | reverse complement strand
GCGACGGGTGCGAGCGGTCACGCCGGTGCCGACGTCCTCTCGCTCAGCTACGGCGGGCCTGAGATTCTCAACAACGTCTACGTCGCCAACCTCGCGACCGGCAATTACGATCCGCAAGCGTTCGGCGTGACGGAATTCGCTGCGCTCGCCGCCGAAGGCGTCGCCGTCTTCGTCTCGTCGGGCGATCAGGGGGCCGAGACGTGCGCACCATACACCATCTCGATGGAAAACAACTTGTGCGTCTCGTATCCGTCCGGCGACGTCAGCGTGACGTCGGTGGGCGGCGTGACCGCGCCGATCAACAACGCCGGCCAGTTCATCGGGCCGATGACGGCGTGGGGCACGCAGACCAACAGCGGCGGGGCGAGCGGCGGCGGTGTCTCCAACATCGTCCCGGCACCGAGTTGGGAGAAGGGCCCGGGCGCCAGTGCGGCCGGCCGGAATCAGCCGGACGTCTCACTCGACGGTGACCCCTACTCGGGTGTGGCGGTGATCGGGAACAGCTCGTTCGCCGGATATACGCACTCGTTCACCTACGGCGGCACCAGCGTCGCCGCGCCGGAGATGGCCGCGATGTGGGCGCTCGTGCTGCAAGCCTGCGCGAAGACGCCGTCGTGCGTGAAACCGGGGCCGAACGGACCGTCGTATCGCCTCGGCAACGCCGCGCCGTACTTCTGGAACATCTACAACAGCAAGGCGTACGGGACCACCATGTACGACGTCACGTTCGGCAGCAACGCGTTGCCGGGCTGCTCGTTCAACGGCTCGTGCGCCAGCACGCCGCAGCCGACGCCGACGGGATACGCCGCCGGCACCGGCTACGACAACGTGACGGGGATCGGCGTGCCGTTCGCGCGGCATCTCATCCAGGCGGTGGTCGGCGTCTAGCGCCGGCTCACAACCAGGATCTTCATTGCAGCGCCGGGGAGCAATCCCCGGCGCTGTCGCGTTGTTCAGAGCGAATCGCGTCGCGCCAGCAGCGATTCCGCGTCGAGCGAGCATCCGCGCAGCTCCGCGCCCTGCTCGCGGCCGAGCAGGACGATCCCAACTTGTCCTGAGCCTGTCGAAGGATCGACGAGGGCGCCGAGGTCTTCGGTCTCGATCGCGATCACCGAGCCGCGATTGGCGAGATCGACGTGCCGGAGCGCGCCGACGATTCCCGGCGGAAGCGGCCGCCCTTCGCCGTCGACGACGATCGGGCGCAGCCACGGCGGCGGAACCTTCACCCGGGGCTCGATTCGCGTGCGCGACGACGGCGCGTCGTAGTACTGCGAGCTCAGCTCGGTCATCCCGTATTCCGCGACGATCGCGTCGATCGGGACGCCCAGCGCCGCCGATGCCGCACGGTAGAGGTGCGCGCGCTCGACGATCCGGCTGCGACCCTTGAAGCCGCCGGTCTCCATGATGCGCGAGCCGGGCGGCAGCGCGACCCGTTCGCGGCGTTCCGCGAGCGCATCGAGCACCGCGACGAGCGCGAAGGCGGTCGTCGCGACGCAGATGGGCGCGCCGGCCCCGGCAGCGTCGCGCACGTCGCGCAGGAATGCGTCGACGTCCAGCTCGTCGCCGTGCAGATACCAGCCCGCGTCCGTACCGCGCTCCCGCGCAACGACGTCCATCATGTGGCCGAGCGAGCTGTGCGGCCGCTCGCGCGGGTCGGGGACGAGGAGCAGGTAGCGCAGCCGCGCTCCGTCGCCGAGCAGCGCGCGGTCGAACGAAGCGAGCAGTGCCGCGTCGTACAGCGCCGCGGTCTGCAGCTCGTGCCGTCCGCCGCGGCCTTGGGTCGTCCCGCTCGTCTCGAACCACAGCGCCGTCTCCTCGGGCGGGAACGTCGCGAGGCGCGCCTCTTTGAACGCTGCCGAAGGGACCGCCGGAATCTCCTCGACCCGCTGCGGGAGCCGGTGTGCGTCGTAGCCCAGCGACCGTGCGTAGGCGGCGTACGGCGCGTTGTGCGTCACCTGATAGACGAACAGATCGCGCGCGAGCGCGAGGAACGCGTCGTCGTCGAGTGCGTACGCCTCGATCGCGGCGAGGATTCGCCGGTCGAGCGCCGCGGCATCGGCGCTCATCGGCTCAGTGGATGCGGCGTTTGGCGGTGAGGACGCCGGTGTTCATCCCGCCCAGCGCGAGGCCGCCGTCGAAGCGCGCCGACTCGACCTTGATGCAGCGGTCGACGACGACGTCGAGACCCGCCTCGTCGGCGAGCCGGATCGCTTCGTCGTTGACGACGCCGTACTGAAACCAGATCGCCTTGGCGCCGGCGGCGATCGCCTCGCGCGCCACTTGCGGCGCATCGTCCGCCTTGCGAAAGACGTCGACGATGTCGGGCGCGCCGTGTTCGGCGGCATACGCGGCGAGCGACGGATACGACCGCACGCCGTCGATCGCGCCGGTTTGCGGGTTGATCGGCGTGACGTCGAACTTCCCGCGCGTCCGCAAGAACGAGAAGACGAAGTACGAGGGCCGCGTCGGGTTCGGCGAGGCGCCGACCATCGCAACGGTGCGCGAGCGGTCGAGCAGGGCCCGTCGTTCGGCGGCCGTCTCGAGGATCACGACGCGACCTCCGCTCCGGCGGCCTTCGCGGCGGCGGCGAGCCCGCGTTCGAGATCCCAGATCAGATCGTCGGCGTCTTCCAGTCCGACCGAGAGCCGCACCGTGTCGGGTCCGATCCCCGCCGCGCGCATCTCCTCGTCGGAGAGCTGCTGGTGCGTCGTCGACGCCGGGTGGATCACCAGGCTCTTCGCGTCGCCGACGTTGGCGAGATGGCTCCAGAGCTCGAGCGTCTCGATGAACGCGCGCCCCGCCTCGCGCCCGCCGCGCACCCCGAAGGTGAAGACCGCGCCGGCGCCGAGCGGGAGATATTTCGCCGCCCGCACGCGCTCGTCGCTGTCGGCAAGACCCGCGTACGAGACCCAGGCGACCTCGTCGCGGCCGCGCAGAAACTTGGCGACCCGCTGCGCGTTCGCGACGTGCGCGGGCATCCGCAGCGCGAGCGTCTCGAGGCCCTGCACGAGCAGCCACGCGTTCATCGGCGAGATCGCCGCGCCGACGTCGCGCAGCAGCTCGGCGCGCGCGCGCATCAGGAACGCGTACTCACCGAACGTCTCGGCGAAGTTCATCCCGTGATAGCCGGGGCTCGGTGTCGAGAGCAGCGGATGCTGACCCGCGCCCCACGGGAACCGGCCCGACTCGACGATCGCGCCGCCGAGCACGGTCCCGTGCCCGCCGATGAACTTCGTCGCCGAGTGGATGACGACGTCGGCGCCGTGCTCGATCGGGCGGCACAGGTACGGCGTCGCGAACGTGTTGTCGACGAACAGCGGGACGCCGGCGGCGTGCGCGATCTCGGCGATCGCGGCGAGATCGGCGACGTTGCCGTTCGGGTTCCCGATCGTCTCGGTGAAGACGGCGCGCGTGTTCGGACGCAGGGCGCCGCGCAGCGCGTCGAGATCGCCGCCCGGGACGAACGTCGTCTCGATCCCCATCCGTTTGAGCGTGACCGAAAACTGGGTGATCGTCCCGCCGTAGAGGTTCGCCGTGGCGACGAGGTGATCGCCTTGCTGCGCGACGGTCAGGATGGCGATCAGCTGCGCGGAAAGCCCGCTCGCGGTCGCGACGGCGCCGATCCCGCCTTCGAGGCTGGCGAGCTTCTCTTCGAACGCCGCGACCGTCGGGTTCCCGATGCGCGTGTAGATGTTGCCGTAGGTGCGCAACGCGAACAGCTCGGCGGCGTGTTCGGCGGAGTCGAAGACGAAGCTCGTCGAGAGGTGGAGCGGAAGCGCGCGTGCTCCTGTTTCGGCGTCGGGCGGGGTCCCGGCGTGGAGCGCGCGCGTACGGAAACCGAAGGCGCGGTCGGCCATCTCAGCCGCTGATCTTTTCCTTTTTACGGTGCGCGGCGGTAAACGCCGTCCCTTTGTCTTTAGGGTCGGCGGTGGTCAACAACCCGACCATGTCGCCGAAGTTTTCGGCGTAGCCCTTCATCGTGTAGGTCGTCTTCGCGTCCTTCGCTGTCAGCGTGAAGAGACGGCCGTCGAAGGTACCGCTGATCGGGAGCTTGTCCTTGAGGTCGTCGCGCTGCCACACGCCGGTGAGCTGGTCGCCTTTTTGGACGAGGAAGAAGTGCTGGTAGGTGGGCCGGAACTTGGCCATCGGCTGGATCACGACTTCCCACACCCCGTCCATCGTCTGGAACTGGGGCGGCTCGGGCGTCTCCGACGGGCTCGCCTCGGGGCTAGCGGCCGGCGCCGAGCGGCGGCCGCGGCCTTTGGGCGCCGCGGTCGGCGAGGCCAAGGGGGCCGGCGGGACGGTGAAGACGGGTCCGGCTGCGGTCGGCGTCGAGAGCGTGCCGTTCGGCGGCGGCGGGGGCGGCGGGGTCGGCTGGGCGACCTGCGCGGCGGCGGTACCGCCCACAGCCAGAACGGACAGTCCCACGAGCGCGAGCTGACGAAGGTTCAACGTGGCCTCTTCTAACGGGGTAAGGGAACGGGTCTCTGTTCGCAAACGACGGCAGCGTTCCGCCCGGCTCGCCTGCTCGGAGCAGCGGCCCGAACCGGCCTCTCGACCGGCCCCTCTTGCGGCCCCTGATATAATCGTAAGGCTGTGAAAACCCAGGGTCACCCCACCTGGTATCCGGACGCTGCAGTCAGCTGCGCGTGCGGTGCCACCTTTACCACCGGATCGACCGCGAAGTCCATCAACGTCGAAGTCTGCTCGAATTGCCACCCGCTGTGGACCGGCCAGCAGAAGTTCCTCGACACCGCGGGCCGCGTCGAGAAGTTCAACCAGCGCGCCGCGATGGCCGACAAGAAGAAGGCCGAAGCCGCCGAGCGCAAGACGCGCAAGAAAGCCGCCGAGGAAGTTCCCGCGTCGGTTTAGCTTCGCGCGCTTTTTCCGGAGAAGCGAGTCGCTGACGCGGCTCGCTTTTTCTCTAGCATAATGCAGTACACCGACAGGCTCGAAACACTCTCCAAGAGATTCGCCGAGATCGAAGCCGCGCTCTCCGACACGAGCGGCGGGTTCGATCAGGCGCGCTTCACCGCGCTGATGAAAGAGCGCGCCTTGGTCGAGCCGACCGTGGCGGCGTATCGCGCGCTGCAGCGGCTGCTGCGCGAGATGGCGGACAACGACGCGTTGCGGGCGGACAAGAGCGATCCGGAGCTCGCGGCGATGGCGGAAGAAGAGGCGGATGCGCTGCGCGAGCGGCGGATCGTGCTCGAGGCGGAGCTGCAGGAGCTGATGCTGCCGCGCGATCCGAACGACACCAAGGACATCTTCATCGAGATTCGCGCCGGTGCCGGCGGCGACGAGGCGGGGATCTTCGCCGGGGATCTGCTGCGGATGTACACGCGCTTCGCCGAGGGGATGAAGATGCGTGTCGAGCTGCTCAACGAGAGCGAGAACGAAGCCGGCGGCTACAAGGAAGTCGTCGTCGCGGTCAAAGGCGGCGAGCCGTATCGCTGGTTCAAGTTCGAGTCAGGCGTGCACCGCGTTCAGCGCGTTCCGGCCACCGAAGCCGCCGGCCGCATCCACACCTCGACCGCGACCGTTGCGGTGCTCCCCGAAGTCGAGGACGACGGCGAGATCGAGATCCGCTCGACCGATCTCGAGGTCGACACGTTCAAGGCGTCGGGCGCGGGCGGCCAGCACGTCAACAAGACCGAGTCGGCGATTCGCATCACCCACAAGCCGACCGGGATCGTCGTGTCGTGCAGCGAGGAACGCTCGCAGCTGCAAAACCGGGAGCGCGCGATGGGGATGCTGCGCGCGCAACTCGCCGCGAATCAGCGCCGCGAGCGCGAGGAAGCCGAAGGCGCGCTCCGCCGCAGCCAGGTCGGCACCGGCGACCGCAGCGAGAAGATCCGCACCTACAACTATCCGCAGGACCGTATCACCGACCACCGGATCAACCAGAACTTCCAGAACATCAAGGCGATCCTCGACGGCGACATGGAGAAGCTGGTCACCGAGCTGCAGAAGGACGAGCGCGCCCGGATGCTCGCCGGCGAGACCTCCGCGGCGTAGCGGAGTCGGCCGCTGCCGCGGCAAAGCGCGCCGCGTGAACCTCGACCGTCTCGTCGGCAAGACCCATACCTCGGACTGGCTGCTGATCGAGCAGAGCCGCATCGACGCGTTTGCGGAGACGACGGAGGACCGCAACCCGCTCCACGTCGACCCGGCGTGGTGCAAGACGCACAGTCCCTACGGCGTCCCGATCGCGCACGGCTACCTCACGACCTCGCTGCTCACCCCGCTCGCCAAAGGGCTGATCGATCCCGAGCCCGGGACCGTCGTGATCAACTACGGGTTGGAACGGCTGCGGCTCGCGGGGCCCGTCCCCGTCGACTCGCGCATCCGCGGCGAGTTCACGGTGAAGGGCGTCGAGCCGCGCGGTGACGACGCCGCCGTCGTGCGCAGTGCCGCGGAGGTGTTCGTCGAGGGGAACCAGCGGCCGGTGCTGGTCGCCGAGATGCTCGCGTACGTCACGTTCGCACGCTGATGCGCGCGGTGCAGGTTCACACGCTCGGCTCGCCGCGCGATCTACAGTTCGTCGACGTCGTTCTGGCGCCGCCCGGTAAAGGCGAGATCGCGATCGACGTCCACGCCGCCGGGGTCAACTTTCCGGACGCGCTGATGGTGCAGGGGAAGTATCAGACCAAGCCGCCGCTGCCGTTCACGCTCGGCGTCGAAGTCGCGGGCGTCGTCACCGCGCTCGGCGAGGGCGTGCGCGACGTCGCGGTCGGCGATCGCGTCGCGGCGCTGCCGCGCAGCGGCGGGTTCGCCGAAGCGGCGATCTGCGGCGCGCACAGCGCGGTCGTGCTGCCGGACGCCGTCGATTTCGTCACCGGCGCGGCGATGCTCATGACGTACGGCACGGCGTACCACGGCCTCGTCGACCGCGGTCACGTGAAGGAAGGCGAACGCGTCGCGGTCACGGGTGCCGGCGGCGGCGTCGGGACCGCGGCGGTCGACATCGCCAGCGGCCTCGGCGCGCGCACGATCGCGATCGTCGGCTCCGAGGCGAAGCGCGAGGCCGCGCTGCACGCGGGCGCGACGAACGCCGTCGTGGCGGCCGCAGAGCTGGCAAACGCGCTCAAAGAGCTCGCCGGCGGACTCGACGTGCTGCTCGACAACGTCGGCGGCGACGTCTTCGATGCCGCGCTGCGCGCGCTCGACTGGAACGGCCGCGCGCTCATCGTCGGGTTCGCCGGCGGCCGCATCCCCGAGATTCCGGCGAACCGGCTGCTGCTGCGCGAGACCTCGGCGGTCGGCGTCTACTGGGGACCGTGGACCGAGAAGCAGCCGGCGCACAACCGAGCCAACTTCGCGGCGATGTTCGCGATGATGGCCGACGGCAAGCTCCATCCGAAGGCGCACGAGCGCTTCGCCTTCGACGACGTACCGCTCGCGATGGAAGCGATGATGGGCCGCACGCTGGTCGGCAAGGCCGTCGTCGTCGTTCGCGAGTGACGATCGGCGAAGCGCTGCGCGATGCCGCGATCCGGCTGGAACCGGTCGGCGGGACCGGGCGGCTCGACGCGGTGTTCTTGCTCGCGCATGCGGGCGGCGTCTCGCGGCAAGAGATGATCGCGCACCGCGAGCGCGAGCTCAGCGACGAGGTCGTGCGGCGCTTCGAAGAGCTCGTCGCGCGGCGCGAGCTCGGCGAGCCGCTGGCCTACGTGACGGGCGAGGCCGGGTTCTACGGGCGCATGTTCAACGTCGACCGGCGGGTGCTGGTACCGCGGCCGGAGACGGAGCTCGCGATCGACTGGGCGGTGCGGCATCTCAAGGCGATCGGGCGCGAAGCGGGGTCGGCCGTGGACGTCGGGACGGGCAGCGGTGCGATCGCGGTGACGCTGGCGTGCGAGCTCCCCGACCTGACGCTGTGGGCGAGCGACGTTTCGGCCGAGGCGCTGGCGGTGGCGCGGCGGAACGCGGCGCGCAACACTGTCTTTCAGCACGTGACGTTCGTCGGCGGCGATCTCGCCGAACCGGTGCTGCCGTACGGGCCGTTCGACTGCGTCGTCGCGAACTTGCCGTACGTACCGAGCGGCGAGGTGGCGGGGGCGCCGGATCCGGTGTCGTTCGAGCCGCTGATCGCACGCGACGGCGGGGCGGACGGGCTGGATCTGTACCGGCGGTTCGTGCCGGCGCTGCCGCGCCTGATGGCGCCGCGGGGGATCGTGATTCTGGAAGCGGGGCCGCAGAACGCGCGGGGCCTCGAGGAGCTGGTCCGGGAGGCGGTGCCTGAGGCCGGCGTTGAGACGATCAGGGATTATGCCGAGCTCGACCGCTTCGTGATCGCCGTGATTGCACCGTAACGCCCCCGTCATCCCGAGCTTGTCGAGGGACCCCCGTCGTCGGGCCGAGCGGAGTCGAGGTCCGACCCGTCATCGCGGCGGCCTCCACGAGGGGT
>DASYFS010000378.1:0-1560 GCA_036498305.1 Candidatus Elarobacter sp. | reverse complement strand
CGCCTCGCGCTCGGCGGCGGCGCGCAGCATGTAGTTCTTCGCGCGCAGATCCGGCATGTAGCGGCGGCGGCCGAGGATCGTCTCGACGTAGCCCTTCTCGCGCGCGGTGTCGAGCGAGCGTTCGATGTAGTCGCGCACGCTGGGGAAGCGCGCGAAGTACGCCTGCATCATCGTCTTCGCGCTCGCGCGATCGATCTCGAGCCGCTGCGCGAGGCCGAAGTCCGACATCCCGTAGAGCAAGCCGAAGTTGACCGACTTCGCCATCCGGCGCTGGTTGCCGTCGACCTCCGCGAACGGGCCGACGTCGAAGATCTGGCGCGCGGTGAAATCGTGGATGTCCTGACCTTCGTGAAACGCCTGGCGCATCGCGGCGTCGCCGCTGAGGTGCGCCATCAGCCGCAGCTCGATCTGCGAGTAGTCGGCGCCGAGCAGCACGCGATCGGGCGACGGCGCGACGAACGCCTTGCGGATGCGGCGGCCGATCTCGCCGCGCACCGGGATGTTCTGTAAGTTCGGGTTGATCGACGAGAGCCGCCCGGTCGCGGTCGCGGTCTGGCGGAACGTCGTATGCAGGCGGCCGTGCGCGTCGACGAGCGTCGGAAAGACGTCGATGTAGGTGTTCTTGAGCTTGCTGACCTCGCGATATTCCTGGATCAGCTGGGCGATCGGAAAACCGCGCAGCCGCTGCAGCTCCGCGTCGTCGGTTGCGTAACCGGTCTTGTTGCGCCGTCCCGCCGGGAGGTTGAGCTTGTCGAAGAGGATGCGGCCGAGCTGCAGGGGGCTGCCGAGGTTGAACTCCTCGCCGGCGATCGCGTAGATCTCGCCCTGCAGCCGCGCGACGTCGGCGTCGACCTCGACGGCGAGCTCGCGCAGCGCCGCCGGATCGACGGCGATCCCGACCCGCTCCAGCGCGGCGAGCACCGACGCCAGCGGGAGCTCGACGTCGGTGTAGAGCGCGAGCTGTCCGCGCCGTTCGAGCTCCGCGCGCGTCGCGCGCGCCAGCAGCCCCGCGGCGTCGGCGGCCGCGGCGGGCTCCTCGGGGAGCGTGCGCTCGAGGAACTGGCTCGCCGCCTGCCCGATCTCGGCGAACGTGCGCGACGGGTTGAGGATGTGCGCCGCGAGCATCGGATCGTCGGCGACGATCCGCGCCGGAACGCCGAGCCGGCCGATCACGGTTTTCACGTCGTAGACGACAAGCTGCGGGACGCGCTCCCACAGCGTCCGGAAGGCGGCGCCGACGGCCGGCGCGTCGTCGAGCGCCGCGCGCAGAAACGAGAACCCGACGTGATCGTCGACCGAGATCGCGACCGCGTCGCCCTGCAGCGCGACGGCGACGCGCTCGCGCGACGCCGCGTCGTCGATCAGCGCCGCGATCCGCGTGTAATCGGCGGGCTCGGTGACGCCGGTGTACGACTGATAGTCGCCTTCGAGCAGCACCTCGTTCGCGATCGGGACGGGCTCCGCCGGCGGCTCGAGCCGTGAGAGCAGTCCCTTGAACTCGAGCTCGCGATAGAGGGAGTACAGCGTCTCGTTCGAGGGCTGCAGGTAGCGCGCGCCCTC
>DASYFS010000377.1:0-2093 GCA_036498305.1 Candidatus Elarobacter sp. | reverse complement strand
CGCCGCGCAGGCGACGTCAACGCAGCGGATCGATCCAAACGGTACATTTTGCAGCCGCCGCTGCGAGCAGCTCGCCGGCGCTGAACTCGGTGACGGCGGCTGCGAATGCGGCCACCCGCAGTGCAGCCGGGACGCCGACCTCGGCATCCCGCCGCTGCAGTAGCTAGCGGCGATCCCGCGAGACGAGCCGCAGGTAGCGCCGCGGTTCGAAGGTCGAATCGCCGTCGATCCGGCGGAACGCTTCCTCGCGGATCTGACCGGCGATCTCGCGGCGCTGCCGCATCGCGGTCTCGAGCTCGCGGAAGGCGCGCTCGAAATCGTCGCCCTCGAGCGTCGCGATCTGCTTTTTCAGCCGCTCGATCTGACCGCCGAGCTGGCCCTGGAGCTCCTGGCTGACCTCGCGCTCGATTTGGTGGATGCGCGTCAGCAGGACGTTGAGCTCCTCGACGGTCGGCAGGCCGAACGCGGCGCGGGTCGGCTCGCTGCTGCCGCCGCCGGACCCGCGCACGGTGCGCGGCTTGTTGGTCGGGCGAGGCGCGTCGAAGTCGGGGTAGAGGCGGATGATCGACTTGATCCGCTGGGGGCCTTTGGGTGACTGCAGCCCCTCGGCGATCCCGGCCATGATCAGTCGCGAACGCAGCGCGGTGTCGTTGATCACGCGCAAATGCTGCGGATCGACCCCGACCGGCCGGCGGTTGTTGCCGAAGAAATCCTCATCGCGAGCGAGAGGAAGGCTCATGGCCTTTTGCCAGAGACTGGCGCGGGCGCTGCGAGTTCCGTTCACAAATGTGCGGTTACGTCACCAGTTACATTTCACCTTTCGTCGGGTGCCTCCACCGCTTCTTCGATCTCGCTGTCGGTGATGAATTTCTCCGACGCGATCATCCCGGTGTCGTCGGCGGCAATCACCGCATCGTCGAGGTCGTCGTCGTCGAAGACGGTCTTGGGCTTGCCGGGCGTCGGGTCGTTGCTCATGGGCTCCCTCTACCCGCGCGGGTACACCCCAGGCATGCCGAGCAAAGGGAAAAACGGAGAGTTCGCGCCGTTGCCGTCGACGCTCGAACGCTCCCCGAAGAAGGCCCAGGACACCTACGAGCACACCCTCGAGCACGCCGAGGAAGAGTACGGCGGCGACGAGGAGCGCGCGCACCGCGTCGCATGGTCCGCGGTCAAGCACTCGTTCGAACGCGTCGGCGACCACTGGGAGCCGAAGGAGAAGCGCGGCCCGTCCGATCCGCGGGCAGCCGAGGGCGGTCCGGATCCGAAGGGCCGCTCCTTCGGCGGCGTCGACGTCGAGGGCAAGACCAAAGACGAGCTGATCGCCGAGGCGGAGCAGCTCGGTGCGCACGTCAACGCGCACATGACCAAGGCCGAGATCGCCGACACGATCGAGAAAGCGATCCACAATCAGGACCGCAAGCGGCGCGAGGCGGCCAAGAAGTAGGAGTTCGCGGCGAGGCATCGAACGTATGTTCGTCCGATGCCTCGTCAGGCCGCTCTGTTCGCCACCGCCGACGCGCCTCGTCGGCGACCACGGCGACGTCACCTACATCCCGGAGTTCCTCGACCGCGCCACGGCCGATCAGGTCGTTCGCGAGCTGAACGCCGACACGATATGGCGCGCCGACTCGCGCGTGATGTACGGCAAGCGGGTCCTGGTCCCGCGCGAGACCGCCGGCCGCGGCGAGAAGATGCCGCAGGCGTGGACGCCGGCGCTCGAGCTCGTGCGCGGGATGGTCGAGCGCCACTGCCGGACGACGTTCGACTACTGTTTTCTCAACCGATATCGCAACGGCAACGACGCCGTCGCGTGGCACGGCGATCGTGACGGCGGCCGCGACGCGCGGCTCGTCGTCGCATCACTCTCGCTGGGCACGACGCGCAGCTTCCAGCTGCGGCCGAAGAAGGACAGCGGCCTGCGCTACGACCCGATCGCCGTGGACGTGGCCCACGGCGACCTGGTCGTGATGGCAGGCGACACGCAGCTCTTCTGGGAGCATCGCGTGCCGCGCGAGCCGCGGATCGCCGGCGAACGCCTCAACGTGACGTTCCGCCAGCATCGCGCTCGCGATTAGGCGTGCGCGACCTGGAAC
>DASYFS010000376.1:0-10052 GCA_036498305.1 Candidatus Elarobacter sp. | reverse complement strand
GGCTGCCGGGGAAGACGTCGGCGATGCGCACGACGTGCGTCTGCGGGTCGACGTCGAGCTCGGCGCCGATTCCCGCGACCGCCTTGCCGTCGAGGAAGCCGACGAACTTCTTGTACGCCGCCGGCGGGAAGAGCACAGAGTACGGGTCGTGCAGCGCGGCGAGCTCGCCCGCGATCGTCGCGTTGACGAGGTCGTCCGTGCGGATGCGCGATCCGTACCGCGAAACAACCGTGCCGACGTCGACGACGATCCCGCTCTCTGCGGCGTAGCGATCGGTTTTCGCCGCGCGGTGCGGCAGCACGGGGTTCGCGATCCCGCGCGAGCGGAGATACGCCAGCATCCCCGTGCGCGCGCCCGCCTGGAGTGCGACCGGATCGACCGGACGATAGTAGCGCGCCATGATCGTCGTATAGCAGACCTCGAGCGCGATGAAGTCGTAGGACGAGAGCGCCTGACGCGGCGCGGCGCCCAGACAGGCGAGCAGGAGCAGCAAGGCGGCGAGGGGGCGCACGCGGCTCTTGTTCCCGGCGGGTACGTACGGATCATGGCAACGCAGCGGAAATGGTCCCAGCACGTGACGGAGACGAGCGACGCCCTCGACATCAAGGGCGGCACCTTCGCGCTGGACGATCCGAAGAAGATCGCGCGCGAGCTGATGCACGACGCCGAAAAATCGCACCGCCGGAAATCGTCGCCGTATCGCTCGGCGATGTCGATGCTGACCTTCTACATCAACCGCGCTGGGAAGAACTTGCCGGCGAAACGCAAGAAGATCCTCGAGCGCGCAAAGGACGAACTGCGAGCTACCAAGGCACGCTCCGAGTAAACCGTCACGTCATCCCGAGCTTGTCGAGGGACCCTCGTCGTCGCGCTGAGCGAAGTCGAAGCGCGACCCGGCATCCTGGCGTTTGCGATGAGGGGTTGCACCGCGACTTCGCGCGGCGCAACGACGAGGGCCCCTCGACAAGCTCGGGGTGACGGCGTTAGCTGCGAGGTGCTGCGGCCCGCGTGAGCCGGTCGCGCACCGCAGCGTTGGCCTCCGTGTCGGTAGGCAGCGACGCGACGATCGTATCGTAGCCTTCGGCGTCGAGCGCGCGCAGCGTCGCGTACAGCGCGCGCGCTGCGCTCGCCGGATCGGACGGCAGCGTCAGCAGCGCGACGAGCTCGCCGCCGTCCGCGCGGCGCCGCGCCTCCTCGTCGCGCGCGTCGTCTTCAACGAGAACAACGCGAGCGCGCGGCGCGTAGTGCGACGCCAGCGTCCCGGGCGCGCGCACGCTCCCGCCGACGCGCGTGACGACCGGAACGCCGAGGACCTCGCCGAGCGCGCTCGCGCCGATCGCGCCGGCGCGCAAGATCGCCGGCACTTCGCCGGTGAGGTCGACGATCGTCGACTCGACGCCGACGCCCGCCGCGCCGCCGTCGACGACGAGATCGACCAGGTCGCCGAGATCGTCGCGCACGTGCTGCGCCGTGGTCGGCGAGATGCGACCGAAGCGGTTGGCCGACGGCGCCGCGACCGCGCCGCCGAGCTGCGTCAGGATCGCGAGCGTGAGCGGATGATCGGGGACGCGGACCGCGACGGTATCGGCGCCGCCCGTCACCGTGCGAGGCGTGCGCTCACCGCGCGCGACGATCGCGGTCAACGGGCCCGGCCAGAACCGCGCTCCGAGCGCACGCAGCGCCGGCGTGATCTCGACGACGTACCCGTCGAGCATATCGAGTCCGGCGACGTGCACGATCAGCGGATGATCGGCCGGACGGCCTTTGATCGCGTAGACGCGTGCGACCGCCTCCGGCCGCGAGACGTCGGCGGCCAGACCGTACACCGTCTCGGTCGGGAGCGCGACGACGCCGCCGCCACGCAGCGCCGCGACGGCGCGCGCGACGACGTCGCCGTCCATCGGCTCAGCGCACCGAGCCGTCGGGCTCGATCGACGCAAACCCCGCGAACGCGCGCAGCGCCGGCGGAAGATCGACGCCGCCGTCGGCGCGCTGGCCGTTCTCGAGGATCGCCGCCAACATCCGGCCGATCGGCAAGCCCGACCCATTGAGGGTGTGGACGAACTCGGGCTTTGCGCCCGCCGCCGGCCGGTAGCGAATGTTCGCGCGGCGCGCCTGGAAATCGGTGCAGTTCGAGCACGAGGAGATCTCGCGGTACGTCGCTTGCGCCGGCAGCCACACCTCGACGTCGTAGGTCTTCGCCGCGTTGAAGCCGGTGTCGCCGGCGGAGAGCAGCATCACGCGATGCGCGAGGCCGAGCTCTTCGAGCAGTCCCGCCGCGTTGCGCGTCAGCGTCTCGAGGTCGTCGAACGAGCGCGACGGCTCGGTCAGCCAGACGAGCTCGACCTTCTCGAACTGATGCTGGCGAATCAACCCGCGCGTGTCGCGCCCCGCTGCGCCCGCCTCTTTGCGAAAGCACGGCGTCCACGCCGTGTAGCGGATCGGGAGCAGGTCGCCGGCGAGAAGCTCGTCGCGATGCAGCGCCGTGAGCGGAACCTCGGCGGTCGGGATCAGGTACAGCGTCTCGTCCTCGCCGTCGCCTTCGACGGCGTACATCTGATCGGAGAACTTCGTGAGCTGCCCGGTCGACCACATCGTCGCGCGGCTGACGAGCACCGGCGGCGCGATCTCGGTGTAGCCGTTGCGCGCCGCGCGATCGAGGAAGAACTGCGCCAGCGCGCGCGAGAGCCGCGCCCCCGCGCCCCGTAGCACCGAAAACCGCGTCCCCGAGAGCTTCACCGCCCGCTCGAAGTCGAGGATTCCGAGCGCCTCCCCGAGCTCCCAGTGCGGCTTGGGCGCGAAGTCGAACGCGCGCGGTTCGCCCCAGCTGCGCACCAGCGCGTTGTCGGCCTCGGTCGTGCCGTCGGGGACCGACGGATCGAGGAGGTTCGGCACCTCGGAGAGCGCTTCGGCAATCTGCAGGTCGAGCTCGGGAAGCCGGGCCGACGCCTCGGCGATCCGCGCAACGAGGGCGGCGATCCGCGGCCGCAGCTCCGCGGCCGCGGCTTTTTTGTCGGCCGCCTGTGCGATCGTCGCCGTCAACGCGTTCTTCTCGGCTTTGAGCGCCTCGGCCGACGTGAGCGCGGCGCGGCGTTCGCGATCGAGCTCGAGGACGCGATCGACGAAGGCGGCGTCGTTCCCGCGCCGGCGCGCCGCGGCGCGAACGAAGTCGGGATCGCGGCGCACCAGCTCGAGATTCAACACGACCGCGCGCCGTTACGCGGCGGTCCGGCGGGGTCCTACTCGGTCCCGGCGTCGAATCAGCGGTGATGCGCGCGATGCAGCCCGGGGAGACCTTCGATGCGGAGCTGCTCCGGTCGCCCGACGACGCGATCGCGGCGTACCTGAGCGCCGTCGAGGTCGGGCCGCCCGGCGTCGAGACGATCCCGCTCGCAGCAGCATTCGGCCGCGTCCTGGCGCGCGAGGCGCGCGCCGACGCGCCGTACCCCGGCGACGACCGCTCGACGATGGACGGCTTCGCGGTCCGCTCCGCCGACGGAACGGCGCCGCGCCGGATCGCCGGCGCGATCGGGATGGGCGCCGCGCCGCCCGGCCCGCTCGGCCCCGGGGAGGCGATGCGGATCCCCACCGGCGGCGTGCTTCCGCCGGGCGCCGACGGGGTGCTTCCCCGCGAAGACGCCGAGGAGCGGGACGGCGCAGTGATCGCCCTCGAGGCACCCGCGGCGCGGCGGTACGTGACCGCGCGCGGCGACGACATGCAGCCCGGCGACGCCGTTCTCCCCGCCGGCCGGCGAATCGCCGCCGGCGAGCTCTCCGTCCTCGCGACCCTCGGCGCGACGGAGGTCGAGGTCTTCCGGCGGCCCCGGATCGCGATCGTCTCCACCGGCGACGAGCTGGTCGACGTCGGAGCACGTCCGTCCACGGGGCAGGTCCGCGACTCCAATCGCTGGGCGATCGCGGGCGGGGTCACCGCGCTCGGCGGGATCCCGATGCACTTGCCGCGCGCGCGTGACGAGGTGGATGCCGTCGCCGCCGGGATCGAGGCCGGCCTCGCCGCCGCCGACGCGGTGTTCCTCACCGGCGGCTCCTCGGTCGGCGCCCGGGATCACGTCCCGGCGGCGATCGACCGGTTCGGCGCTCCCGGCGTCGTGGTCCACGGCCTCAAGGTGAAGCCCGGGAAGCCGACGATTCTGGCCGCGGTCGGGCGGAAGCCGGTGATCGGCCTCCCCGGCAATCCCGCCAGCGCCCTCTCGATCCTCGATGCGATCGTGAGCCGCATCGTCCGGGTGCTGACCGGCGAGGGCGAGCGCCCACGGGCCGGGATCGCGACGGTCGCGGCCGCCCCGTTCGAGGGCCGGCGCGGCTGGACGTGGTACGTCCCGGCCGTGCTTGACGCCGACGGCGCGCGTCCGGTCCCGCTGCGCTCCTCTCACACCAGCCTGCTCGCGCGCGCCGACGGCTACGTCGTCGTGGGCCCGGAGCCGGCGCGGGTGGAGATCGGCTCACCGGTCGTCGTCGTCCGCTACCTGGGGGCGGAATGAGGCGCGTCCTCGCCGCCGCCGTGCTGGCCGCGGCGCTCGCCGGGTGCACGAACGACGGCGGGGTGCAGCAGCCTTCGGCGCCGCAGGCCAGTGCCGCGCTCAACACGGTCAAGGACAGCCTGATCGCCGCAGCCGTCAAAGGGAAGCTGACCGCCGACGATCCCGACTCGGCGACGACGCTCGGCGTCGGCGTGCGCAACGGCGTCGTCACGCTGCGCGGATCGGTGCGCGATGCCGCCGCGCGCACGCACGACGTCGCCGACGCACGCGGCGTCGCCGGGGTGTCCTCGGTCGTCGATCTGCTGCGCGTCGATCCGCGCGGACCGCGCCCGGGACGCCAGGTCGCCGACGCCGCGCTCGCGGCGCGCGTCGCCGCAGCCTACACCGCCGCCGTCGGGCTGCAGCACGTCACGGTCACCGTCGACCGCGGCGTCGCGACGCTCGGCGGCAGCGTCGGCGACGCCGCGACGCGCGACCGCGTTGTCGCCGCGGCGCGCAACGTCGACGGCATCCGCAACGTCGTCGACCGCATCCGGGTCGAACGTCCGTGACCTCGATCCCCGGCCTCCCGCAGCCGACCCCGCTCGTCGCGGCGATCCCGCCGATGACGCCGTTCGTCGCGCCGGAAGAGCTCGCGCATCGCGTCGGGCGCGCGAGCCTGCTGCGGCTCGGCGCCAACGAGAGCGCGTTCGGCCCCTCGCCGCGCGCCGTCGCGGCGATGCGGGACGCCGTCGCGCTAACGTCCTGGTACGGCGATCCCGAGTCGCTCGCGCTGCGCAGCGCCCTCGCCGCGCGCCATCGCTGCACGATCGACGAGATCGCAATCGCCAGCGGGATCGACGACCTGATGGGGCTGATCGTGCGGGCGTTCTGCGGTCCCGGCGACGCCTGCGTCGCGACCCGTGGGACCTATCCGACGCTGTTCTACCATCTCAACGCGTTCGGTGCGCGCGCCGAGTTCGCGGAACCCGCGGCGGACGGCGCGATCGTTCCCGATGCGATCGTCGCGGCAGTCCGCCGTTCGAACGCGAAGATGGTCTACGTCGCCAACCCCGACAACCCGTCGGGGACGTTCGTCGACCGCGCGACGCTGGCCGCGCTGCGCGAGGCGCTCCCCGACGACGTGCTGCTCTTCCTCGACGAAGCCTACGCGGATTTCGTCCCGCGCGAGCAGCTTCCGCCCGACGTCATCGATCCGCGCACGATCCGCACCCGCACCTTCTCGAAGGCGTACGGGATGGCCGGCGCGCGGGTCGGCTACGCGCTCGCCTCGGCCGAGGTCATCGCGGTCTTTCAAAAGCTCCGCAACCACTTCGGCGTGAATCGCACGGCACAGATCGGCGCCCTCGCGGCGCTCGACGACGACGCGTTCCTGCGCGGCGTCATCGCCGAGGTCGCGCGCGGCCGCGACGAATACCGCGCGCTCGCCGCCGCGCACCGCCTGGCCGCGCCGCCGTCGGCGACCAATTTCGTCTGCATCGAGATCGGGACGAAGCCCGAGGCCGAAGCGATGGTCGCGACCCTCCTGGAGCTCGGCGTCTTCGTCCGCAAACCGTGGGCGCCGCCGCTCGACGGCTATATCCGGGTGACCGTCGGCACTGCCGACGAACGCGCCGCCTTCGCGGACCGCTTCGGCGAGGCACTCGACCTCGTTCGCGAGAAGGCGGCCCGGTGAGGTACGCGGTCCTCTCGGATATCCACTCGAACTTGGAAGCGCTCGATGCCGCGTTTGCGCTGATCCGGGACGATGACGCCGTCCTGTGCCTTGGGGATATCGTCGGCTATGGTCCGCAGCCGAACGAGTGTGTTGAGAAGATTCGTTCGCGGCAGACTGCGACCGTGCTCGGCAATCACGATGTCGCGGCGATCGACGACTACGGTCTGGCGTACTTCAACCCGGCTGCTCGTGAGGCGATGAAGTGGACGCAGGGCGTCCTGACGCCGGAGAACCGCGCGTGGCTCGATCAGCTCGGCTATGAGATTCGCATGCCGGAGTTTCTGCTCGTGCACGGCGCGCCGGTGAACTACTTCGAGTACATCCTCGATAAGGCTGCCGCCGCGCGCGCGTTCGCCGCGACCGACGCGCCGTTGATCTTCATCGGCCACACCCACATCGCCGAGGTGTACGAGCTCGCGCCCGACGGGGCGATCGGCCACACCCACCTGCAGCAGGGCGGGACGGTCGCGCTGCGCGACGGCTACCGGTATCTGGTCAACGTCGGGAGCGTCGGACAGCCGCGCGATCTGAACCCGCGTGCGTCGTTCGGTTTCTACGACGCGCCGGCGAAGACGATCAGCGTCGAACGCGTCGAGTATCCGATCGCCGAGGTGCAGGCGAAGATCGCCTCGGCGCACCTTCCCGACGCGTTGGCGCGCCGGCTGCTCGTCGGCCGTTAGGCGACGTGCAGCGCCCGTTTCTCGCGCTCGCCTCGGCGGCGTGCGCGATCGTCCTGTGCGCGGCGTCGCCGGCGCCGAAGAGCACGCCCCCGCGTGACGACTACGTCGTCGCCGCGTTCACGACGCCGCTCGCCCACGGGCTGCGCGCGTTCTACGCCCGCGACTTCGCCGGCGCGAAGCGCGACTTCGAGGACGCGCTCGCCGTCATCCCCGACAACACGCTCGCGCTGGCGATGCTCAACGCCGCGGCCGCGCAGCAGCCCGGCGATCTCGGCGCGCTGATCGACGTCGAGGAAGAGCAGCTCGCGCACAGTCCGAAGAGCGCGCTCGCGCACGTGAAGCTCGCCTTCTCGTACCTGTTCGCGTCGCTCACCGGGCGCGACCGCAACCTCGACGCGCGCGAGGAGCTCAACGTCGCCGTCGGTCTCGAACCCGCCTCGCAAGCGGCGCACACGGGGCTGGGGATCATGCGCGAGAGCGAGCGCAGCACCAACCGCGCGAAGACCGAGTTCGTCGCGGCGCTGGGCGCCGATCCGCAGAACGTCCTCGCGCGCGAGTATCTCGCGCTCATCTATCAAGAGGACCTCAAGGATCCGCAGCGCGCGCTGACGACGGTGATCGACGTCCCGAACCTCGTCCCCGACTACGCGGACATCTACTTCCACATCGCCTCGATGCTCCACGACCTCAAGCAGTACGACGCCGCGATCTCGTACGCGACGCGCGGGCTGCAGGCCGACGTCGGCCACGTCGGCGAGTCGGGACAGCACGGGCTGACGCTGCTCGCGCGCATCTACCTCGACGAGAAGAAGCCCGACGACGCGCGCCGCGTCCTGCGCGCGTCGATCAGCGCCGGCACCGACGTTGCATACGCGGGTACGCTGCTGAAGAAGATCGACGCCGGCGACTACGGGAAGAGCTCGCCGGCGCCGAGCGCGTCGCCCTCGCCGGCGGCGAAGAAGAAGAAGTGATGAGCGAAGCGACGATTGACGACGGCTACTGTTTTGCCTGCGGGCCGCTGAGCCCCGACGGCATGCACATGGCGTTCGTCCCCGACGGCGAGCAGCACGTCCGCTGTGAGATCGTTCTGCCGGCACGCTTCCAGGGCTGGAAGGGCGTCGCGCACGGCGGGATCGTGATGACGATGCTCGACGAGGCGATGGCGCACGCGTGCGGACGGATCGGCGAGCGCGGCGTGACGGCGTCGATGGAGCTGCGCTTTCGCGCCCCGGTCCCGATCGGCGTTCCGCTGGTGGTGCGCGGCGCCGTGCGGTGGAAGCGGCGCGCGGTGATCGCCGTCGAGGGCGACGTCTCGCTCGCCGACGGGACGCTGCTCGCCTCCGCCGAGGGTTCGTTCGTCTCGCGCGGTCCGCTGGGCAAGGAACGGTTCGGGATCCCCGACGCCGCCGGCGACGCCTGATGGCGCGGATGAAGCAGGTGCGCACCGCCGCGAAGGCGGCGGAGCGCGCCGAGAGGGCACCGGAGCCGTCGCTCGACAACCGGCGCGCGCGCCACGAGTACGAGAAGCTCGAGTCGCTCGAGGTCGGCCTCGCGCTGCTGGGGACCGAGATCAAGTCGATCCGGCGCGGCAACGTCTCGATCAACGAGGCGTTCGCGCGGCTCAAAGACGGCGAACTGTACCTGATGAACTTGACGATCCCGCCGTATAAGGAGGCCTCGCACTTCAATCACGAGCCGGGCCGGCCGCGCAAGCTGCTGCTCCACCGCGAGCAGATCGACCGGCTCGCCGGGCGGGCCGCCGAGAAGGGGCTGACCCTGGTTCCGTGGCGCCTCTACTTCAAGAACGGGCGCGTCAAGATCGAGCTCGCGCTCGTGCGCGGAAAAAAACTGTGGGACCGCCGGCGCGACCTCCAAGCGCGCGACGTGGAGCGCGAGATCGCGCGTTCGGTATCGCGCTAACCCCCGCGAGCCAAGAGAGGGGTGCCTCGGCATGGCGTTGTACGTCGCTGAAGCGGCGGTTTCGTACCGTCCCGCTTGCTTTGGGGTAAGGGTAGATGAATCGCCACGTCAGATCGGTGAGACTTCGCAACGTCCTGGCGGGGACGGCCGTAGCTGCGCTGGTGGCGTTCATCGCCGGATGCGGCGGCAGTAACAGCCTTCCGGCCCCGGTGTATCCGACGGCGCCGCCCTCGGTGCCGACGTCCGCGACCGCGACGGTGATGGTGAACCCGAACGGAACGGTCGACGCGAACCTGGGACCGATCACCGGCGGGATCACCTCCGACATCACCTTTCCCGCAGGCTCGACGACCGCGAACGCGGTCGTGACGATGCAGACGGCGCTTCCCAGCGGGGCGCCGACGGTGCAGAACGTCAAACGGCTGCCGAGCAACATCAATGGGAGCGGCACGACCTCGGTCGTGTTCTTCACCGTGACCTTGCCGGTCGACGTGACCTTCCATCTCGTCCCGGACTTCAAGATCACCGTTCCGTTCGGCATCGGGCCGTACGCGTACATCGCGTACTACGCGCCCCCGACCCCGCAGAGCGGATGGACCGTGATCGCCGGACCGGCGTCGCTCAACGGCCACACCTACACGTTCAGCGGCCAGCCGGCGACGATCACGCTGAAGGCCGGCGTCACCTACGACTTCGTGTTCTTCACCGTGAACTCGCCGCTGCCGACGCCCTCGCCGACGCCGTGCTCGGGCTGCACGCCCGGCCCCACGCCGTCGCCGACCCCGACGCCGACGCCGAGCCCGACGCCGTGCTCCGGCTGCACGCCTGGCCCCACGCCGTCGCCGACGCCGACACCGACGCCGAGCCCCACGCCGTGCTCCGGCTGCACGCCGAGCCCCACGCCGTCGCCGACGCCGACACCGACGCCGAGCCCGACGCCGTGCTCCGGCTGCACGCCGGGACCCACGCCGTCGCCGACGCCGACCGCAAGCCCGACGCCGAGTGCGACTGCGACCGCGACTGCGACGGCGAGCCCGACGCCGGTCCCGTCGATCACCTTCACCGGGACCACGATCGACTCGGCGTCGACCGGCGGCAGCTCGACCGATCCGAACTGGAACCAGCCGACGCTGTTCTTCACCAGGGCGCAGCAGGCGGAGCAGTTCACGGCCGTGCAGACGGGGACGTCCTCGTTCACCCTGACGCTCGACCCGACGACGTGCGGCAGCGGCG
>DASYFS010000375.1:0-4233 GCA_036498305.1 Candidatus Elarobacter sp. | reverse complement strand
GTCTGCTTCGCGGACCGGCAGCGCGTTCGGCAGCGCCTCCAGCGCTCGCCCTCCCTCCTGGCACGTGTCGCAATAGCACACCGTGCATGCGATGGGCTCACCGAACACGGTCAGTGCGGCGCGCCCGCACGAACACCTCAGCACGTCTCCTCCATGCCGCGGCTGATCATCCGATATTGATTGCAGAACCGGAGAGCGTGATGGTGCCTCCGCTGAGCTCGATCGCAGCTTCATTCGTCGCTATCGTGATCTTTGCGGTTTCGGCCGTCAACGTGATCCCGGCTTTGTCGATCTTTATCGATAGCGTCTGACCGTTGGCTGTGGTATCGAGCTCGAAGACGCCGTTCTTGGGATCGGTGTCGTCGATCACGAGCGTCGTCGTCGGCGTCTTCAGCGTCTTGCGGGCCGGCGTCGCTCCGGGCGGCGCCTTGTCGGCCCAGAAGCAACCCGTCCAGATCGGGTAGGAAGGATCGCCGCGCTCGAACTCGACCCACACGTGCGCACCGACCTCGGGGATGAAGAACCAGCCGAGGCTCTCACCCGCATACGGGACGCACGGCATGCACCAAGCGGTCCTCGACCCAAGTACGTCCAGCATCACCTCGATGCGGCCGAGATTTTCGGGATCGGCGTTGTCGACGACGACGCCCCGGTGCTTCCCAAAAAATTGAGATTCGGGCATCGTGTCAGCCAATCAGCACGGTGGACGAGGCGACGACCTTCCCGACGGGGAGCGGCCCGACGTCGTTGCACGTGTCGGCGGCATCCCCGGCGCGCGCGGCGGGCCTGCCGTTGATCCTCACGAACGCGCTACCATTCACGATCGTCGCTTTGTTCGTGGGCGGAATTACGAACGGGCCGGAGGGCGAAATGTGGGGCGGCTCGTTCGTGGCGGTGCTGCCTAGCATCGCTGCGGGGCGGCCGTTGATCGTGACGTTGCTGCTGCAGCCGCCGTCGATGATTCCGTCAAACGCGAACGCCACCGGGACCGGCACGTCCGGCCCCGGGACGAGGACGATGTGATTGTCGAGGCCGACGACCCGATCGCCGAGCTTCGCAGCGGGTTGGCCCATGAACCACGCACTTTCGGCGAAAGGCCGGCCCAAACCATGCGGCCAAAGGGAATCGCCCCGCAGATTTCTTTCATGAAGGGCGGAACGATGAGCGACACGATCCGCAAGCTCTCCGTGGTCGACTCGGCGTTCTTGTTCGCCGAGACGTCGGAGTGCCCGATGCACGTCGGCAGCCTGACGATCGTGAAGCTGCCCGACGGCTATGACGGCGACTTCTACGAGGACTTCAAGGGGATGATCGCCGCGCGCCTCGACCGCGCGCCGAGCCTGCGCTGGAAGCTCGCGTCGACGCCGTTCGAGATCGACCGGCCGAGCTGGACCGAAGACGAGCAGTTCGACCTCAACCGCCACGTGCTGCGCGGCGCGCTCCCGGCTCCGCACGATCTCGCGACGGCGGAACGCCTCGCCGGCTGGCTGCATGCGAAGACCCTCAACCGCGCGCGGCCGCTCTGGGAGCTCTACGTCTTCGACGGCCTCCCCGACGGTCAAGCCGCGATCTACTCGAAGATGCACCACGCGCTCATCGACGGCGGTGCCGGCGCGGCACTCACCGAGATCCTGTACGAGTCCTCGCCGAACCCGCCGCCGCACGCGCCGCCGACCAGTACCGCGGCCGCGAGCGAACGCACCGCGACGCTCCCGCGCAGCCGCAAGACCGATCTCTCGTCGGTGCTCTTCGACGCGGCGCTCGATGCGATCGAATGGCCGCTGCGGCTCGGCGCGAACCTCGGCTCGATCGCGGCCGCATACTCCGACGCCGTCGCCGCGGCGTTCAAGCCCGAGTCGCTCAAAGCGCTCGATCTGCTCTCGGCTCCGGCGACGCCGCTCAACGCGACGATCTCGTCGGAGCGCAGCTTTTCGGGGATCACCGTCTCGCTGCCGCGGGTGAAGGCCGTCGCGGCGAAGGCCGGCGCGAAGGTCAACGACGTCGTGCTCGCGCTCTCGAGCGCGGTGCTGCGCCGCTACCTCCTCGAGCTGGGCGCGCTGCCGGGCAAGACGCTGACCGCGTTCGTGCCGATCTCGGCGCGCGAGAAGGGCGACGCGGAGATGAAGAACCAGGTCTTCGGGATGGTCGTCCCGCTCGCGACGACGGTCGAGGATCCCAAGGAACGGCTCGAAGCGATCGTCAGCGGCGCGGCGGCGTCGAAGGAGCTCGCGAACCCGCTGCGCGCGCTCGTCCCGCATTTCGCCGACGTCCCGACGTTCGGGACGCCGATGCTCCTCCAGCTGCTCGCGGTGTTCGTCGGCCGCGCGCAGCTCGCCGACCGCATTCCGCCGCCGATGAACGTCGTCGTCTCGAACGTGTTCTTCTCGCGCACGCCGTTCTACGTCGCCGGCGCGCGCATCGAGCACGTCTACCCGATGTCGATCCCCATTCACGGCCAGGCGCTCAACATCACGGTCCACGGCTACGTCGACAGCCTCGACTTCGGCCTGATCGCGGGTGCCAACGTCGTCCCCGACGTCGACGTCATCGCGCGGATGCTTCCGGACGAGCTCGCGAAGCTCGAAGCGGCCTACGGGATCGCCGCGTGAGCGAGGTCGCCGATCGGACCGTACCGATCCCGAGCCCGCCGCGCAAGCCGGTGCTCGGAAACGTCACCGACCTCGACACCCAGGGCCCGGTTCAGAGTCTGATCGCGCTGGCGCGCGAGTACGGACCGATCTACCGGCTCGACATGATGGGGAAACCGTTCACCGTCGTCTCGAGCGCCGCGCTCGCCGCCGAGCTGTTCGACGAGAAGCGCTTCGACAAGTCGGTGCGCGGTGCGCTCTACAACGTGCGCGCGATCGCCGGCGACGGGCTGTTCACGGCGTACACGAGCGAGCCGAACTGGTCGAAGGCGCACAACATCCTGCTCCCCAACTTCGGCGACCGGGCGATGCAGAGCTATCACCCGATGATGCTCGACGTCGCCGATCAGCTGATGCTCAAGTGGGAGCGCCTCAACGCCGATGCCGAGGTCGACGTCGTGCACGACATGACGGCGCTGACGCTCGACACGATCGGGCTGTGCGGGTTCGGCTACCGGTTCAACTCGTTCTATCGCGAGGACAACCACCCGTTCGTCGACGCGATGGTCGACGCGCTCGAGATCGCGATGCACCAGCGCGGCCTCCCGCTCGAAGACCTGATGCACCCCGGCCGCAAGGCGAAGCTGCGCGGCGACGCCGACTTCATGAACGGGATCGTCGACCGCATCATCCGCGAGCGCAAGGAAGAGCGCGCCGTCAGCGGCGACGACGCGAAGAACGATCTGCTCGACTACATGCTCGCCGGCGTCGACCGCAAGACCGGCGAGCGGCTCGACGACACCAACATTCGGTACCAGATCATCACGTTTCTCATCGCCGGCCACGAGACAACCAGCGGGCTCCTGTCGTTCGCCACCTACTACCTGCTGAACAACCCCGACGTCCTCGCCCGCGCGTACGAGGAGGTCGACCGCGTGCTCGGCACCGACCCGAGCGTGAAGCCGACGATCAAGCAGGTGCGTGGGCTCACCTACATCGACCGCATCCTCAAAGAGTCTCTCCGGCTGTGGCCGACGGCGCCGGCCTTCGCGCTGCTGCCGTACGCCGACGAGATCGTCGGCGGGAAGTACGTCCTCAAAGCACGCTCGCAAGTGCTCGTGCTGCTGCCGATGCTCCATCGCGATCCGGCCGTGTGGGGCGAGCGCGCCGAGCTGTTCGACCCCGACAACTTCGCGCCGGAGCGCGAGCGCGCGCGGCCGCCGGACGCCTACAAGCCGTTCGGCAACGGGCAGCGTGCGTGCATCGGGCGGCAGTTCGCGATGCAGGAGGCGACGCTCGTCATCGGGATGATGCTGCAGCGCTTCCGGCTGATCGATCACACCCGGTACGCGCTGCGGTTGAAGGAGACGCTGACCGTCAAACCCGACGGCTTGTTGATCCGCGTTCGCCCACGCGTGCACCGCAACGGCGTCGCGAAAGCCGTCGCATCGGAGCCTGTCGTTCCCGTCGTCGCGGCGCCCACCGCGGTGCCGCAGCACGGCACGCCGCTGCTGGTGCTGTTCGGCTCGAACCTCGGCACGTCGGAGGACGCCGCGCGCCAAGTCGCCGACGCCGCCGCGGTACAGGGCTTCGCGGTGACGATCGGTTGGCTCGACGACTACGTCGCGAAGCTTCCGACCGAGGG
>DASYFS010000374.1:0-2529 GCA_036498305.1 Candidatus Elarobacter sp. | reverse complement strand
TTGCGCCAGCTTCGGGACGACCTGTGCCTGCGCGAGCGCGAGCACGCCGATCGCGATCCCCGCGCCGAGCACGCCGGCGAGCATCCCCTCGGCGATGAACGGCATGCGGATGTACATGTTGGTCGCGCCGACGAGCTGCATGATCGCGATCTCGCGGCGGCGGGCGAAGACGGTCAGGCGGATCGTGTTGGCGATCACGATCGCCGCCGAGATCGACAGCAACGCGATCAGCGCGATCCCGGCGCGGCCGAGGATCGCCGCGGTCTTCAGCAGCTTCTGCACGGTGTCGGCGGCGTAGTCGGTCTTCGCAACGCGCGGATCCTTGGCGATCTTCGCGGCGACCACGGGCACGTCGTCGGCGTTCTTCACCTGCACGTGGAACGTGTTCGGAAGCGGGTTGCTGGTGAGCAGCGAGGTGTCGAAGTCCTTGCCGAGGACGGCCTGCATCCGCTTGATGCCCTCGGCCTTCGGAACGTAGACGGCGTGCGAGATCCGTTTGTCCGCGGCGAACGCGGCCGACATCTCCTTCGCCTTGTCGTCGCCGACGCCGTCCTTGAGATAGACGGCGATCTCGATCTGCGAGAGCACGCCGCTACCGAACGTCTGCAGCGTCTCGCGGACGAACAGGAACGCGCCGAGCAGCACGATCGTGACCGCGACCGTACCGATCGCGGTGAATTGCATGCCGGCGTTACGGGTGAAGTTCGTTCCTACTTCACCCAGGAAGAACCGCAGTCTGCCCCAGTCCACGGAAATAGTAGCCTCGCTCATCGTCGTGTAGGATCTTGCCGTGTTCGAGCCGCACGACGCGGCGCCGCATGCGGTCGACGACGGCCTGGTTGTGCGTCGCAACCAGGACGGTCGTCCCTTTGAGGTTGATGCGCTGGAGCAGCTCCATGATCTCGGTCGTGTTCGACGGATCGAGATTTCCGGTCGGCTCGTCGCACAGGAGCAGCTTCGGGTTGCCGACCAGCGCGCGCGCGATCGCGGTGCGCTGCTGCTCGCCGCCGGAGAGCTCCGAGGGGAACATCCGGCTCTTGTGCGAGAGCCCGACCAGGTCGAGCGCGCGCGGGACCATCCGCATCACGTCGCGGGTTCGCGTCCCGGTCACTTGGAGCGCGAATGCGACGTTTTCCCACACCGTCTTGTGCGAGAGCAGTTTGAAGTCTTGGAAGACGACGCCGATGTTGCGGCGCAGCTTCGGAACGCGGCCGCGCCGCAGCGTGTCGACGCGAATGTTGTCCACGAAGACCTCGCCGTGGGTAGGCAGCTCTTCGCGATAGAGAAGCTTCAGCAACGACGACTTTCCGGTGCCCGAATGGCCGACCAGAAAGACGAAGCTGCCTTTCTCGATCTCGAGATCGACGTCGTCGAGCGCCCGTGTCCCGTTCGGGTACACAAGCGAAACGCCGCGGAGTTTGATCATGCTGTCAGACGGCACTCCGGGAGTAATTGCGGGTGGTATTGGGCGACGCAGGCCCGATACCTTGTGTTCGGCAGGAGTCGGCCGCGTCGCCACCTTCTCGGCCGGCGAGGCAAGGGTCCAGCGAGTTTTTCTGAAGGGGACTGCATGCACCGCATCGCCGCTCTGGTTCTGGCAATCGTCGCCGTCGTCGCCGTGGTCGGTGTCGTCGGCATCCGCCGCGTCTCCGCGCATCTCGCGCACGGCGTCAGCGCACCGCGGTTCCGCCTCGCCGCCGCCAGGGGCGGGGACGTCGAGACCGTCGATCTCGCAGAGGCGCTCGCCAAGGGACCGGTCGTCCTCTACTTTTTCCCGAAGTCGTTCACCGCGGGCTGCACCGTCGAGGCGCACATGTTCTCCGAGCACGTCGCGGAGTACGCGAAGCTCGGCGCCACCCTGATCGGGGTCAGCGGCGACGACATCGAGACGCAGAAGCGGTTCTCGACCGAGGTCTGCCGCTCGGCGTTTCTGGTGGCCTCCGATCCGGAGCTGAAGACGGCGAAGGCCTACGACGCGTTCCTCGCGGGGTCGTACGCGAACCGCACGTCGTACGTGATCGCGCCGGACGGGACGATCAGCTATGCCTACACGAGCCTCGACCCCGCCAAGCACGTCGAGAACACGCTCGCGGCGCTGCGCGCGTTGAAGCGCTAATCGCCGAGGATCGCGGCCGCGTCGAAGCGGTCCGCGAGCAGCGCGGCGAACCCGCGGCGACCTTCGAGCGGATGCGCAGGCGCGGTGAAGCCGTGGCGCGCGAGCGCGACCGCCTCGAGCGCGTCGGCCGCGGCCTTGCCGATCGCCAGCGCGCCGGCCGGCGTTCCGCGTTCGGCGGCTGTCCCGGCCGCCTGCGTCGACGCGATCCCGATGGCGTGGAGCGTCGTCGCTGCGTCGAGGCCGCCTAGCCGCGCGGCGGCGGCGACGGCGCCGAAGCGGCCGCCGATCGCGTCGACGTCCCAGGCGCGCGCGAACGCCTCGTCACCGACGGCGGCGAGGATGCGCCGCTCGGTCTCGCGGCCGACGGCGACGGCCGCGGCGATCGCTTCCGCGCCGGCGCCCGCGCGCTCACC
>DASYFS010000373.1:0-4070 GCA_036498305.1 Candidatus Elarobacter sp. | reverse complement strand
ATTCCGCCCGCGGTCAGGCCGACCAGCATGATCGCGAACATCTCCGGCGCGCCGAAACTCGTCGCGGCTCGGACGAGGAGCGGAGCAGCGAAGATCATCACGACGATGCCGCACGATGCGGCGAAGAACGACGACAGCATCGCGATGCCGAGCGCCGCCCCGCCGCGGCCCTGCTTCGTCAGCGGATAGCCGTCGATGCACGTTACCGCATGCGGCGGGTGAACCGGAAGGTTCAACAAGATCGCGCCGATCGCGCCGCCGTACTGCGAACCGTAGAAGATCCCGGCGAGCATCATGATCGCCGGGATCGGCCCGAGCGGAAACGTTACCGGGAGCAGCATCGCGATCGCGGAGAGCGGGCCGAGACCCGGCAGCACGCCGATCAGGTTGCCGACGAGCACCCCGATGAACGCCCACAGGAGATTCTCCGGCTGGAGCGCGACGCCGAAGCCGGACCACAGTCCGGCAAGCGCGCTTTCCACGGGTTAGCCGAACCTCCAGAGCGGAAATTGGATCTGCAGCGCCCACGAGAAGACGACGACGCAGACGACGCACATCGCCGCCGACAAGAGGAACGCGTCGCGCACCGAGTTTTTCCGGTCACCCAGCGCGGCGATGAACACGATCGCGAACGTCGCGGCGACGAGGCCGAGAAACCGCCCGAGCACGAGAAACGCGATGACGCTGCCGATGATGCACAGCCAGCCCCGCCACTCCGGACGCCCCGCGATCAGAGGAAGCGCGGCGCGCACAGGCCGAACCGCGATCGCGATCCCGATGACCGCGAGGATGATCCCCAAGCAGAGCGGGAAGAACCCGGGTCCCATCTGATCGAACGTTCCGAGCGAGAGCGTGATGCGGCTCCAGATCGCGATCGCGGCGCCGATGACGAAGAACAGCGCGCCGCCCAGCACGTCGCGCACGGTCACGCGGCCGGTGCGGCCAGCTTCGGCTCCGACCACGCCGGCCACTCGCGCATCAGACGGCCGTAGCCCTCGCGAGAACCGTCGACGCCGATCTTCGCGAGCGCCCCCCACAAGATCGACGCCATGTGCGAGACGACCGGCTTGCCGATCTGCTCCTCCACCCGCGGCACGCCGCCGACGACCGGCCATTGCGTGCAGCCGACGAAGATCCCGTCGGCCTCAGGCGCCTTCGCGTACGCCTGCAGCATCGCGTCCGGCGCGGTGTCCCAGGTCGGGTTCTTCATGCAGTCCGCTAGCGCATACTCCAGCGCGACGTCGGCGAGCACACGGACTCCGTAGCCGCCGAAGTAGCGGATGACATTATCCTGGATGTACCGCTGATAGATCGACGCGAGGACGATCTGCTTCATGTTCATCGCCGCCAGCGCCGCCAGCGAACAGCGGACATCGGAGGTCACCGGGACCGTCCCGCCGATCGCGTCGGAGAGCTCCTGCTCGAGCCGCTCGTGGTAGCCCGTCTCCTTGGAGGTCATCAGCGGGATCCCGGTCACGACGATCACGTCGACCTCGCGCGCGGCGAGCTCCTTGGCGCAGATCGTCGCGGCGTTGAGCGCGTCGTCGAACTGATACTGTCCGAATTCGGGCAGCCCCATCGTCGACCAGCACCACGCGACGCCTTCGGGCGCGATCCGCATCGCTTCGTACAAGACCGTTTCGTTCGTGCGCGGCGGACCGATGTAGCCGATCGTCGCCTTCGGACCATAGATGCCCACGTGTGACTCCCTTGACGATTACTGTACGGTTGCTTGGAACTTCGACGCGACGCGCGCCCAGAGGGCGAACTGACCCTTGAGGAACGCCGCGAACTGATCGGGCGTATCGCCGACGGGCTCCGCTCCCATGCGCGCCAGCGTCGCCTTGACGTTCGGATCCGACAGCGATTTCTTCACCGCCGCCTGGACGCGCTCGAGGATCTCCTTCGGCGTGCCCTTCGGCGCGACGAGACCTTGGAACGAGTACAGCTCCAAGCCGCGGACGGTTTTCGCGATCGGCGCGACGTGCGGGAGCGACGGATCGTCGCCCGGACTCGTGACGCCGAGCGCCACCAAGTCGCCCGACTTGACGAACGGCAGCGACGACGGGATCGGTCCGAAGAGGGCTTGCACTTGTCCCGACACGATCGCTGGCACGGCGCCGGTGCTGCCGTACGGGATCACCGTGATCTTCGTGCCGCTCATCGAGGCGAAGAGCTCCGCGCCGAGCTCGCCGTCGCTCGCAACACCCGACGACGCGAAGTTGATCCCGCCGTTCTTGTGCTTCGAAAGCTCGATCAGTTGCTCGACGGAGTGCGCAGGAACGTTCTTCCCTACGGTGAGCACCTCAGGACTGCGGGTCGCCATCGTGACGGCCTCAAGATCGGTCTGCGGATCGTACGGCAGCTTTGTCTTGAGGTAGAACTTGTTGGCAGCGAACGAGAGCGTCGCGGCGCCGAATGTGTAGCCGTCGGGAGCTGCCTTGACCACCTGACTGATCCCGATTGCACCAGCCCCGCCCGGCTGATTGATGATGATGATGCTCTGTCCCAAATCTTTGGACATGCTTTGGGCGAGAACGCGGAAGACGAGATCGGTCGAGCCGCCGGCGCTGTACGGAACGATGATCTGGATCGGCTTGTCCGGGTAGTTCGCCGCTGATGCCGCGGCCGGCGCGAGGGCGCACAGAGCGAGCGCGAACGCCGCTCGCGCCGTCGATGCGCGTCTGATCGTATTCAATTGGTTTCCCCGCAGCTTTGGACTAGGGCAGGATGCGTCCGAGTCTGTTTCCACATTGTCTGACATTCCCTTCGGAGGTTTCCGGGCGGCGGCTTACTGCGGTGTGCCTTCCGGGCGCAACGTCCCGAGGTACGCCGCGATGTCGATCATCTGATCGTCGGTGAGGTTCGCAGCGACGCCCTTCATCGGCGCGTCGGCCGGACCGTTGCGAGCGCCGTGCTTGAAGTCCCACAGCTGCCGGTAGACGTAGACCGGAGAGCGTCCGGCGATCCACGGCACGCCGCCCATCACGCCGGCGTTGCCGTGCAGTCCGCTGCCGTGACAAGCCGCGCACGCGGTCGCGCCGCTGCCTGCAACCAGCGCACGACCCGCCGCGATGCTGCCGGACGGGACGTAGGCGACGAACCCGACGCGCGGGTCGCGATCGGCGACACGCGCGACGTCCTGCGGCAGCTCGATGATGCGGTGACCGAGCGGCTCCGGCGAGGCGCCGGGGACCGGCTGCCGCATGAAGTCGCGCACGAATGTCGGCGCGACCGTCGCCGTCTCGACGACCTGCACCCACGGCGTCGGCTTGAGCTGCGTGAAGTACGTCGCCGCCGCTTCTGCATCCGCCCGCGAGAGCGCCGCCGCGATGCGGTTCATCGGCCCGATCGCCTTTCGCGAACCGTCCGCCATTGCGGCGAGCTGACCGGTGAAGTAGCTCTTCGGCAACCCGGCGAGCGCCGCTGACTCCGGATGGCCGTTGCCGTTGACGAGATGGCAGTGCGCGCACGCGAAGACCTTCGCGTCTTCGGCACCGGCGACGATCGGCGGCATCGGCGGGTGCGTCGCGGGGAACCAGTCCTTCGCCATGCGCGAGTTGTCGATCTGTTTCTGCGTGTAGGAGACCGTGCTGCCGGGGATGGTGCGCGGTTGTCCATCGTCGGCCGGACGCGGCACGGCGACCGGCGGCGGCGTCGGACGCGCCCAGTCCGGCAGCGCATCGTCGGCGCCGTAGGCGACGGGGACGGCGAGCAGCGCCGTCATCGCGGCGAGCGCCCAGAGGCCGGCGTGCGGCTTCACGGCGTCACGTGCTTGATGAAGCGCTCGGGCGCGTGCTCGCCGTACTTGGCGATGAACGCCTCACCGAAGATGATGCGGTTCGCGCGGCTGGCGGCGGTGTAGCGCTCGGAGCTCGTCCAGTGCTCGTGCATCCGGCCCCAGGGATCGAGCCAATAGTCGTAGATCTGGCTGGCGAAGAAGTGCCGGCCGATCCCGCGCATGTGCTCGTACGCGCCGACGCGTTCGAGGTGTTCTTTTCCGATGAAGATGTCCTCGACGTCCTCGACCTCGAAGGAGAGGTGCTGCAGCCCCGCGGTCTGATTCCGCG
>DASYFS010000372.1:0-8810 GCA_036498305.1 Candidatus Elarobacter sp. | reverse complement strand
TTGCTCGGCGTCGCCGCGATCGCGGCGCAGGTGCGCGCGAATTCGATCATCGCCACGCCATTCGCCGGAAGAGGCTGTAGACGGCCCACGGGGTCATCCAGAGCAGCGCGAAGACGATCATCGCGCCGACGTACGTCGCGTCGGAGACGTACGGTACGGTGCTCGGCCGCTCGAGCGCGATCGCGACGGCGAACGCGGTCGCGGCGAAGCCCGTGACGCCGACGATCCACACGCCCGCGATCCCGCCGGGGATGCGGAACGGGCGCACGACGTCGGGCTGCGTGTAGCGCAGCCGGATCACCGCCGCGAAGATCGGCAGATAATAGAAGCCCAGCAGCGCCGTCGTCGTCGCCGTCAAGATCCAGTAGGCGGCGTTCGCGGACGGGATGCACGCGTACGCCGCACTGACGATCGTGATCAGCACGGCCTGCCACACCATCACCGCTGCCGGGACCTGGTGCGCGTTGAGGCGGCGGAAGATCGGCGGTAAGAGCCCGCGGCGCGCGATCGTCGCGACGCTGAGCAGCGGCCCGATAAGCCACGCGCCCATCAGCGCTAGCGCGCCGATTGCGACGAGCGCGGCGAGCGGCGCAACGAGCCACGGCGCGCCGAGCGGACCCAGGATCGCGGCGAACGTCTGCACGACGCCGCCGCTCAGGCTGATCTTCTCCGCCGGAATCACCAGCGCGATCGCCAGCGTCGCGAAGATCGAGAGCCCGCCGATCGCAATCATCGCGATCCCGAGCGCGCGCGGATAGTCCCGCTGCGGATCGCGCACCTGAAGCGCGAAGTAGCCCGACATCTCGAGCCCGGTGAACGCGAGCAACAGCGACGAGACCAGCGGCAGCGTCCCGCCGTCCCACACCGGCCACAGCAGCGCCGGTGCGAATGCGGGGAGCGCGAGCGGCTTTCCGGCAGCGATCCACGCGCCCGCCGCCACGATGAGCACCGCCGCCGGGACGACGTTGCCGAGCAGCGTGCCGTACGATGCGAGCCGCGCCGCCGTCACGGGGCCGGCCGTGCACGCGAAGGTCACCAGCCAGAACGTCGCGATCATCGCGCCGGCGGCGTACCAGCGGTTGTCTTGCAGCGCCGGCGCGAAGCCGTACGCGACCGACGCGGCGACGAACGCGAGCACGGTCGGATACCAGGGGATGTTCTCCACGACGACCGCCCACACGGCCATGAAGCCGGTCCGTTCGCCGAACGCCTCGTCGACCCAGGCAAAGACGCCGCCGTCTTCCGGCCACGCCGCCGCGAGCTCCGCGGCGACGAGCGCCAGCGGCAACAAGAACAGCGCGATCGCGAGCACGTACCAGAAGATCAGCGACCAGCCGACGACGGCCATCGAGGGGAGGTTGCGGATCGAGAAGCCGGCCGCGACGCTGATCATCGCGACGGTGAAGATTCCCAACTCCCCCTTGCGCGTCATCCGCCGTACGGTCGACGCGGAGGCCGCCTTCGCCTCCGCGGCAAAACCGGCCGCGTGATCACCGCCTTGGTGCTGATGACCGTCGAACCCGGCCGCGTCCGCTCGCTCGCGGAGGAGCTGCTCGCAATCGACGGCGTCACCGAATGCTACAGCGTCGCCGGGCCGTACGATCTCGTCGCGATCGTCCGCGTCCGCGAGCACGAGCAGCTCAGCGACCTCGTCACCGAGAAGATCGCCTCGCACGCCGGGATCGCGGCGACCGAGACGCTGATTGCGTTCCGCGCCTTCGCCAAACGCGACCTCGGCCTCGTGTGGGACATCGGCGAAGGCTGAGGTGTTCGACGGCTTCACGCTGACCCGGATCGACACCGGCGAGGCGCAGATCCGCGTGCGCCACGGCGGCAGCGGCCCGCCGCTGCTGCTGCTGCACGGCTACCCGCAGACGCACGTGATGTGGCACCTGATCGCACCGCGGCTCGCGCGCGAGTTCAGCGTCGTCGCGATGGACCTGCGGGGGTACGGCGAGAGCAAAGGGCCGCCGACGACCGAGGATCACGAGCCGTACTCGAAGCGCGCGATGGCGCGCGACTGCGTCGCGGTGATGCGCGCGCTCGGGCACGAGCGCTTCATGGTCGCGGGGCACGACCGCGGGGCGCGCGTGACATACCGCTTGGCGCTCGATCATCCCGAACGCATCGCCAAGGTTGCGGTGATGGATATCATTCCGACCGGGGAGCACTTCCGTCGCGCCGATATGAAGTTCGGGCTGGGGTACTGGCACTGGTTCTTTCTCGCGCAGCCGTACCCGCTGCCGGAGACGCTGATCGGCGCCGACCCGCTGTTCTTCTATAAGAACCGGCCCAATCGGCGCTCCGTGTTCACCGAAGAAGCGCAGGCGGAGTACATGAAGTACGCCTCGACGCCGGAGATGATCCACGCGTCGTGCGAAGATTACCGCGCCGGCGCGAGCTACGATTACCAGCTCGACGAAGCGGAGCGCGGGAAGAAGAAGATCCAGGCGCCGCTGCTCGCGCTTTGGGGCGGTCGCGGTGAAGTCGGGAAATGGTACGACGTGCTCGGCGTGTGGCGCGACTGGGCCGACGACGTACGCGGCGGCCCGATCGACAGCGGGCACTTTTTGGCTGAAGAGAACCCGGACGAGACGTACGCGGCTCTCCGCGAATTTTTCGCCTAGGCTCGTCATCCCGAGCTTGTCGAGGGACCCTCGTCGTTGCGCTGAGCGAAGTCGAAGCGCGACCCCGCCAGGCTGACGATCGAGATTAGGGGTTGCACCGCGACTTCGCGCGGCGCAACGACGAGGGTGGCTCGACAAGCTCGCCATGACGGAGCGGGCGCACTCCCCTTTTTACTTCGCCATCGGCGCTAAAACAGCGCGAGCTGCTCGTTAGCGTCGAGATACGAAGCGTCGATCCCCATTCGCCGCAGCCGGAACACGAAATCCCGCCACCCGTGGTTCAGCAGCACCCGCGACGGCTGCGCCAGCTCGATATACCGCAGCAGCGCCTCATAGTCCGCATGATCGGAAAGCGGAATGCACGCATCCACCCCATACCGGTACACCGCACTCTGATCCAGCGCCCACCCCGAGAGCATCGCCGTTCGCACCGGCTTGTCGCGCAGCGCCTTCGGCATCGTCCTCCCCGACGGCGGCCAGATCAGCGCCCGCGTGCCGTCATACGTCGCAGCATCGTAACGCTCGTACTCCGGAAGCTGCACGCCGTTCTCGCGGTACACCTTCGCCATAGCGTGCACCGCGCCGTGCACCGTCACCGGGATCCCCGCCTTGCCGAGGATTGCCATCGCCTCTTGCGCCTTGCCCAGCGAATACGCCATCAGCACCGGCGCGTATCCGTCGGCCAGCGCACTCGACGCGAAGCCGATCAGCTTCTCCTCGACCTCGTCGCGTGACGGAAAGACGTACTGCGGCCGCCCATACGTGCACTCCATCAGCAGCACGTCGCAGCGCTTCACCTCCGGCGGCTCGCACGTGTACGAGCGCGCGAGCTTGAAATCGCCGGTATAGACGAAGCGGCCGTTCTCGCCTTCGATCAACAGCTGCGCGCTGCCGAGAACGTGGCCGGCGGAGAACAGCGTGAGGCGGTGCTCGCCTTCGTCCCACGGCTCGTTGAAGCGATGCTCCTCGAAGTCGCACGCCGGCCGCGGCCGTTCGGGAAGCAACGACGTCTGCTTCGAACGCGAGATGGCCCGTTCGAAGCGGCTCCGGCACACGGCGGCGTTGGCCGGCGTCGTGACGATCGTCTCGTGCTCGCGTGCGTGATCGCTGTGCCCGTGGGAGACATAGCAGCGGGCGCGCGGACGCATCGAGTCGATCCAGAGGTCGAGGTCGGCGACGTAGAGCGACCTCTCGGCGAGCGAGAACACGGGCGAACGTTTGTTCGGTGTCAGCGCGGGCCGCACCCTTTACCGCGAGGGCCGTGTTTGGGCCAACGTGCGCGTATATGACAACATCGCCGACACGTTCGGCAACACGCCGCTCGTCCGTATTCCGCGGCTGAACAAAGGGCTCGGCGCCGAGATCCTGGTCAAGCTCGAATCGATGAACCCGGCCGGTTCCGTGAAGGACCGCATCGGCGTTGCGATGATCGAAGCGGCCGAGCGCGACGGAAAGCTGCGCCCCGACTCGGTCATCGTCGAGCCGACCAGCGGCAACACCGGGATAGCGCTCGCCTTCGTCTGTGCCGCCAAGGGCTACCCGTGCATCCTCACGATGCCCGAGACGATGACGGTCGAGCGCCGTAACCTCCTCAAGGCGTACGGCGCGCAGCTCGTGCTGACGCCCGGCAGCGACGGGATGAAGGGCGCGATCGCACGCGCCAAAGAGATCGTCGCGTCGAATCCCGCCAAGTATTTCTCGCCGGGCCAGTTCGACAACCCCGCGAACCCCGAGATCCACTACCGCACGACCGGTGAGGAGATCTGGCGCGACACCGACGGCAAGGTCGACATCTTCATCGCGGGCGTCGGAACCGGCGGAACGGTTACCGGTGCCGGTCACCTGCTCAAGGAGCGCAAGCCCGGCGTCAACGTCATCACCGTCGAGCCGGACACGTCGACCGTTCTTTCCGGCGGTCAGCCCGGTCCGCACAAGCTGCAAGGCTTCGCGCCCGGCTTCATCCCCTCGATCCTCGACACGCACGTCTACAGCGAGGTGATCAAGGCGTCGTTCGACGACTCGATCGCGACGTCACGGCGGCTCGCGCGCGAAGAGGGGATTCTGGTCGGGATCTCCGCCGGTTCGAACGTGTGGGCGGCGCTCCAGGTGGCGGCCCGGCCCGAGAACGCCGGCAAGCTCATCGTGACGATTGGCTGCGACACCGGTGAACGGTATCTGTCTAATCCGCTGTTCGCGGAGCAGGAAGCGAACGTTTTCGAGCCTGCTCTCGCGTAGCTCCCAGAGATTCCTCAGGGGCGCCGCAGCCCAACAGGGTACGATAGAGGGTGCCATGGTGAAGATCCCGCTCGCAATCGTTCTGGCCGCCGCCCTCGCGGCCGGCGGGGGCGCGCTGCCGCGGGTAGCCGGCGCGCAAGATCTTCCGTCGTATGCCCGCCCTGCGCCCTCGCAAGACGAGACGATCACCGGACGGATTCAAAGCGTCGACGATGCGTTTCACCTCACGATCCGCGACGACCGCGGTTTCGTCGACAACGTGCAGCTCCGTCACGGGACGATCATCAACCCGCGCGGGCTGACGCTTGAAGCGGGGATGAGCGTCACGGTGATCGGTCACAACGCGGGCCAGTACTTCGACGCGACCGAGATCGACACGCCGTACTCATATAGCGGCGAAGCGCCGTCGCCGACCTATTACGGGCCGGGCTGGTGGTATCCGGGCTTCGACTACGGTTTTGGTCCGGCGTTCGGACTCGGCCTCGGTTACGGCTGGGGAAACACCGTCGTCATCGTGCAGCAGCCGTTCCAGGGACACGCGTGGAACGGTCAGCCGTACCGGTGGCGCACCGCCCCGGTCGCCGGCACGCAGCCGAACCGCCGCTATCCGCTCGGTGCGGGACAGCAGCAGCGCGTGCTCACGACCGCGCCGGCGACGCGTTACGCGCAGCCGCCGCCGCAATCGCAGACCAACGTCTACCGCACGCAGCCGGCGTACCGCAGCGCGCCCGGGCCTGCGATGCGCTCGGTGCCCGCCGCACCAGTGATGCGGTCGGCGCCCGTCGCGCCGCGGGCCGCCGCGGCCCCCGCGGCGCGCCAAACGCACTAACCGCGATTCGTCAGTATTGCGCGGGGTCGGCGTCGATCGCCGCGCGATACAGCCGGTACGGCGGCTGACGCTGGTCTCCGCCGCCGTGCCGTTCGGGACGGCGGTCGAGCTGGCTGTCGCTGACGTAGAGCAGCCGTTCCGGTCCGAGCTTCACCGCGTCGGGCCACGCGAAGTAGTGCTCGCCGTGCAGCAGCGTCTCGAAGCGCCCTTCGCTCGGGATGAGGCGCCGAACCGTTCCGTGCGTCACGTCGGTGAAGTAGATGCGGCCTTCGCGATCGGCATCGAGGCCGTCGCTCGCGAACGCGCGCGCGTCGTAACGGACGACGTGCCGCGCGACCGACGCGTCGTCGAGCTGCGGATCGGTGAGGATGTCGGTGTCGATCGAGAACAGATCGTATGACCCCAGCGGCGTCCACCACAGGCGCCCGTCGTCGGGCGAGAGCGCGATCCCGTCGATCCCGGCGCGTTCCGGCTGCGGACCGGATTCGGTTCCGATCCCGAAACCGGGACGCTGCGGCGCGCGCACCGACGGATCGCCGGAGAGACGGCGCCGTGACGCGCCGCTGTCGAGATCGACGACGACGATCCCGTTCGGTCCGGCCGGCGACGAGTCGCTGATGTACGCGCAGCCGGCTTTGCCGCGCGTGTAGTCGACGACGAGGTCGTTCAGATACGACGTCGGGAGGCAAACGTCGGCGGGAAAGCCGATCCCGTGGACGATCGCGTTGCGGTCGAGATCGATCACGTACAGCTTCGCGGCGCGCGGATCGCAGCGATCGAACGTCTGCGCGCCGGTGTCGAGTGCGAGAAGTCGTCCACCGGGTGCGAGCGCGATCCCGTGGACCGAGACGAAGCGGTGCTCCGCGTCGGTCGGGTCGAGCGCGTTCACCAGCTCGTCAGGATAGGGGACGGCCGTGCCGTCGATGATCTCGGCGAGCGTCGCGCCTTCGGGCGGACGGTCGATGCGCGGGAAGCTGACGAAGATCCGGCCGTCGCGCGCGGGCGCGATTCCCGAGGGCCACCGATCGGGAAATTCGGCGACGACCTCGGGCCGAATCGAGATGCCCGACGTGCTGCTCTCCATGCCCCGAAGGTACCCGGAGAGGGGTGCGCCGACGCGGCCACAAACGCGCCCTCCCCGTCATGTTCTGGGAGTTGGCCGGCGTCCCGGCCGTCGCGGTCCGGCGAGGACCGCGCGTCGAGTCGGTCCACCAGGTTGCCGCGTGCGTCGCCGATCCGAACGGCGAGATCGTACTGCGCGTCGGCACGGTCGAGACGCCCGTCTTCTTGCGATCGTCGGCGAAGCCGTTCATCGCGGCGGCGTCGGTCGCCGCCGGCGTGCTCGAAGCGTTCGGCTTCGGCGACCGCGAGCTCGCGATCATGTGCGCGTCGCACAACGGTGAGCCCGAGCACGTCGCGCTGGTCGCATCGATGCTCGAACGGATCGGCGCGAGCGTCGATGATCTTCGCTGCGGCGTTCATCCGCCGTCGTACGAGCCGGCGGCCGCCGCGCTGGCCGCTAGCGGCGAGGCCCCGACGCCGCTCCACCACAACTGCAGCGGAAAGCACACCGGGATTCTCGCGCTGGCGCGCGTGCTCGGCGCGCCGCTCGACGGCTATCTCGAACCGTCGCACCCGGCGCAGCAGAAGATCATCGCGTTCTGCGAGCGCGTCGGCGACGACACGTTCGAGGGCGACAAGCTCGCCGTCGACGGCTGCGGGATCCCGGTCTACGCGACGACGCTGCACAAAGCGGCGGTCGCGTTCGCCCGGTTCGCGACGCTGGAGCGGCTCGCCGACGACGACGCGCGAGCGCTGGCGCGTTGCGGCGCCGCGATGACGAACGAACCGTGGTACGTCGCCGGGACCGGGCGCTTCGACACCGACCTGATGCGCGCGAGCGCCGGCCGGATCGTCGCGAAGGCCGGCGCCGAGGCGGTGCACTGCGACGCGCTGCTCGACGCCGGGCTCGGCGTCGCGCTCAAAGTCGTCGACGGATCGCGCCGCGCGACGGCGCCGGCGATGCTTGCGGTGCTGGACGCGCTGCGCGTCCTCGAACCGGCGGCGCGCGAGGAGCTGCGTCCGCACGCGCGCGTCATGGTGAAGAACTACGCCGGCCGGACCGTCGGCGAGGTGGCGGCGCTCGAAGGCTGGCTCCCGGAAGCGAGCTGAGCCGCTACGCGCCTTCTTCGAGTCGCTGCGCTTCGGCGATGGCCAGGACGCGCTCGAGGAGCGCGAGCAGCGTTCGCTGATCGGCGGCACTCAGCGCCGCGATCGCCGGCGGCGGCCGCAAGAATCGTGCCTCGACCTTCTCGAGGATCCGTTTTCCGGCCGCGGTGAGGCAGACGCGCTTCACGCGGCGGTCGTCGGGGTCGGCACGGCGTTCGATCAGCCCGCGCGTCTCGAGACGGTCGACGATCCCGGTCGCGTTCGAGGCGTCGCACGAGAGCTCGTCGGCGAGCGCCCGCATCGTCAATCCCTGATGCGAGATCGCGGTGAGCGCGTGTGCCGTCTGCATCGTCAAGTCGAGCTCGGCGAGCGCCGCTTGCGCGTGATGCTTCTGGGACTTGAAGACTTCGAACAACGCCTGCCAGGCGCGGCCCGCATTACTTGACATGTACCACTTTTGATGAGTATAACATGTTGCACCCATGAGCACAATCGCCCCTTCTCCCGACGTCGGCTCCTGGTACGAACGGTACGCGCCCGCCGTGCGCGGCGTCGCCGCGCGCCTGACCGGCGACCCGGACGATGCCGACGACGCATTGCATGATGCGTTTCTCGCAGCGTGGCGCGCCCGCGCGCGCTTCGACGACGCTCGCAGCCCGCTGCCCTGGCTCACGACGATCGCGCGCCGCAAGGCGCTGAACATCGCCGCCGGCCGCACGCGCACCGTCCCGGCGCCGGCGCCGGACGCGTCACCCTCGGCGGAAGACGAGGCGCTGCGCCAATTCGGCGACGGGTGGGCGGTCCAATTACTGCAGCGTGAGCCTGCGCTCGCGCTGCACGCGCTCGGCGGTCTGACGGCGCGTGCCGTCGGCGAACGGCTCGGGATCCCCCTGCGCACCGCCGCCTCCCGCATCATGCGCGGCCGCCGCCGCCTCGAAGCGCAACTCGCA
>DASYFS010000371.1:0-7677 GCA_036498305.1 Candidatus Elarobacter sp. | reverse complement strand
CGGGACGCCGCGCGCGGTGATCCCCTCGAAGGCACGCGCCGACGCGTCGCTTCCGACGCAGCAGAACGACGCGCTGAAGACGGCGGCGACGTCGTCCTCGCTCATCGAGAAGAAGACGGCTTCGACCCGCATCTCCTCTTCGGCGATGAGCCGGATCGCGGCGTGGGACGGCAGCATGCGCCACATCGCCGCGATCTCGTTCACGCGCATCCCCGCGACGCCGGCGTTGCGTTCGCTCGCGACGTTGGTGATCAGGATCGAGTCCCAGCCGTCACCGCCCAGCGCGGGATCGCGGGCGAGGTCCATCTCGAACGCCGCGGCCGTCGCTTGTTCGGGGTCGCGCAGGCGCTCGAGCGCAGCCGCGTCGCCGCCGTCGCGCACGCGCGCGGGAAGGATGGTGGCGAGCTCGGTCCACGACGCGACGTACGGGTACGCGTCGCACGCGACGTCGAGCCCGCGGCCGCGAGCGCGGTCGATCGCGCCCAGCGTGCGGTGCACTTTCCCCCAGTTGCGTTTCCCCGCCGCCTTGTGGTGCGAGCACTGCACCGCGACCTCGGCGCGCTCGCCGACCGCGAGGGCCTCGTCGATCGCTTCTTCCAGCGTGTCACCTTCGTTGCGGACGTGCGAGACGTATCGCGGCGCGCCGGCGACGCGCGCGGCGGACGAGAGCGCGACCAGCTCGGCGAGATCGGCGTAGCGCCCGGGCTCGTAGATGAGGCCGCTCGACACGCCGAGCGCGCCCTCCTCGACGGCGCCGCGGACGAGCCGCTCCTGCGCGATCATCTCGTCGCGGTCGAGCCGGCGGTTCTCGGCGCCCGCGATGCACGCGCGGGTCGTCCCCAGACCGACGAGCGAGGCGACGTTGAGCGCGACGCCCTCGCGCTCGACCAGGGTGAAGAAGGCGTCGAAGGTCGTCCACCCGACCTCGAGACGGTAATCGCGCGCCTCGCGGCGCTTCTTCTCGAGGGCGGCGCCGAAGAGCGGGGCGACCGAGGTCCCGCAGTTGCCGCCGATCTCGGTGGTGACGCCCTGACGAATTTTTCCCTCACAGCGTCCGTCGATGAGCCAGAGCTCGTCGGAATGGGAATGGACGTCGATGAACCCCGGCGTGAGCGCGAGCCCGTCGCACCGGAGACGCTCGTGAGCGTCCCGGTCCGACAGGTCGCCGATCGCGACGACGCGGCCGTCCGCAACGGCGACGTCGGTCACGAACGGCGTACCGCCGCTTCCGTCGAGGACACGTGGCCCTTCGAAGATCGTCCAGAGCACCGTTTAACCTAGCTTTCGCTGGGTACGAGGCAGTCGGTGGGCCGATAGCTCAGGGAGACTTTTGTCAACATGGCGACCAACGAAAACGTGACGACCAACGGCGGCGGCATGAGCGTACGCGAAGCCGGAAAACGCGGCGGCGATCGTGTCAAAGCCAAGTACGGCTCCGAGTTCTACGAAGCGATCGGACGCAAAGGCGGCGAGGCGACGAAGAGCAAGTACGGACCGTCGTTCTACGAAGAGATCGGCGCCAAGGGCGGCCAGAAGCTCAAGCGCACGACCAAAACGAGCGGCTGACCTATGGCCGACGCCAAGAAGCCTGCGGTCAAGCCGAAGGCGGACAAGGTCGACGGCGAGATGTCGGTACGCGAAGCAGGGAAAAAGGGCGGCGATACGGTCCGCGATCGCTATGGCTCGGGTTTTTACGAGGAAATCGGCCGCAAGGGCGGCCAGGCGACGCGTGAGCGCCACGGGGCCGAGTTCTACGAATCGATCGGCCAAAAAGGCGGCAAGGTCGTCAAAGAAAAGTACGGCCCGAACTTCTACGAGCAGATCGGTCACAAAGGCGGTCAGAAGGTGAAGAAGCTGATCGCCGACGCGAAGCGCAACGCTGCGGGAGAAGAACCGAAGAGCTGAGCGCCGCGCGTCCGTCACCGGCACGCGCCGAGCTTCACGAGCCGGCGGAACTCCGCGACGATCGTGCGCGGATCTGCTCCGCCGTCGGGTGTGAGCGAAAAAGCGAGCCCGCGCGGCGTCGTCCAAGCGACGCCGCGCGGGTGTCTTTTTCCGCCGATCGCGTGCACGTCGCTGCAGTTCTGCTCGCGCGGGAGCGGTGCGAACGCCGACAGATTGCCGCCGTTCTGCGGCCACTGCTGCAAAATCCACGAGCGGCCGTGCCGTCCGTACTCGTACGCGATCCCCTCGTACTTCGAGAGCTGTCCGCCGTGGAACGGCGGGATCAGCGCGACCTCGCTCGGCGACCGGTCGGGGACGAACGGCCGGAAGGAAATCGCGCGTTCCGCCGTCGCGCGATCGGTCACGAACCCGCGCCGCTCCAGCGCGCTCAGCGGTTTCGTCGGGTCGTCCGCGGCGCGGACGGCGGCGGGGAGCGCGAACGCGCACGCGGCGATCAAGAGCACGAACGAACGGTGCATCACTTGAGGTTTCCCGGTCGCTCGCCTTCGATCCGTCCCAGCTTCGCGTCCCCGGTCCGGAAGTCGATCGTCATGTTCGTGACCACGATCGTCGCGCCGGCGTCGGTGATCGTCGAGGAGTGGTCGAGCTGGAGGACTCGGGTCGCGCCGACGTAGCGGGCGCCGACGGTGGTGAACGTGCGGGTGCGCCCCTCACCCATCGGCTCGATGAACTTCACCGGGCCGCGGACGAAGAAGTCGTTGGTCGCGCGGTTCACGGTCACGTCGTCGGCTTGCATCAGCACGTCGGGCTTGCCGGCGCGGTGCAGACGGCCGTCGCGCACTTTGGTGATCGTCGCTTGGGTGCCGTCGGGGCTCATCGAGACGGAGTCGAAGTCGAGCGACCACGACCGCCCGTCGACGCGCTTGCCGTTGACCGATCCCTTCGTCAGCTTCGACGCCTGCTGGATCGGCTGCACCGCGATGTCGTTGCCGGCGCGGCCGATCTCGAAGCCGACCCACGCGAGAAACGCGAGGACGACGAGCGCGACGGGGACGCGCCAGCCGGCGCGCGTCATGCGGCGCTCCGCCGGCGCACGAACGGCAGCGCGGCTGCGAGGAGCAGCGCGACCGTGATCGGCGTGGGGCCGAGCGCGGCGTACGGCGCGGGTGACGGCGCGCCGACGTCGCCGGTGACGATCGCGGGGCCGCCGAGCGCGGTGCGCTGCGTCCACGTTCCGTCGGGCGCGACGATCCCGCTGATCCCGGTCGCGCCCGCGCGCAGCACCCAGCGTCCCGTCTCGACCGCGCGCACCGTCGCCGCCATCGCGTGCTCGTAGGGGAACTCGGTCGTCCCGAACCACGCGTCGTCGGTGGAGATGACGTAGAGCGACGGGTCGCCGGCGACGCGGTCGTGCGCGATGTCGGTGAACAGCGACTCCCAGCAGATCATCGGGGTCACGCCGCCGTCGAACGTCTCGCGCGCGTTCGTTCCCGGCGCGTAGATCCCGATCTGGTCGGCATACGGCAGCGATCGTAGCCACGCCGGCCCGGGGACGTACTCCGCGAACGGAACGAGCTGCTCCTTTGCGTAGACGGCGGTCGCGCCCGAGGGTTCGAAGAAGAACAGTGCGTTCGCGATCCCGTTCGGACGCTGCGCCAAGCTGCCGACGACGAGCGTCGCGTTGAGCTCGCGCGACAGGGACGAGATGCGCCGCATGAGCCCGGCGTTCTGCGGCGCGTCGAGCACGGTGGTGATCACCGTCTCCGGCCACAACACCAGCGTCGGCTTCACCGTCTGCGTACGCAGCGACGCCGTCAGCGCAAGATAGCGCGCGATCCCCGTCTGGAGTCCCTGCGACGACATCTTCAGCGTCTGCGCGATCCCGCCCTGAACGGCTGCGACGTGACGCGCCGGCGCCGCATGGAAGCGCGCCGGCCAGAACGCCCACGCCGCGGCCGTGCACGCGACGACGGCGAACCATGCGGCAAGCGCGGTCGCGCCGCGGCGCAGGTCGCGCGGGTCGAGCAGCCACCACCCCAGGACCGCGCCGAGCAGCGCGGTGACGAACGTGATCCCGTAGACGCCGGCATACGCTGCGAGCGGACGCAGCGGCGAGTCGATCAGCGCGACGCCGAGCTGTTCCAACGGGACACCGAGAACGCCCGAGGAGCGCAGCAGCTCGGCGATCGTGTACGCCGCCGCGGCGACGATCGGGACGAGCCGCACGTCGCAGCGCCGCGCGGCGAGCGACGTCACCGTCGCGGCAAGCGCGAAGGCGATCGACTCGATCGCCGCAGGCGCGAGATCGAGCAGCGGCGCGGCCGGTCCGAGTAGCGACCCGGCCGTCTCGCCGAACCAGGAAAATCCCAGACTGAAGAACACCATGCCGCTCGCGTAGCCGACGAGCGCGGCCCGCCGCGGCGAGAGCGTGCACCACGCCGCGGTCAGACCCGCGCATGCGAGGGGAGCGATCCACCACCAACCGATGAGCGGGAAGGCGCAATGCAGCGCGAGCGCGCACAGAAGCGACAGGACCGTCGAGCGAACGGTCACGGAGGCGAGCGGTATGCGGCGAGTGGGTGCGTTGGTTGCGATGATGATCGTGCTATCCGGGTGCGGGCACCAAGTGACGGGGCTGAACGGTACCGGCAACAACATCGTTCAGTCGGGCCAGTCCTTGTTTCGCTTCGAGGTCGTCGGTGTCCCCGACTATTCGCAGTACCAATACCTCATCGTGGTCAACGCCCACGGCGACGGGGTCGTCCCGATCGCGAACGGAACGAACTCCAACTACAAGGAGTGGTCGTTCTCGTGGCTCGTCGCCGGCGGTCCCGGTTACGTCAATCCGCCCGTGCTCACGCAGTACTTCCTCGACACCTCGCAACAGAGCACCGTCGGGCACATCAACATCACCTACGCGACCGGGACGGTGACGTTCACGCCGCTGAGCGCGAACGGGACCGTGAACGGCTTCGACATCCGCTTCAACCGCTGCATCGTCGACCAGCCGTCGCCGATCAACCCGAATCCCGGCCAGCCGACGCCGGCGCCGTCGCCGCATCCGGTCGGGCAGTCGTGCCCGCCGTACTTCTATTTGCCGTCGACGACGTGGACGATCAACATCTTCAGCGTCACCAGCGACGCGCAGGGGAACCCCGTCGCCGTCGATTCGCTCGGAAACGGTCCTGCGGACACGTCGTATCCGGGGTTCACCTTCGATACGGCTGGCCAAGTCAACGATCAAGTGTACCGCAAGCCCGCCGGCTACGCGACGGCGCAGCAACCCGCGGCGCAGATCGCCGGCTTCGAAGCTTGGAGCCAGCCCTAGCGGCTCACTCGGCGTCGCACGGCGGGTGGCCGCACTCGCACGTGGACTCCATCTCCTCGTCGGTCGAGTCGCGGCTCTCGCAGACGTCGCTGCAGTAGCTCGCGCCGGCGGTGCGCCCGGTCACCGTGCAGTTGCACTCGGCGTATTCGCATGGCTGCGTGAGGGTGCTCATTCGTTCGCGCTCCTTGTGCCGAAGGCGGCGTTACGGCGTGTACCCGCCGGCACCGAGAGTGAATGCCGGGTTGGTCAAGCTGCCCGGAATGACCGAGGCGAGCGACGCCGACTGTCCGATCCCGAAGTTCGCCGCCTGTGACGGGAACGCGAGCAGCGTGATCGTGAAGTAGACCTGCTTGAGGTCCTGGTTGTACGACGCGCGCAGCTCGTAGCAGTCGCCGACGATGTGCCGGTAGTAGATGTTCTTGCTCTCCAGGCGCATGTGGTTCTTCCAGTCGACGAACGTCGCGATCTGGAGGTCGCTCTTGTACCCGAACGGGGTCGCGATCTGCACGCTGGTGCGATCGAACCCGTTGCCCGATCCGGGGAGGAAGCTGCCCGAGAGCAGCACCTGTGAGCGCGGCGACGTTCGCGCCTGGAGCTGGTAGCCGACCGCCTGAGCCTGACGGTTGAAATACGTCGTCCCGGTCAGCGAGAACGTGTAGATGTCGCCGTTGTAGATGCGCAGGACGTCGTTGGCCTGTTTGAGCCCGTTGGTGAGCGGGTCGAACGTGAACGGCTCGGCGAGCGGGCCGTTCACGTGCGAGTCGCTGTACGAGATCGTGTTCTGCAGGTGGCCCCACAACGGCGTCGTCATCGTGGCCTGCTGCGAGATCTGAGCCTTCTCGTCGCCGGTCCCGTAGTAGTCTTGCTGCACCGAGACGGTCGCGTTGAAGTCGCTGGCGAGGAAGTGCGCGAGCGCGGGTCCGAACTGCAGCTTCGCCTCGCCGCGGCTGGTCTGAAGGTTGACCGTCGGATCGTTGTAGATGCCCAGCGTGTACTGCGCCGTGACCGGCACGAGCTTCTCCATCGGGAAGAGCGGCTGCAGCGGGCGGATCTGCAGCTCCGGCTCGCGTTCGACGGTGCTCGCGAGCTTGGAGTCGGTGCGGTCGTAGGTCAGGCTGTAGTCGTACGAGCGGCCGATGAAATGCGTCAGCGTCTGAAAGTGCAGCGTGTCGCTGTTCGGCGTCGCGACGCCGTAGTACGTCCCGGTGAAGCTGGTGGTGTAGGAGACCGAGACGTCGTTCTGCAGGTTCTGCGACATCTGCATGTGGTCGGAGAACCCGTAGTTGTTCGTCGACGAGATCGAGCCGGTCGAGGTCCGCTGGAAGCTGTAGTTCTGGCGGTTCCCTTTCTCCGTGCCGTGGTCGACCGCGAGGTTGAGGGTGTACTGCGGCGGGAGCGACGTCAGCGGACCGTAGTTGCCGGTGTAGTTGAGCGAGAACTGGCCGCGCGTCGTCCGCGAAAAATTCTCCTGGTCCTGAACGCTGAGGTTGGTGTTGGTCGAGGCTTGGACGCGGTTCTGCTGGCGGAAGTAGTTGATGTCGGTCTGCCGCCGGCCGTCCTTGCGTTTGATCGTTGCGACGTAGCCCAGGCCGAGGCCGATCTTGGTGTACTCCTCGATGCGGTAGTACCCGTAGTACGTGTCGCTCGGCGAGAAGCCGACGCGCGCCTTGATCCAGAATCCTTCGGCTTGATCGTAGCCGATCAGCGGGAGGAAGCCCGGATTGCGGCGCGAGCCCAGCTCGTCGTGCGCGAGCGAGATGACGACGATCGGCAGATAGAGGATCGCGAGCGCGCCGAGATACAGCACGTTGCTGCGCGCGACCGCCTTGTTTCCCGGGTAGATGTCCATCGTCTTCGACTCGATGTGATATCCGCCGCGCGGGTTCTCGCAGGTGGTGATGTTCGCGTGCTCCACGTGGGTGACGCCGTTGCGGTCGGTCACCATCGTGGTCCCCTTGAAGTGGAGCTTCCCTTGCTCGACACCCTGGGTCGACTCGCCGCGGCCGTTGATCAGCGTCGCCTTCTGCGTGGTCGTGTCGAAGCGCACCGCGTCGGCGAACATCGTCGTCGAGCCGTCGGCGCTCTTCACGAACGTGTGCCCGGTGATGTCGATGTAGCGCTTGCCGTCGTAGTGCGCGTGGTCGCCGCCGAGCACGCCCTGCTGATAGAGGATCGTGACGTTGCCGTCGAGGTCGCGCGGCTGGCCCGGCGCGTCGACGCCGCTGAGCTTGTCGCCGAGGATCGCGTAGTCGTTGGGTCCGAGCGTCTCGGCGGGCTGCGGCGAGGCCGACGGCTTCGGCGAAGGCGTCGCGATCAGGCCGGGGCTGACGCTGGGCGCGGGGATCGGCGTGCTCGACGGCGGGACCGTGACCTGCTCGATCACCTGCCCGGCCGGCGAGGCGGAGGGGCTCGCCGACTGCGTCGGCAGCGGGATCGGCGTCGGT
>DASYFS010000370.1:0-5759 GCA_036498305.1 Candidatus Elarobacter sp. | reverse complement strand
GGTCGACCTCGACAACACGGTTTGCGAGTACCATCAGCCCGAGCTCGCTCCCGGCGTCGCCGCCTGGGTCACCGCCGCGAAAGCGCGCGGTTTTCGGCTCGTGCTCGTCTCGAACAACTTCAGCGAACGCGTTGCGTCGGTTGGCGCGCAGCTCGCGATTCCGATCGTCCCGAACGCGCTCAAACCGCTTCCCTTCGCCTTTTTGCGCGCGCTCGCGCTGCTGGGAACGCCGCGCCGCAACACGATCGTGATCGGCGATCAGCTCTTCACCGACGTCCTGGGCGCGAAGCTCGTCGGCCTGCGCACGCTGTTGACGCGCCCGCTGATCGAAAAGGACTTCCCGCTGACGCGCGTGCTGCGGTTCCTCGAGCGCACGATCGCGGGCCGCACCTAGTGGCCGTCGCGGCGGTCGTCTTCGACCTCTACGGAACGTTGCTCGCCCTCGACGGGATGGAACGCCCGATCGCCGAGGCCGGCGTCGCCGATCCGAGCGGCTTCGTACGCGAATGGCGGCGCAAGCAGATCGAGTATGCGCTGCTGAGCACGACGGCGAACGCCTACCGGCCGTTCGACGAGCTGACGGCGCTCGCGCTCGCGCACACCTGCGCGTTGCGCGGCGTCGTCCTCACCGATGCGCAGCGCACGCGGTTCATGGACGTCTTTCGCGTGATGCCGGCGTATCCCGACGTCGAGGCGGCGCTGCGCGCGCTCGCGGCGCGCGGCGTCGCACGGGCGGTACTGACGAACGGCACGCCGTCCTCGTCCGGCGCTGCGCTCGAACACGCCGGCGTGCGCGCGCTGCTCGACGACGTACTCTCCGTCGACGCCGTGCGCCGCTTCAAGCCCGATCCGCAGGTCTACGCGCTCGCGACCGCGCGCTTCGCCTGCGCCCCGCGCGACATCGTCTTCGTCTCCTCGAACGCATGGGACGCCTGGGGCGCGGCGACGTTCGGCTTTCGCGTCGCGTGGTGCAATCGCGCCGGGACGGTCGGCGAAGCGCTGACGCCGCGTCCCGAGGTGACGCTCGCCGGCTTGCACGAGTTGGAGGCGTTCGTCGCGCGAGCGAGCTGACGCCGGCGGGTACAATTCCGCCATGAACGACGATCGCACCAGAAACGGCGACGAAGCCGCCAACAACGAACCGGGCCTGACCGAGCGCAACACCGAGACGATTCGCGGCGAAGAAGAGATCGCCGACGAAGACACCACCGTCGACGAATCGAACATCGAGCGCCTCGACGACACGTCCACGCGGACGAAGTCCGGCGCGATCCCGTCGTCCTACGGGGCCTCCGGCGGGATGACGATCACCGACGGTGAGGACGGCTAGGCTCGCCGCGCGGCGAGGTTGTGACGACCGGGGTCCCCAAATGGTAGACTGATCCTTTCTGCCATGAGGTGACCCCAACCGTCGTGCGAACCGAGCGCCCCGAGCTTGCCAAGACCTACGATCCCGACGAGGTCGAGCCGCGTCTCTACGCGCGCTCGCTGGCGGCGCACGTCTTTCACGAGGATCCGGATCCGGCGCGGCCGCCGTTCATCATCTCGATGCCGCCGCCGAACATCACCGGCCGCGCGCACCTCGGCCACGCCTCGACGTACACGACGATGGACGTGGAGACACGCTATCATCGCATGCTCGGCGAGAACGCCGACTGGCTGCCGGGCCAGGACCACGCTGCGATCGCGACCGAGACCGTCCTGATCCGCGAGCTCGCAAAGGAAGGGCTGACCCGCGACGGTTTGGGCCGCGAGGCGTTCATCGCGCGCGCGTGGGAGTGGCGCGAGCTCTACGGTAACTCGATCAACGAGTCGTTCCAGCGCCTCGGCTTCGGGCCCGATTGGGACCGAGAGCGGTTCACGCTCGATCCCGGCCTCTCGGCGGCGGTGATCAAAGTCTTCGTCGCGCTCTATCGCGACGGGCTCGTCTACCGCGGCACGCGCCTCATCAACTGGGATCCGCAGCAGCTCTCGACGCTCTCCGATGCCGAAGTCGAGAGCGTCGAGGTCGACACGTTCCTATGGCACATCCGCTATCGCGCCGAGGACGGCGGCGACGGCGTCGTGATCGCGACGACGCGGCCGGAGACGTTCCTTGCCGACGTCGCCGTCGCGGTCCATCCCGATGACGAGCGCTACCGCGACCTGATCGGCAAGAACGTCATCCTCCCGCTGATCGATCGCGCGATCCCGGTGATCGCCGACGAGGCGGTCGAGTCCGGGTTCGGGACCGGCGCGGTCAAGGTGACGCCCGCGCACGACCAGACCGACTACGAGATCGGGCAGCGCCACAGTCTGCCGATGCCGACCGTGATCGATTATGAGGGCCGCATCGCGGCGCCGATCTGGCGCTACGAGAACGCCGCCGAAAACCGCGGCGCGATCGACGCGCAAGCGCAGAAGATGACGAAGTACGTCGGGCTCGATCGCTTCGAGGCGCGCAAGCAGATCGTCGCCGACCTGCGCGCCGCCGGCGCGCTGGTGAAGGAGGAACCGTACCACACCAGCGTCCCGACCAGCTCGCGCTCGCACGCGGTGATCGAGCCGCTGCTCTCGCTGCAGTGGTTCGTTTCGATGGAGCCGCTCGCGAAACCGGCGCTCGAGGCGTATCGCAGCGGCGCGATTCGCTTTGTCCCCGAGCGCTTCGGCCGCACCTACGAGGCCGGGCTGGAGACGCTGCGCGACTGGAACATCTCGCGGCAAGTGTGGTGGGGCCATCAGCTTCCCGTGTGGTACACGCCCAGCGACGACGTCGTGGTCGCCGAGTCGGAAGAAGAAGCGCGGAAGATCGCGCGCGAGCAGTACGGCACGGACGACCTGCGGCGCGATCCCGATACGCTCGACACCTGGTTCTCGTCGGGACTGTGGCCGTTCTCGATCCTCGGCTGGCCCGAGCAGACCCCCGAGCTCGCGCACTGGTATCCGAATCAGGTGATGATCACCGGCCGCGAGATCATCTTCTTGTGGGTCAGCCGGATGGTGATGCTGGGGCTGCGTTTCGTCGGGAAGATCCCGTTCGAGACGGTCTTCATCGCGCCGCTGGTCTTCGACATCCACGGCCGCAAGATGTCGAAGTCGCTCGGCAACGCGATCGATCCGATGGAGGACCTCGTCCCGAAGTACGGCGCCGACGGAACGCGCTTCGGGATGCTGCGCCAGATGCGGCTCGAGTCGCAGGAGCTGCATTTCGACGAGCGTTTCTGTGACGAGGCGCGGCGCTTCGCGAACAAGCTCTGGAACGCGTTACGCTACACCGTCGCGCTCGAGGAGGGGCTGCCGGGCGCGGCCGTGTTGCCGCCCGCGGACAAGCTCACGCTCGCCGATCGCTGGATCCTCACCGAGCTGCACCGCACGGTCGAGACGGTCGAGAAGGCGTACGACGGCTTCCGCTTCGGGGTCGCGACCGACGCGCTGCTGCAGTTCGGCTGGTACACGTTCTGCGACTGGTATCTCGAGGCGACCAAGGCGCCCTCGCAGCGTGAGACGCGCGCCGCGGTGCTGTCGTTCGTGCTCAACGCGTTCGTCCGCGCGATGCATCCGATCGCACCATTCGTCACCGAGGAGATCTGGCTGACGCTCCCGCACGACGGCGCGACGATCGTCACTGCCTCGTGGCCGGACCTCGCGGAGATCCCGTCGTTCCCCGACGACGCCGCGGCGTTCGACGCGGTGGTGAAGAAGGTCGACGAGCTGCGCAACGCGCGCGCCGAGTGGGCGATCCCGCCGAAGGACTGGATGAAGGTCGAGGTTCCGGCGTCGCTGGCCGGCGAGAGCGGCGTCGTCGAAGCGATCGCGACGCTCGCGCGTGCCGAGATCGCGACCTACGACGGCGGCAACGGCGCGCTGCGCGACCGCATCGGCGCCGTTCGCGCGGTCGCCGACACGGCGAAGCTGCGCGACCGCTATCAGCGCGACGTCGCGCGGCTCGAGTCGGAAGTGGCGCGGTCGGAGAAGAAGCTCGCCAACGAAGGGTTCGTCGCCAAGGCGTCGGCCGACGTCGTCGCCGGCGAGCGCGCCAAGCTCGACGAGTACCGTCGCGAGCTGGCGCGCACGCGCGATGCGCTCGCCGACCTCACGCCGGCGTAGCGCACCGCATCACGTCAGGGCGTTGCGATCGATGAGATCCTGCGCCGGGAATCCCGCCTTGAGGTAGCCGTACTTTGCGGCCAGGTCGATCAGCGGTTGGATCGCGCCCGGGTCGAGCCGCTCGGCGAAGACCGCCCGGACCATGACCTTGAGCGTCGCGGGATCGATCTTCGTCGCGCTCGCCAGCACGTCGGCGCTCGCGGCACCGTTCTTGTTGGCCCACACCGCGCTCTCGCGCAGCACGCCGGCGACTTTCTTCACGAGGTCCGGATGGGCGCCGGCCCAGCGCTGCGACGTGAACCAGCCGCCGATGAGGAAGTCCGGCGCGATCGCGTCGTAGGCTTGCGCCAAGGTGCGCGCGTTCTTCTTCGCTTCGGTGACGGACGGCTCGGCGACCAGCGCGGCGTCGATGCGGTGTGACGCGAGCGCCAGCGGCATGTCGCTGAACGGCATCTCGACGTAGTTCACGCTTTTCGAGTCGGCACCGTTCTTGTCGAGCCACGCCTGCACCGCGAGCTGGGTGATGTTCTTGAGCCCATTGACCGCAACGGTTTTGCCGTTGAGCGCACGCGCGTCGCGCGCCGGCGAGTCTTTCGGCACCATCAGTACCGAGGTCGGCGCCTTCGCGAGGTAGAGCCCGGCCGGCGCGATCAGCGTGATCGGGATTCCCTTCTCGTGCGCGGTCGCGAGCGACAGGATGTTCGAGAACCCGACGTCGATCGATCCGCCGACGACGGCTGCCGTGATCGCCGCGCCGTTGGGGATCGAGTGCACCTTGGCGTCGATCCCCGCTTTCGGGAACATGTGCTGCGCCTCGGCGAAGAACGCTTGCGCGCCGCTATCGATCGGGATGGTCGCGAAGCGGATGGGGTCCGCTGCGCGCGCCCGAACGGGGAGCGCCGCAGCCGCGGCCGTGGCGGCGAGGGCGTGCAGAACGGTCGAGCGGTTCATCATGCGGGACTCCTCTCGGGGTGCGTGCCGATCAGGCGATGGATCTCGTTGCGCAGGGCCAGGAACGCCGCATCGCTGCGGGTGCGCTCTTGGTCGCGCGGCTGGGCCAGCGGGATCGCGATCTCGCGCACGATCACCGACGGCGGCGGGCTCAGGACGAAGACGCGGTCGGAGAGATAGACGGCCTCGTCGATGTCGTGCGTGACCAGCAGCATCGTGATCCCGTACTCCGCCCGCAGCGCGAGCGTGAGATCTTCGAGCTCGGCGCGCGTCAGCGCGTCGACGGAGGCGAACGGTTCGTCGAGCAAGAGGATCTCCGGCCGGAACGCGACCGCGCGCGCGATCGCGACGCGTTGCTGCATCCCGCCGGAAAGCTGCCAGGGATAGCGGTCCGCAAACGGCTCGAGGCCTACCACCGCGAGCGTCTGCTGCACCAGCGCGGCCTTTGTGCGGCGGTCGAGGGACTTCTTGCGCAACGGGAAGGCGACGTTGGCCGCGACCGTCAGCCACGGGAAGAGCGAGCGCGCGTAGTCCTGGAAGACCAGCACCATCGCGGGCGGCGGCGCGGTCACGAGGCGATCGTCGAGCAGCACGTGTCCGCCCGAGGGCTTCAGCAGGCCGCAGATCGTCTTCAACAGCGTCGTCTTCCCGGCGCCCGACGGGCCGACGATCGAGACGAACTCGCCGCGGCACACGTCGAGCGAGATGCGCTCGATCGCGAG
>DASYFS010000369.1:0-3072 GCA_036498305.1 Candidatus Elarobacter sp. | reverse complement strand
GGTTCGGGTGCGTCGCTGTCGGCCGTCGTCTCGCGCGCGAACGTCGCACCGTCGTCCGGCGAACCGGCGCCGATCCGGGGCGACGTCCCGCTCCGCGCCGCCGTCGCCCCGCCCGGCGATCCGACGTCGATCGAGACGCGGCTGGCGACGTCGCGCGCGGCCACGACGCCGCCGCGCGCTGCCGTGCCGCCGACTGCGGGGCCGGTGCGCACGACCGCGCCGGCCGTTCCGCCGGCGCCCAACGCGATCTCGCGGACGACGATCCCGCCGTTCGTCGCGCAGCGTTTCGTCCCGCCGCCGCCGATCGCGACGCGCGCGACAGCCGCGCCGCATCCCGTCGAGGCGCAGCCCGCGGTGCGCGCCGTGCCGCCTGCGGCGGCGAGCGCGACGCCGGTTCCCAGCGCGCGCACCGCGGCGGCGTACGCCGAACCCGTTGCGCTGCTTCGCGCGCTGCGGCTCCCGGTGACGCCGAGCAACGTCGCCGCCGCGACGATGGCGCTCGACAAGCCGGAACGCCTTCCCGTCGCGCTGGCGGCGCTCGAACGCGCGCTTCCGCGCATCGCCGCCGATCCGCACGTCGCGACGCTGCGCGCGTTGCTGCCGTTCGTCGGTCGGATCGATCCGCGCTCGCCGGCGCTGGCGGCGCAGATCGCGGCGTACGTCGAGCACGTCGTCGACGGCGCGGAGCCGAAGCTCGCGACGCTGCTCGCCGCCGCGCGGTTCGCCGAACCGCAGCTGCCGGAGAACCTGCCCGCGTCGCCGCCGAGCGCGCCGGCGCCGGCCGCGGCCGCGGCCGCGCCGCAACCTCCGACCGCTCCGCCGCAGCCGAGCGCACCGCGCGACGCGACCTCGCCGGCGCCCGCGCGCACCGCGCCGAGCGGCAGCACCGCCGAGCCGGTACGCGTCGCCGCACTGCCGGCGGCGGTCGTCGTCGAACGCACCGCCGCCCTCGGCGCCGACCTGAAGCAAACGCTGATGGTCATGGCCGCCGACCCCGCGACGCCGGCGGCGACGGCGCCCGCGCTCGCCGGCGCGATCAGCGCGCTGACGGCGATGCAGGTCAGCGCGGCGCAAACGCTTGCGGCGAACCCCGGCGGGATCGCGTTCACGATCCCGCTCGCGACCGAGCACGGGCCGCAGGCCGCGCGGATCAGCGTCTCGCGCGACGGCGCGCAGCCCGGCGGCGGCCGCGTCGACGGCGACAACTTCCGCATCGCGTTCGTCCTCGACACCGCGCACTACGGGACCGTCGCTATCGATCTCGTCACGGTCGGGCGCGACGTCACCGTCGACGTTCGCGCCGAGTCGGCGCCGGCGATGCGCGCGTTTCGCGACGCGCTCGGGCAGCTCAGCGCGCGCCTCGAGACGCTGCGCTATCGCGTCGCCGCGATCGGCGCGACGGTCGGGATCACCTCGACCGTCGGCGTCGCCGCCGCACCGGCCGCGCCGGCCGATCCGGATGCCGTGGTGGACCGCTCGGTATGAACCCGCGCTATTACGACGCGCGCCGCAACGCGCCGGACCGTCCGGCGGCCGCGGCGCTTTCCTACGATCCGGCCGGAACGGAGCCGCCGGAGATCGTCGCGGTCGGGCGCGGTCTCACGGCCGAAGAGATCGTGCGGATCGCGCGCGAGCACGAGGTCCCGATCCATCAGGATGCCGGCCTGGTGCAGGCGCTCGCGAAGCTCGAGGTCGGGCAATCGCTGCCGCGCGAGCTCTACGCGGTCGTCGCCGAGGTGCTCGCGTTCGTCTACGCCGTCGACGCAGGCGCCGCGGCGCGCTGACCGGGACTGCGGCGCGGCGGCGCCGAAGGTTATCTCCGTGTTAATACGGAGATGCAGGCCGCTCCATCGAGCGGCGCTGCTCGCGTTCGGCCTCGCCCTCATCGCCGCCCCCCGCGCAGCAAGCGCCGCGCCGGCGCCCGCGCCTTCACCTACGGCCTCACCGATCGCGGTGCCGGGTCCCTCGGCGAGCGACGTCGTCACGACGCACCACTCGACGAGCGTCGGCGGACGAACGATCGCGTACACCGCACGGGCGGGGATGACGACGCTGCGCAACGCGCAGAACGAAGAGATCGCGCGCGTCTTCTCCGTCGCTTACTCCGCCGACGGCGCCGATCCGCGCACGCGGCCGGTCACGTTCTTCTGGAACGGCGGCCCGGGCTCGTCGTCGATGTGGCTGCACATGGCGTCGTACGGCCCCGTCCGCGTCGCGGTCCCCTCCGACGCGTCGCCGCCGCCGCCGGGGATCCAAGCGACCGCGAATCCCGACACGCTGCTCGACACGACCGACCTCGTCTTCGTCGACGCCGTCGGGACCGGCTACAGCGAGATCACCGGGAAGGGGACGCCGAAGACGTTCTTCGGGATCGACGAGGACGGCGCGGCGTTCACCAGCTTCATCCGCCGCTGGATCAACGACAACGACCGCTACGTCTCGCCGAAGTTTCTCTTCGGCGAATCGTACGGAACGATGCGCGCCGCGGTTGTGGTCGACGACCTGCAGAAGGCGGGTACTGCGGTCAACGGCGTCGCGCTGATCTCGTCGGCGATCGACTTCAACGCGCTCGACAACGGTCAGGGCCCGGGCGAAGATTACCCGTACCTCAGCTTTCTCCCGACCGAAGCCGCGGTCGCGTGGTATCACCATCGCGTCGCCGGGCCGCCGCTCGATCTCGGCCCGTTCGTCGACCAGGTGCGCGCCTTCGCGATCGGTCCGTACGGCGACGCGCTGATGCGCGGCGACACGCTCGACCGCACGACGCGCCGCGCGATCGTCGCCAAGCTGCACGACTACACCGGGCTCGATCCGGCCTACATCGATCGCGCCGATCTGCGCATCGACCCGTCGCGCTTCGAGCACGAGCTGCTGGGGAAGACCGGCGCCGTGACGGGGCGCCTCGACGGGCGCTATCGCGGCCCCGAGCTGGACCGCACCTACGACTCGTCGACGTACGATCCGACCAGCGACGATCTGCTGACCGACGCGATGGTCGGCGCCTTCGGGCGCTACGTCCGCGACGAGCTCAACTACAAGGTCGAGCGTCCGTATCTGGGCACCAACTACGCT
>DASYFS010000368.1:0-13272 GCA_036498305.1 Candidatus Elarobacter sp. | reverse complement strand
CGCGATCCCGGCGTGCAGGGCGGCGTCGACCGCGCGTTCGAGCGCGGCGATCCCGCGGCGGTGGCCTTCGATCGCGGGCAGGCCGTGCGCGCGCGCCCAACGGCGATTGCCGTCCATGATGATCGCGACGTGGCGCGGCGCGCCGGTCGCGAGCGGAGCGCGTTCGATCACGACTGCGCCGCCAACCGCGAGGAGGCCGACTCGGCGCGCAGCTGCACGCCGCGAACGACCGCTTCGAGCTCGTCGACGTAGGCGAGAAACCGCGTCCGGCCGGGCTCGGTGATGCGCACGATCGTCGTCGGACGGCCGCGGCCGCGCAGCCGTTCGCTGGCGATGATCCCGACTTCGGCGAGCGCGTGGAGATGCCGATTGAGGTTGCCGTCGGTCAGCCCGCATGCATCCTGCAGCTCGGTGAATCGCATCCCGTCGGGATGCGCGACCAGGCAGGCGCACACGGCGAGCCGTCCGCGCTCGTGGAAGATTCGCTCGAGCCCGCTGAAGGCGAACGGCGCGTCGTTGTTCACGCCGTCACCTTCATCGCCGCGGCGTCGCGCTCGATCAGCACGCCGATCGCGATCTGGCCGCAGCCGAACGTCAGCGGCATCACCCACCAGGTCAGCGCGTTCGTGCCGCCGGCGAAGAGCAGCGTCGCGCCGACCGCCGCGAAGGCAAAGGCGATCGTCGTCGTCCCGCGCGGGAGCATCGTGCGTGACGCGAACAGTCCGAGGGCGTAGCACAGCGCCCACGTGCCGGGCAGCATCCCGAGCTCACCGCGCGCGACCAGCGCCGCGGTGAACGCGCCGCCGGCGAGGACCGACGGTGCGATTGCGATCGCGGCGGTCCGCAGCTCGGTCGGCGTCCGCGAGCTCCAGTTGCGGATCAGCCACAGCGCGAGCGCGCCGTAGTTCAGCGCCAGCGCGAAGGCCAGGCAGGCGATCCAGAGCGCCACGTACCGGCCGCCGTCGAGGGCGGTCGCGGGGTGCGGGACGACCGCCAGCTGGACCGCGCCGCAGCCGACCGCCGCGATCCCGCTCCAGACCGCCGCGGCGCCGGAGAGGCCGCGGAACCGTTGGACCGCCGCCAGGCGGGAGCGGACTTCATCGAGGTCGGCAAGGGCGCGAGAAACGTCCACGAGCAGTGCTCCGGAGCGAGTGGAGATTGGGGTTCTGAATACTCTGTACCGCAAAGAAAGCCCTCCCCAAACCGCCCCGCGATTCCTCCGAGGGGCACTGTGGGCCGACCCGAACCGACGAGCACCTTGTGGCGGGTTCTCGACTGGCGGGATGGCGGCTGCCCCTGCGCGGCTGGCAGCGAGCGGCCTTTGCCGGCTGGGACGCGGAGCGGCCCGCCGACGCACTGATCGTCGCGACCCCGGGGGCGGGGAAGACGCGCTTTGCGACCCGGGTCGCCCACGCGCTGCTCCGCGACGGCGCGGTCGGACGCGTCCTGGTCGTCGTCCCGCGCGAGCACCTCAAGGCGCAGGTCGCGCGGGCGATGGTCGGCGCCGGCGTCCTCCTCGACCACAAGTTCCAGAACGCCGCCGGCCGCCCGGCCCGCGACGTCCACGGCGCGGTCGTCACCTACCAGCAGGTCTGCGCCGCGCCGCAACTCTACCGCGACTTCTGCCGGGAAGCGAATCGCGAGCACGGCATCGCGGTGCTGCTCGACGAGCTCCACCACGCCGGCGACGATGCGACCTGGGGGAAGGCGCTGCGCGACGCCTTCGACCTCGCGACCCACCGCGTGGCGCTCTCGGGGACGCCGTTCCGCTCCGACGGGACCGCGATCCCGTTCGTCCGCTACGACCGCGGGCTGTGCGTCGCCGACTACGCCTACGACTACGCGGCGGCTTTGCGCGACGGCGTGTGCCGGGCGCTGGTGTTCGCCCTGCACGGCGGCGAGGCCGAATGGGTCGCACGGGACGGGACGCGGATGAGCGCGACCTTCGAGACCGCGCTGCGCGAGCGGCTGCACCACGCCGAGCGGCTTCGCACGATGCTGACGCAGGACGCATGGATCGGCGACGTCCTCGAACGCGCGCACCTGCGGCTGCTCTCGGTGCGCGCCGAAGGGCATCACGACGCGGCCGGTCTCGTCGCCGCGATGAATCAGGATCACGCGCGCGCGATCGCGGCGCTGATGGAGCGGCGGCTTGGCGTGCGGCCGGCGATCGTCGTCTCCGACCTCGCCGACGCATCGGACCGGATCAACGCGTTCGCGCGTTCACGCGACCCGTGGATCGTCGCGGTGCACATGGTCTCCGAAGGCGTCGACATCCCGCGCTTGCGCGTCGGCGTCTACGCATCGAACGTGATCACCGAGCTCTACTTCCGCCAGTTCTGCGGCCGTTTCGTCCGTACGATCGACGGCGTGAACGATCCCGAAGCGTACGTCTTCGTCCCCGACGACGCGCGGCTGCGCGAGCTGGCGCACGCGATCACGGTCGACGTGCGGCACGGGCTGCGCGGCCGCGACGAACGCGAAGCTGACGACGCCGCGCTCGCCGCCGCAAACCGCGCGGAACGCGCCGGCGACGGCGGGCTCTACGAAGCGATCGCGGCGCGCGCGACCGACGCGCGGGTCGTCGATTTCGGCCCGCTGTTCAATCCCGCGGCGTTCGCGCGCGGTGAGATCGAGCCCGAGCACGCTGCGGCCGAGGAAGCGACGCAGGAGCCGGCGCTGCTGACGCCCGCGGAACGCAAAGCGTCACTGCGCAAGTCGCTGCACGGCCTCGTGCGCCGCGTCAGCCTGCGGTTCAACGTAGAGCACCGTCTGGTGCACGCGACGCTGAACCAGCGCGTCGGCGGCAACGTCGCGAGCGCTACCGAACGCGAGCTCGACCAGCGGCGGCGCGTCGCGGAGGTGTGGCTCGTCCGCGACCGGTACGACGGCTTGCGCTAGTGCTTCGGTGAGGCCGACGCTGCGGGCGACGGAACCGCGCTTACGCTCGCGTCGGGGACCACGATCGCGGGCGAGGCGCTCGCTTCCGGGCTCGGGCTCGGGCTTGCGGTCGGCGTCGGCGTCGCTGCCGGCGGGACCGTCGGGATCACCTTGCCGTCGATGAGGGCGAGCCGTTCCAGCTCGCTCTGCGGCGGCGGATCTTCGCCGACGGCGATGATGCGGATGCCCTGCGCCAGCTTCGCTCGCCCGACCTTGCCGTAGACGGTCTGCGGAAAATACGCCGTGATGTATGCGAGCTGCTTGATCGCGCGCTTGTGCGCGGCGTCGCCGGGGATCTCTTCGTACGTCTGCTCGAGCGCGAACGCATAGCGCGGCAGCCAGCGATCGAAGGGATACGATCGCGCCCAGGCGCGCATCGCGTCTTCGACCCACAGCGCGTTGGAGAGGATCGCCGCGCCGCGGTCGGGATGTGCGTCGGCCTGCAGGCCGAGATCCTTCACCTTGTTGCGGACGCCGAGAATGCTCATCCCGAGCCGGCCGAAGTATTCGTCGGCGGGCGCGGGGCCGTTATGTGGATGGTAGCCCGTCTGCTTGGGCTTGGCCTTGGCCTTGGCCTTGGGCGCAGGCGTTTTCTTCGCCGCATTGCTTGCGGCGTGCGGGCGAGGCGCCGTCGCGGCGAGCGGGGCGAGCGGAATCGCCGCGGCGATCAGGACGGCCGTCGCGGCAAGCGCGCGCGCACGGCGTGCGTGAAGCATCGTAAGCACTCAGCGTCAACAACGTCAGGCCGTGCCCCGTGCGTTCCATGCGTCCGAGCGGGGGGTCGGCCGAAAAGGCTTCCATGGGCCCGGCCGATGCGCGTCGAAGGCCGCGGCGTGAACCACGACGATACGCAGACCGACCCGCTCCAGAACCCGGAGCTCAGCAACCACCTCTCCGAGTCGCTGCGGGCGCTGCTGCGCCGGATCGACGACGGAGACGAAGCGGCGCGCACCGCCGCCCTGCCGTCGGCTGCCGCAATCGTCGATGCGTTCGCGGCGGTCGGACTGCTGGAGTTCGCGTACCTCGCGCCCGGCGAGGACGAAGAAGAAGACGGCCCGATCGCATGGATGGAAGCGAGCGAGGCGATCTACGACAAGGAACGCGACGCGGTGGTCATTGCGGGGAGCGAGGTGCTCGAAGTGTTCGACGGGCCGATCACGCTCGAGGATCCGCCCGAGCACGAGCACGAGGAGGAATAAACGCGATCGACGGGCGGGGGTGACCCCGCCCGTCGTCCGTTTTTAGACCCGAGCGCCTCGCCCGGTGACCAGGTTGTAGACCAACAGAATGAGTGCGATCACCAGTAGTAGGTGGATAAGGCCGCCGCCAATGTGGATCGCAAATCCGAGCAACCACAGGACGAACAGCACAACGATGATCGTCCAAATCAAACCAGCCATTCAATACCTCCTCGTCGTTCTGCTGCGCGCGCATCGGCGCGACATACGCCAAAAGGCTTGCCCAACCGCCGCTCGGTTCAATCGGGCTCGCGGCTCATTCAGCGGGCGCTTGCCTGCCGCTGCGCGGAGCGCAACCGCGCATTGAGCTCGCCGGCGCGCCGCGGATCGATCGCGATCGCCCGGGCGAATAACGCGGCGGCGGTCGAACGGTCGCGCCGTTGCAGCGCCGCCTGGCCGGCGTCGATGAGGTACTTCGCGTTGAGCGGTGCGAGCGCGATCGCACGGGCGTACTCGCGTGCGGCTTCGTTCGGCCGGTTGAGGCGCACGGCGAGCCGCCCCAGCCGCCAATCGGCATCCGCAACCGCGTTGGGACGGGTGCGCGCGGCGAGCAGCCGGTCACGGACGCGGCGCTCGAGCACGTAGGCGTCGGTGAGGCGGTTCGCCGCTTGCAGCCGTCCGACGTAGCGCTGCAGCGCGTCGTCGTCGCCGGCGTCGAGGTAGAGCTGCGCGGCATCGTCGAGGCCGGCCGCCGACGCGATCTGCGCCAGCAGGTCGCTGCGCATCGGCCCGGACGGCAATGTGCGCGCCGCGGCGTTCGCCGCCGCCAAGTCGTGCCGCCGCAGCGCGGCGTGGGCGAGCGTCGCCTCGACGAACGGCAGCGGCGCGAGCGACGCGATACGCTCGTAGATGCGCATTCCGAGCTGCGGCGGCAGCCGGTTCGGGAACGAGCCCGGCGCCGCGGCCGCGGCGAGCAGCGCGCTCGAGCCGAGCTGTACCGTGGCGCAGACCGCGAGGATCGCGGCCGTGACGATCACGGCCGGCGCGATGGAGATCACACTTCGGCGCGCCGGCGATTCTGCGGCCGCCAGTTCGTCGCCGGCCGCTGCGAGCGCGAGCGCGGTCATCGGAAACCACAGCGCGGCGATGACGACGGTGACGGTATCGATGAGTCCTTGCACCCATGTTCCGGCGAGGCCGGCGGCGATCGCGAGCGCGACGCGGTCATGCGCCGGCGCCGCGCGCAGCCGGCGGCGCAGCGCGACGCCGAAGCGCTGCCAGCCGAACGCCAGCGCCGCCAGTCCGACGATCCCCGTTTCGGCGGCGAACGTCAGCACGACGCTGTGCGCGTGCAGCGCGACGGGCTCGCCGCCGGGGACGCGCACGTACGGATAGATCCGCGCGAAGTCGAGCGGGCCGACGCCGGTGAACGGAAAGCGCTCCACGATCCCGAGCGCCGCTTGCCAAATCGAGAGGCGGGTGAAGTTCTCCGACGGATCGTGATGCGCGTTGAACGCGAGCGCGACGGCGACGAGCGCGATCCCGCCGATCGCCACGGCGTAGCGCGGGCCGTTGCGCCGCCGCATCAGTAGCACGTACGTCGCACCCGCGGCCGCCATCCCGACGTAGCCGGCGCGCGAGAACGTCAGCACGAACGCGGCCGATGCGACGATCGCACCGCTCCACGCCAGCGCCCGGAGGATGCGCGCCGGCGCCGTGCGCGCGACCGCGAGCGCGACGGGAACGTAGACGATCAGATAGCCGGCGAGCTCGCCCGGGAGGACGAACGTACCCGTCGCGCGGCCGTGCGAGATCGTGTAGAGCGCAGCCGGCCGATGCGCCAGGTCGAGTGCGATCGCGATCGCCGACGCCAGCGCGCCGGAGGCGAGATACGCGGTGAAGATCGTCGTCGCGACGCCGGGCTCGCGAAACCAGCGCAGGACGGCGGCGTGCCAAATGATGCCTGCGGCGCCGATCGCGAGCAGCAGCACGCCGGCGCGCGGATCGAGGCCGAACAGCGCGGCGAGCAGCTCGGCGCCGACGATCGCCCCGAACGCGAGCGCGGTCGGGAACGCCCGACGCGGCGGCACCAGCACGAGCGCGACGGCGGTCGCCGCGAGGACGGCGGCAATGGCCGCGAGCGCGAGCGTGGCGGAGTGCGTGAGCAGCGAGACGCCGGGGACGCTCGCCGCCGTCAGCGTGATCAGCGACGGGAAGAGCGGTATCGCGAAGAACCCCGCGCCGAGCGTGACGGCGGCGAGCCGCGCGTTCAGCATGATCGTCTGCCTTCGCGCGCACCCCGGGAGGCCCTCGCGCATGGCGCGCGCTAGGTATGCCGCATGGTTTCCGGAGCGCGGGTCGCGTGCATCGGCGGCGCCGGCATCGATCGCACCTTCACGGTTACAGGTGCGCCCGCCGGACCGTCGCTGCGCGGCCGCGCGGTGACGCGCTGCGGCGGCGTGGCGCGCAACGCCGCCCACAACCTCACGCTGCTCGGCGTTTCAGCCGTTCTAATCTCGCTCGCCGGCGACGACGACGACGGCCGCGCCCTGGTCGAGGAGCTGCGGCGTGACGGCATCGATTCGCGCGGCGTCGAGATCGTCTCCGGTGCGTCGACCGCGCAGTACGTCGCGGTGATCGACGGCGACGGCGCGTCGGTTTTCGAGATTGCCGATGTCGCGATCTTCGAGCGCTTCGACCGCGATCGTCTCGCGCGCACCTGGCCGCTCGCAGCCGGCGCCGCGTGGATTGTCGCCGAGACGAACATGCGGCTCGACGTCGTCGCGGCGCTCGCGGCGCGCACGCACGGCGGCTCGTATCGGCTCGCGCTCGACGCCGTGTCGCTCCCGAAAGCGGCGGAGCTGCCGGCGCAGCTCGACGGGATCGACCTGCTGTTCCTCAACGCCCGCGAAGCCGAGGCGTACCTCGCGGCGCACGACGCCGCGGTTCCGGCCGGCGTCGTCGAACGCGCCGCAGCCGTTCGTGCGCACGGCGCCAGCGCGGTCGTCCTCACCGACGGCAGCGCGGGTGCCCTCGTCGCGACGAACATCGGCGTCGTCGCCGTTCCCGCGGTGCGCGCCGCGCGGGTCGTCGACGTCACGGGAGCCGGCGACGCGCTTCTCGCCGCCACGATCGCGCGGCTGCTGGCGGGCGACGATCTCATCGCTGCGGTCGGCGTCGGCGTCCGTGCCGCCGCGCTCACGGTCGCGACGAACGCAACGGTTCGCACCGACCTCGCGCAGGAGCTGCGCGCGTCGTGAACGTCGCCGCCCATCTCGACGTCGCGCCCGAGGTGCGGGCCGCGCTCGACGCGCGCCGGCCCGTCGTCGCGCTCGAGACGACGATCGTAACGCACGGGATGCCGTACCCGCAGAGCATCGAGACCGCGCGCAGCGTTCAAGCCATCGTGCGCGCCGGCGGCGCGATCCCGGCGACGATCGCGGTGATCGGCGGACGCATCCGCGTCGGCATCGACGATGCGGAGCTCGATCGGCTCGCGACGACGCAGAACGGCGGCGTCATGAAGCTCAGCCGCGCCGATCTGCCGTACGCCGTCGCTGCGGGCCGCGACGGCGCGACGACCGTCGCTGCGACGATGATCTGTGCGCACCTCGCGGGGATCGCCGTCTTCTGCACCGGTGGGATCGGCGGCGTCCATCGCGGCGCCGAGTCGACCTATGACGTCTCCGCCGACCTCGAAGAACTCGCGCGCACTCCGGTGACCGTCGTCTGCGCCGGCGCGAAGGCGCTGCTCGACCTGCCGAAGACGCTGGAGCTGCTCGAGACGCTCGGCGTCCCGGTGATCGGCTATCGCACCGACGAGTTTCCCGCATTCTGGAGCCGCAGCAGCGGCCTGAGGGTTCCGCTGCGCTGCGATAGCGCCGAGGAGATCGCGCAGGTCGCGCGCGCGAAGAGCGATCTCGGTCTCGACGGTGGCGTGCTGGTGACGAACCCGATCCCCGCGGAGGCGGAGATCCCGGCCGCGAACATCGCGGGCCACGTCGAGAGCGCCGTGAGCGAGGCGGCGGGGCGCGGTGTCAGCGGAAAAGACGTGACGCCCTACATCCTCGACCGAATCAACCAAACCACGACACGCCGCAGCCTGGCGGCGAACGTCGCGCTGATCGAAAGCAATGCGCGGCTCGCCGCGGAGATCGCAGCAGCGCTCTCTTCCGGTCGCGGAATCTTGCCGTGAGCATTGTCTACGTTACGTACCTGGCCTGCGCCGTTCTCGGGATCGTGATCGTCGTTCCGGTCGTGATCGTCGTCGCATGGCGCGAGCGCGCGCGCCGGGGCGCGCCGCAGCCCGTCGCGCCCACCGTCCCGGATGCGGGGCCGCTGCGCGTCCTGTACTGCGTCGTGTCCCCGGTGCTGGCGTTCGCGGTCGTCACGGCGCTGATCGTCCTGTACTTCGCGGGCCCGTGTGGGCTGGGTTTTGGCGTCCAGGTCGGCGGGATGCTGCTCGCGTTCGGCGGCGTTCTCGTCCCCGCGTTCGCCGCCGCGCTGGCGCTCGTTCTCGCGTTGCTCTTCGGACGGCCGGTCGCGTTCTCAGCGGTCGCCCTCGCCGTCATCGTCGCGACGGTCATGATCGTTTATGAGAACCAGCCGCATCAGCCCGCGCCGACGACATACGACCCCACCAATAGCTGCCAACTGCAGGGACCATAACGACGATGTCCTTGATGTGCTCGGCTGCCGCCGCTTCGGTGGTCAGCCCCGGTATCTCGTGGATGTCGATGAAGAGCGGCATGGCGCAGCCGTGATTCCCGCCTCCGTCCGGGCGATTCCGGCCGAAGGGGGCTACGGGCGCGAGAGGCCGCGTGACCGGCGCCGCGAACGAAAGCGACCCCATCGTGGGAGCGTACGGGTCTGGTGGCTCGCCCGGTCTTCAAAACCGGTGAGGCCGTCGCAAGACGGCTGGTCGGTTCGATTCCGACACGTTCCCGCCATCACGCTTCGCCGCGGATGAGAAGCCGCGCGATCGCGAGGTACCACGCACCCTCGCACACGACGACGATCTCGAGCGTGTGCGGCGCGAGCCGGGGAACCGCGAAGAGCACGGCGACCGGGACGAGAGCCGCGACGCAGCCGACGATCGCGGTCGTGCGCGCCGGTCGGGGTTCGAGAAACAGATCCGCGGCCCACAGCGCGATCGCCGCGGAGATCATCGCAACCCCGGCTTTCGTAAGCACTTGAATCGCCGCGCCGCACGCTGCGACGACGGCGGCGCCCACCTGCAGAACGTTCGGCGGGACGCCGATGTAACGCTCGGCGATCATCGCGATGAGGAAGCCGTCGATCAACGCGGCAAAGATCACCACCGCAATCCCCGCCGCATAGGCGACGAGCGCCGCAACGACGAGCTCGCGCTGCATGCCGCGCCGCGCCGAGTAGACGCTCATTCCGAACAGCAGCGTGAGGACGAAGGCGATCGCGGTCCCGTGCACGATTTTCAGCGACGTGCCCAGGTGCGCCGCCTCGACCATGAACTCCGCGGCGCGATGCGTCGTCGCTTGCGGGTGCAGCCCGATCGCGACGATCATCAGCAGCGCGCAGGCCGCCATCGCGTAGCCTGCACCCCGAGCCGGAAGGAGAGAGGCGGCGGAGGGACTCATCGGTTTCATGCGGCGCACGTTGGTCGCGCCGCGCTGGAGGACCGTCTCGGATGCCTGCGATGGCGGACGCAAACGCGAAACTGTCCGGAACCCCGGACCGGCGCAGCGCGCGAACGCGTGCGGCGATCCTAACGGCGTTCTACCACCTCGTCCTTGACCGCGGCTACGACGGCTTCACCGTCCGGGAGCTGATCGAGCACGCGGGCGTCGGGCGCTCAACGTTCTACGAACACTTCGAGAACAAGGACGCGGTCTTTGAGAGCAGCGTCGCGCGGCCGCTCGTGGTCCTCGCCGATGCGTTGCTCGACGACGCCTCGCCGGAGCTGCTGCGCACCCTCGTCGAGCACTTCCGCGAGAACCGCCGCTTCGCGCGAGTGACGTTCGGCGGCTCGGCACGCTTCGTGATGGAGCGCGTGCTCGCGCGGCTTGTAGCGGAGCGGCTCCCGCCGCGTCCCGTCTCATCCGCCGGCGCGATACCCGCGGATCTGCGCCCTCATGCGATCGCGGCGGCGCAGCTTGGGATCGTCGCGGCGTGGGTCACGGCGCCGTCGTGCGACGCCGAGGAACTCGCGCGCGCCCTGCGGGGTGCGGGGCGCGCCCTTATCGGCTAGGCGTTGTCGCCGCTGACGCGCTGCGGCTGCACCGAGAGCCGCTGCAGCATCGCCGGGGTCGGGAGCTTGACGTCGCGGGCGAGCTTGAGCCACGCCAACACTTTGATCGTCAGCCAGGTCGCGTCGAACTCGAACCAGCGCAGCCCGTGGCGCGCCGAGAACGGGAACGCGTGGTGGTTGTTGTGCCAGCCTTCACCCCAGGCCAGGATCGCGACCACCCAGTTGTTGGTCGACTTGTCGCCGGTGCGGAAGCTCTGGTAGCCGCTGTGGTGCGCCGCGCTGTTGACCAGCCACGTGATGTGATAGAGCACCACGATGCGCACGAAGATCCCCCACACGACCCACGACCAGCCGCCGATCAGGAACAGGATCCCCGCGAGCAGCAGCGTCCACAGCAGATAGGTCCGCTCGAGAAACTCGTACACGCGGTCGCCCGCGAGATCGGGGGCGAGGCGGCGCTGCTCCGCCGGCGACAGCATCGCGTCGTTCGGCCGATAGAGCCACTCGAAGTGGCTCCACAGCAGCCCGCGGTTGACGTCGTGCGGATCGCCTTCCTTATCGGTGTGGGCGTGGTGCGCGCGATGGGTTGAGATCCACTCGATCGGGCCGCCCTGCAGGGCCAACACGCCGAGGACCGCGATGGCGTACTCGAGCGGTTTCGCCAGCCGCAGGCTGCGGTGCGTCAGGAGACGGTGATAGCCCAGCGTGATCCCCCACGCGCCGCAGATGTAATACAACACCGCCAGCACGATGAGCGCGCTCCAGTGGAACGTCCCCGGGATGAACGCGCAGAGTGCGCCGACATGGACGGCCGCCAGGCCCGTGAAGGTAACCCAGCCGGGAATACGGCGCGACGCGATTTCCATTGCCCGCGGAAGGTGCGACCTCCGTACCAAGAATCCTGGCGACCGTACCGGCGGTCCGTGTTAACTCTTGAGCGTGGCCGCCAGCGTAATCGGCACCGCCTTGAGTGCCTTGCTAATCGGGCAACCGGCCTTGGCGCCGCTCGCCAGCTCCTGGAACGCCGGGTCTTCAAGCCCTGGCGCCACGACCGTCGTGGTGAGGTCGATACGGGTGATATCGAAGCCGTCCGCGCTCTTGGCGAGCTTCACCGACGCCGTCGTGTCGATCGAAGCCGGCGCATGGCCCGCGCGGGTGAGCGCCAGGCTGAGCGCCATCGAGAAGCACGCGGCGTGCGAGGCGCCGAGCAGCTCTTCGGGATTCGTTCCGGGCTCGTTCGAGAACCGGGTCCCGAAGCTGTAGTCGGCCTTCACTTTGCCGCTCTCGGTCGCGATCGAACCTTTGCCGTGCGCGATGTCGCCGGACCAGTGTACCGTCGCGGTACGCATAATTTCGTCTGGGATGTTCATGCGCGGTTCGATGCGCATCGTGCCGCGCGAGGTTGCGCGCAACCGCCGGCGATCCGCGGCACGTCGTGGCGCCCGGCATGATTGACGTGCATACACACCTCCATCCGCCGCGGCTGTTCGCCGCGATCCGCCGCTGGTTCGCCGAGCGCAGCACCTGGGCGCTCGAGCGGCAGCCGACCGAGCCGCACGAGGTCGCGAAGGTCATGCGCGCGCACGGCGTCGAGAAGTTCGTCTTCTGCTCGTACGCGCACAAGGCCGGGATGGCGCGCGAGCTCAACGCCTGGCTGGCGCAGACGGCGCGCGATCTCGGCGCCGGCGCCTTCGCGCTGGGAACCGTCCATCTCGACGATCCCGATCCGGCGGCCGACATTCGTGCGGCGCTCGCCGACGGCTGCATCGGGATGAAGGTGCACGAGAGCGTGCAGCGGCTGCCGCTCGACGATCCGCGATTCGATCCGGTGCTCGCCGCGATCGCCGACGCCGAGGGCTTTGTCCTCGTCCACGTCGGCGCGATCCCGTGGACGAGCGAGACCAACGACGGCCCGCGCCGAGTCGCCTCCGTGCTGACCCGTCATCCGACCTTGCGCGTCGTCGTCGCGCATTTCGGCGTCCCCGATTACGAACGGTATCTCGCGCTCGCCGAGAACGAACCGCGGCTCTTTCTCGATACGACGATGGTGTTCGCGCCGGAGTCGCCGATGCACGTCGCGATCGATCCGGAACTCGTCGCGCGCGGTGCGCGGCAGATCGTCTACGGCACCGACTGGCCGAACGTCTCGCACCCGTACGACGCCGAGCTGCGCGGACTGCAGGCGCTCGGGATCGAACCGGAGCTCGTGCACTCGATCACCAGCCTCAACGCGCTGCGCCTCACGCCGGCGCTCGCCCGATGATGCGCCGCGTTCTCGCGGCGGCGGCGTTCGCCGCCGCCCCGCTTGCCGCAGCGGCGGCGACGCCCGCGCAGCTCGACTCGTGGCTGGCCTCCTCGCCGGCGATCGTCAAAGAGAAGCCGCCGTATGCGACGAGCGCGTACGGCACCGCGGCGCGCTATATCAACGTGAAGGGCGCGAACGCGACCGGCTGGGTCGTTCCGGCGGAGGCCACGGAAGGGTTTCTTGCCGACGGTCGCCGCGTGATGGTCGCGCCGATCAACTCCGGCGGAAGCGGCGGCGTGTTCAGCGCGCTGCTCTTCACGCAAACGGGGACGACCCCGCATTTCGTCGGGACGATCCCGAGCGGAGGCGGGCATCTGCTGGTCTCGGTCAATGCCGGCCGGCTGCTGATCGAGTGGCCCATCTATGTCGGCGACGATCCGAACTGCTGTCCCTCGGCGCTCCATTTCGAGCATGCCTCCGTGCGCGGCAACCGGCTGGTCACCGACGACCACTGGGACGTCAAGCTCGCGAAGTCGCCGCATTGACGCTTGACATGTGACCATTTGGTCACATAAAGTAGGCGCATGGACGAGGTCTTCCGAGCCCTCGCCGACCCGACCCGACGCAGCCTCCTCGACGAGCTCTTCAGAGAAGACGGACAGACCCTCGGCGCGCTCGAGGCG
>DASYFS010000367.1:0-2084 GCA_036498305.1 Candidatus Elarobacter sp. | reverse complement strand
TTGACGTCGAAGATGAACGACGAGACCGGGTCGCTCTTTTTCTGCGCGTACTCTTCGAGCACCGCGCCGCGCTCGAGGTTCCAGTCGGCGGGATCGAGCTTAAGATTGCGCATGCGGTCGGCTTCGAAGTGGACGATCGTGTCCACGCGGTCCGAGGGGACGACGAAGTAGAAGTGCGTCATCTCGTTCTCGGTCTCGGCGTTGACGTCGGCGCCGAGGCGGCCGATCAAGTCGTCGATCCCGCCGCTCGAGGTGTCGTGCGTGCCGCGGAACATCATGTGCTCGAGCGCGTGCGCCAGCCCCGTTTTCCCCGGCGTCTCCTCGAGCGCGCCGAAGCGGTACCAGATGTGGATCTGGGCGACCGGCGCGGCGTGGTCCTCGATCACGACGACCCGCAGCCCGTTCGGCAGCACGGTGAGCTGACCGTCCTGGGCGCGGTCTACCGGGGCGGCCCCCTGCGAGGCGATCGGGAAGCACAGCGTGGCGACCACGCAGAGCAGGAGGGCGAGACGGCGCATCAGCCCTTCATACGACGCCGCGCCCGGCCGCTCATAGCTACCGCAAGAAGGGCTCGATCGACTCGTCGGGTCCGGCCGGCTCGGCTCGCCCGCCGAGGTTGTCGGCGAGAAAGCGCTCGACGACCGCATTGAAGCGCTGCGCGTTCTCGGGGCGCGCGAAGCCATGGCCCTCGTCCTCGAAGACGACGTAGGTGACGGGGAGCTTCCGTTCCCGCATCGCCGCGACGATCTGATCGGACTCGGCGATCTTGACTCGCGGGTCGTTCGCGCCTTGGCCGATGAGCAGCGGGGCGCGAATCTCGCCGGCACGATAGAGCGGCGACTGCTCGGCGAGGAACGCCTCGGTGTCGCCCATGCGGCGGGTGAACGTCGAGCGCACCGTCTCCCAGTAGGGCGGGATCGAGGCGAGCAGCGTCTTGAGGTTCGAGGGGCCGACGATATCGACGCCGCAGGCGAACGCGAGCGGCTCGAACGCCAGCGCCGTCAGCGTCGCGTAGCCGCCGTACGAGCCGCCCATGATCCCGACCCGCAGCGGATCGGCGATCCCGTGTTGGACCAGCCACGCCTTCGCGTCGAGCAGATCGGTCCGCATCGCGCCGGCCCACTCGCGGTCGCCGGCGTTGAGGAACGCCTTCCCATAGCCCGTCGAGCCGCGGTAGTTCGGCTGCAGCACCGCGTAGCCGCGATTAGCGAGCCATTGCACGGTCCCCGTGTAGCCCCACGTGTCGCGCACCCACGGTCCGCCGTGCACGAGGATGATGGCGGGGACGCGCTTTCCGTGCGCGCCGGGCGGGAGGGTGAGATAGCCGTGGATCGTCAGGCCGTCGCGGGCCGCATAGGCGATTGGCTCCATCGGCTGCAGTTCGTAGGCGTCGAGCGCGGGGCGGGTTACGAACAGCCGCGTCGCGCGTTGCGTGGAGCGGTCGTACACCCAATACGACATCGAGCCGGTGTCGATGAGCGACGACAGCAGCCAGATGCGGTCGTCGCGGTCGATCGAGTCGATCCCGACGTCGCCCGGCACTTGCGCGGCGATCGCGCGGAAGTCGCCGGCGTAGGCGGGATCGAGAACGAGCCACTCGGTGCGATCGCGCACGACCGACGCCGCGATCGGAGTCTTCGTCTTCGGTGAAAACTGGACGTCGGCGACGTCGTACTGCGGATCGCCGGCGAGCTCGCGCACGCTCCCGTCGGCAAGATCGTAGCGCACGAGCCGTGCGGCGTTGGCGTGTGCGCTGGTCACGGCCAACACGCCGTTCCCGTCGGTGGTGAAGCCGAGGACGATCGGCGTTCCGTCCTCGGCATCGAAGCGCGCGAGCGATCGCCACGGCGCCTCGACGGTGTCGCGCACCAGGATCTCGGCGGAGGCGTCGTCGTGCTGCACGACGCCCGCGCGGATGCGCATCTCGGTGTCGTCGGCGAAGGCGGAGACGTTGCCGGGATTCTCGGTGTCGAGCGTCGCCGTCCCCGCCGCCGGGTCCAGCCGCCACACGTCGAAGACCTGCGGATCGCGCTTGTTCATTGCGATCAGGATCGTCTGCGGCCGGGAGAGGTCGATGGACTGAA
>DASYFS010000366.1:0-8318 GCA_036498305.1 Candidatus Elarobacter sp. | reverse complement strand
ACGACGTTCGCGTCATCGCGAAGTTCATCGGCGGCGGCTTCGGCTCGAAGGGTGGGACGAACCCGCACCACGCGCTCGCGGCAATGGCGGCGAAGGCTGCCGGGCGGCCGGTCAAGCTCGTGCTGACGCGGCCGCAGATGTTCGGCGGCTTCGGCAACCGGCCGCAGACGGACCAGCGGATACGGATCGGCGCCGACCGCAGCGGGAAGCTGCTCGCGCTCGCGCACGACGTGCGCTCCAGCGTCTCGCGCTACGACGACTTCATCGAGAACGCGGCAGCGATCTCGCGAATCATGTACGCCGTCGACAACACCAGCACGACGCACCGCGGGGTTCGCATCGACGTCGTCACGCCGACGTACACGCGGGCACCGGGCTGGGCGAGCGGATCGTTCGCGCTCGAGTCCGCGATCGACGAATTGGCGTACGCGACCGGCGTCGACCCGCTGCAGCTGCGCCTGATGAACTACGCCGAGCAAGACCCGCAAGAGAAGAAGCCCTGGTCCTCCAAGTCGCTGCGCCAGTGCTATCAGCAGGCCGCGGAGCGATTCGGCTGGTCGCGCCGCGCGGCGCAGACGCGGGCGACGCGCACCGCCGACGGGATGCTGATCGGGATGGGGATGGCGTCGTCGACCTACCCGTCGCATCGCTCGTCGGCGTCGGCGAGCATCGTGCTCCATCCCGACGGATCGGCCTTCGCGACCAGCGGCGGCGTCGACATCGGCACCGGCTCCTACACCGCCTTCACGCAGATCGCGGCCGAGGCGGCCGGCCTGCCGGTCTCGCGAGTGCGCTTCGATCAGGGCGACACGATCTTGCCGCAAGCGCCGCAAGCCGGCGGCTCGCAGCTCACCGCCAGCGTCGCCAACGCGATCAAAGCCGCCGGCGACGCGCTGCGGCAGAAGCTCGGCGCGCTAGCGACCGGCGACGCGTCGTCACCGCTCAACGGTCATGCCTTCGCGGACCTCGTGTTTGCGGACGGGCGCGTCGCGCTGCGCGCGCAGCCGTCGCAGGGCGTCGCCTACACCGAGCTGATCCGCCGCAGCGGCCAGCCGGCGATCGAAGGCCGCGCCGACGTGCAGGTCGACCGCAACGCACCGTCGCCGTACTCGTCACAGGCGTTCGGCGCGCACTTCGCCGAGGTGCGGGTCGATCCGGAGCTCGGGACCGTGCGGCTCAACCGCATGGTGAGCGCATTCGCGAGCGGCCGCATCGTCAACGCGAAGACCGCCAACAGCCAGTATCTGGGCGGCGCCGTGTGGGGAATCTCGATGGCGCTCCACGAGGAGGGCCGCATCGACCAGCGGACGGGACGCTACATGAACGCGAGCCTGGAGCGCTATCTCGTTCCGGTGAACGCCGACATCCCGGCGATCGACATCATCCTCGTCGACGAGGTCGACGAGCACGTCAACCCGCTCGGGATCAAGGGGATCGGCGAGGTCGGGAATGTCGGCAGCGCCGCGGCGATCGCGAACGCCGTCTATCACGCAACGGGGATTCGCGTGCGCGACCTCCCGATTACGCCGGAGAAGCTGTTGACTGCAGCCGGATGATCGCGGCGAGCGCGCCGTAGGCGGCAAGGACGCCGCTCTGCCATGCGCCGTGAACCTGACCGTGCGAATGCACGCTCAGCGCCTCGCCGGCGAACCAGATGACGTCGTCGACCGGCGCCGCAAGTCGAACCCGGGCATCGGCGTTACCGGGCGTCGCGTAGCTCAGTCCGCCGCAGGTGAACGGGTTCGTCCCCCACGCGGTGGCGATGCAGCGGCCGGTGAAAGCAGCGGTAGCGCCGGGGAAGACGCGCTCGAGGATCGGCAGCATCACCGTCGTCGCCGTGGCGTCCGGGCCCAAGGCCTCGTACTCCAACGTCTCCGGACCCTCGGCGGTGACGACGACGTACGTGCCGGCCTCGGGGTACTGTTCGGAGAAGTAGTTCACGGTGAACGCCGGCGTCGGGTGGTTCACGAGCGGCACGATGTTGTTCATCGGCCCGGTTCGGGCGGTACCGTCGTCGTTGAACGGCGCCCCGTTGAACTCGAGCATCATCTTGTATACGTTGCCCATCGGCAGTCCCGCGATCGCGGCCGTGACCGCATCGGGCAGCGGCGGCGAGAACTCGATTGCGCCGGAGGCGAGGACGCCGGTCGAGGCGGTGACGATGACGGTCTGCGCGGCGTAGGTCGCGTCGTCGGTCGCGACCACGACGACGTCGTCGTCGTACGCGATCGACCGCACCGGCGCGTCGACTTCGATCTGCAGATCCTCCGCCAAGACGTTGAGGAACGTGCCGTAGCCCTCCGGCAGATAGAGCGAGTCGTTGAACGGATAGAGGAACGGCATCGGGGCGAACTTCGTGAAACCGTAGAGGTCGGCGGTCGACTGGACCCCCGGCGTCCCGCCGTCGATAACGGTCATGAGAAATTGGTACGAGAGGCGGATGTACGGCGCATCGCCCAGACCTGCTGCGGTGACGACGTCGAGCGCGGACGCGTCGGGCACCGCCCCGGAGGTGATCGCGGCACCCGCTTCGAGCAGCGCGACGGTGGCCGAAACGTGGGTCGTCACGAAGTCGACGGGCAGCACTTCGTCGCCGGAGTCGAGGTCCACGAACGTCTGCGGCACCGTGTCCGCCGAGAGCGTCGGGACGCCGAGCTCGCGAGCAATCGGGACGAGCGTGTTCAGCGACGTCGCTTGCGAGAAGAACTGTGCACCGTGGTCGAACGGGATCGCGAGGCTCGGGTCGGTGTAGATGCGGCCGCCGATGCGATCCATTGCTTCGAGCACCAGCACCGACGCGCCGCGCGAGCGCAGCGTCCGCGCCGCGGCGATTCCCGCAGCCCCGGCTCCCACCACGATCGCGTCGTAGACGATTGGTTCACGCATACCCACACCCTTTGCTGACGCGGGCGACTTATCGGCCGCGGCCCGCTCGACCTGCGGGGCGGCCTCTGCGGCATAGCGAAGATCGCCGCTTCCGATGAGCGCGAACGTCTTGGATCTGCTGGTGGAATCGCTCCCGCATCTGCGCGGCGGGCTCGGATCGGAGTCGGCGCAGTTCACGGCCGGGCTGCTGTACCAGAACCTCGAGCTCGACGCGTGCGCGGTCGTCGACCGGGAGAAGGTGCTGGCGTACGTCGGCCGCGGCGAGGATCACCATCTGATCGGCGGCCCGTCGCTGACCGGGCTGACGCACAAGGCGATGGCGACCGGGCTCCCGTTCACGGCGCGCACGCGCGAGGACATCGGTTGTCCGGTCGCCGGGTGTCCGCTGACCTCGGTGACGATCGCGCCGTTCGTCGTACGCGGGCAGGTCGTGGGCGCGCTGAAGCTCTATCGCGCCGGGACGCCGATCGCCGAGGACGACGAGCGGGTCGCGGTCGGGATCGCGCGGGTCTTCTCGACGTCGCTCGAGGTCGCCGAGCTCGACGCGCGCGAGGCGTTGGTGACGAAGGCCGAGCTCGAAGCGCTGCGCGCGCGCGTCTCGCCGCACTTCCTGTTCAACACGCTGACGACGATCGCGGCGTTGACTCGCACCGATCCCGAGCGAGCGCACGATCTCGTCGTCGACTTCGCCGAGTACTTTCGCGACTCGCTCGCGCACCACGCCGAGTTCGTGACGCTCGACGAAGAGCTCGAGCACGTCGAACAGTACCTGCGCTTCGAGCACGCGCGGTTCGGCGACCGGCTGACCGTGGTGTTCGACGTCGATCCACGCGCGCGGTTGGCGACGGTCCCGGTGCTCTCGGTGCAGCCGCTGGTCGAGAACGCGATCGGGCACGGGCTGGCGCCGAAGGGCGGCGGCGGGACGGTGCGCGTCAGCGCGCACCCGCAGCCGGGCGGGACCGAGATCGCCGTCGTCGACGACGGTGTCGGCTTCGTTCCGGGGAAAGTGACGCCGCGGAACCTCGGGATCGGAATGGACAACGTCAACCAGCGGCTGGTGAAGCTGTTCGGTCCGCAAAGCGCGCTCAACGTGACGAGCGCGCCCGGTGCGGGGACGACGGTGTCGTTCCGCGTTCCGGCGCTGGTGCCGGCGGCGGCGCGCTGATCGGTGCGCGTCCTCGTCGTCGATGACGAACCGTTGGTTCGCAGCGAGCTGGTGTACGTGCTCGGAAAAGCCGCACCGGACTTCGAGATCACCGAGGCGGCCGACGCCGTCGAGGCGTTGCGCATGCTCGCGGCATCGCCGTACGACGTCGCGTTCGTCGACATCAACCTGCCGGGGCTGAGCGGGCTCGAAGCGACGAAGGTGATCGCCGCGCTGCCATCGCCGCCGCAGGTGGTCTTCGTCACCGCCGACGATTCGCGCGCGGTCGAGGCATTCGAGCTCGCCGCGGTCGACTACGTCGTGAAGCCGGTCTCGCAGGCGCGGCTCGCGCGCACCGTCGAGCGCATCCGCGCGCTGCGCGAGGGCACGCCGTCGAACGGCGCGGACGTTCCGCGGCGCGTCGCGCTCGAGGACGGCGACCGGACGCGGCTGGTGAAGGTCGCAGAGATCCGCTACGTGCAGGCGAGCGGACACACCGTGACGGCGCGGATCGGCGACGGGGATCTGCGCTGGAAAGGTTCACTCGCCGACGCGGCGGCGCGATTGGAGCCGGCGGGTTTTCTGCGCGTTCACCGCGCGTATCTGGTGAACCCGGAGCGCGTCGTCGAAGTGGAGCCGTTCTTCGGCGGCTCGTATCTGTTGCGCGTCGACGACAAGGCGCGCAGCGAGGTCCCGGTGTCGCGCGGGTATTTGCCGGCGGTTCGTAAGGCGCTCGGGCTCTAACCGTCACGTCATGGCGAGCTTGTCGAGCCACCCTCGTCGTCGGCCCGAGCGTAGTCGAGGGCCGACCCCGGATCTCGCTTATAACGATTAGGGCTCGCGCTTCGACTTCGCTCAGCGCGACGACGAGGGCCCCTCGACAAGCTCGGGGTGACCGGGGGGTCTCCGGGTTTTCTCCGGTCGGGTCGGCATACTGGGCGGGCTATGCAGCAGCCGATGGGACGCGCCGGAACGTTCGCCGGTGCAGCGCGGGACGTTTCGATCTGCGACTTTCGCGTGCCGATGCGGGCGGAGAGCGTGCTCGTCGATCGCCGCGGGCACCGGTACTTGGTGTACGCGCGCTCGCCGATCGAGCGGATCGACGTCGCCGATCGCGGGACCGGTGAGCTGGGCCGCACGATGACGCATTGCGCGCTGGTGATCTTCTTTGTCGGATTCCTCGCTACCGCGGTGTGGTTCGGATTTTTCGCGCCGGGTTTCGGAACGCCGGCGCTCGCGTCGAGCGCGGCGCTTGCGAAGTCGCAGCTCGAAGCCGAGACGCATTCCGGAATTTCTCCGGGTTCGCGGCTATAAGCGATGACATGAAACACCTTGTATCGATCCTCTTAGCAACCGTCTTCGGGCTCGCGCCGCTCGGCGCGATCGCGCAGACCACCGGCCCGGTTGAGCCGGGTATGGTCCTCTCCGGCACGATGGACTCGGCGATCGCCTCGAACACGGCGCACATCGGCGATCGCTTCGTCATCTCCAACGTCAGCTCGGGCGCCGACGGCACGATCGCGAACGCGACGATCTACGGCCACGTCGCCGCCGTCTCACCGGCGTCGCAAGGGCACAACGCCCGCGTCCGCCTCTCCTTCGACTGGCTCCGGCTCTACGACGGCAAGCAGTATCCGCTCGACGCGCGCCCGATCCACATCAACGTCGTCACCAAGAGCAACGCAACGAAAGAAGGCGCCGGCGCGATCGTCGGTGATCTCCTCGGCAACTGGATCGGACAGACCATCGGCGTCGGCCTGTTGGGCCCGCTCGGTCTGATCGGCGGGTACCTCGTCGCGAAGAACGCGCGCCAGAACGTCACCATCCCGCAGAACTCGCTGGTGACGATGCAGGTGATCCGCCCGCTGCGGCAGGCGTAACTAGTCGACGAGCTCGACGATGCCGCTGCCGTAGATCTTGAAGCGCGTGTCGTAGCCGCGCGCTTGGTGGTCGACGATGATGCGGCTGTGGATGCGGACGTCCTGGACGGTGCGGCCATCGTTCAGGGTCCGCGCCGGGAGCGCGTGGATGCGGATCATCGGCGCGTGGCCCGGGCGCGGCGCGGCGAGGCGCTTCATGCGCACCAGACGGTCGACGATCTCGGTCTGCACCCGCTGCGGGAGCGATCGGAACGCGTCGTCGGGGCCGACGTTGACCGGCGGTGGCGGGGGCGGCGGCTCGGGCAGGCCGTCGACGTAGCGCACCACGGCGTCCCAGTCGTCGGCCGCGATCGCGGTGAAGGTGCAGAAGTAGCGGTGGATCGTGCGCTTCTGCGCTTCCATGAAGTCGCCGCGCTCGATGCGGACGCGGCTGTTGATCGAGCGGGTCGGGAGCGCGAAGGCGAGCGGGAGATCGCGGTCGGCGATGCGGACCGGGGAGAGGAAGGCAAGTCCTTCACGGGAGATCGAGGTGCCGAGCACGTCGACGCGCCGGCCGCCGACGCTGGTGTGGCCGTGGAACTTCCCGTTGCGTGCCCCCGCTGCGCCCTTTTCGAACCAGAACGATTCGCGGCCGCCGAGGAACCCGTCCCAGATTCCCATGCTTGTGCAGCAATCGTACAACCAAACGAACGGCGCGCAATGGCCAATACCGGAAGTTTACGCCCTGTTCACGCTCGCGTGGCAAATGAAGTGACGTATCGCACCCGAACCGGCGTCAGCGCGGCGCTACGGGGACGATTGCCTCGAACGGACGCCCGGCCAGGTAGTGGTCGAGGTTGCGTTCGATCAGCGCGAGCACCCGGCGGGCCGGCACCGTCCCGCCATACCCGGCGACGTGCGGGGTCACGATCGCGTTGGGAAGCGACCAGAGCGGGCTCGCCGCGGGCAGCGGCTCGGGGTCAGTGACGTCGAGCGCCGCGCCGCCGAGGCGGCCTTCGGCGAGCGCGGCGGCGAGCGCCGTCGTGTCGACGACGCCGCCGCGCGCGATGTTGACCAGCAGCAGGTGCGCGGGCATCGCGGCGAGCGCGGCCGCGTCGATGAGATGGTGCGTCGCCTGCGTCAGCGGGACGGCGAGGATCGCCGCGTCGCAGCGCGCGAGGACCGCGTGGAGATCCGCGATGCGTGCCGGTTCGACGTCCTCGCCGCCGGCGGAGCCGCCGCGCGTCACCGCGATCACGTGCGCGCCGAACGCGCGCAGCCGCACGGCGATCTCGCGGCCGATGTTGCCGAAGCCGATCACCGCGACCGTCGCGTCGTTGAGCGTCCCGATCGACGCTGCGACGCTCTGGTCCCAGCGAGCCGCTTCGGCGCTACGCTGCATCTGCGGCAATCGCCGCACCAGCGCGAGGAGCAGCGTGACGGCGTGCTCGGCGACGGTGGGCGCATAGGCGTCGCCGGCGTTCGTGATCGTGACGCCGCGCGGCGCGCCGTGGCGCTCGACGGGATCGTATCCCATCGTCATCAGCTGCAGCCAGCGCAGGCGGCCGGCGCGCCGTTCGAGCTCGTCGACGAGCGCTGCGTCGTAGAACGCGGGCCACAGCCAGAGCGCGTCAGCGTCGGCGAGTTCGCGGTGCAGCGACGCGGCGTCGCCGGCTTCGGCGAAGGCGATCCCGCGCCGCGCGGCGAGCGCGGCCAGCGGAGCGCCGAGAACATGGGCACGAGCAACGACGCGCATCGGCGCCGTCCTTCGGGGGGACGGTGCCGGTCCCCGTGCGAAGCGCCGCCGGATATGTCGTTTGCCTCGATGCTGTTCGCCACGAGCTCGGTGGAGAAACTCCGCGAGCTCAGCAGGAGCAAGACCCTGCGGCGGGCGTTGAGCGCGAGGGACCTGGTCGCGATCGGGATCGGAACGATGATCGGCGGCGGGATCTTCACCACGATCGGGACCGGCGTCAAAGGCGCCGGCCCGGCGGTGATCGCCTCGTACCTGATCGCGGGCCTGACGTCGTTCTTCGCCGCTCTGTGCTACGCGGAGCTGGGTGCGATGGTCCCGGTCGCCGGAAGCGCCTACACCTACGCCTACGCGACGCTGGGGAAGCTGTTCGCGTGGATCATCGGGTTCGCGCTGATCTTCGAGTACGGCATCAGCGCGGCGCCGGTGGCGCAGCAGTTCTCGGCGGCGATCCAAGACGTGCTGAAGACGATCGGGTTCGCGCTGCCCGGTTGGGCGCAGCAGTCGAACCTAGTGATCAACGGTCCGTGGTGGCAGCCCGGTGCTTACGACCTCGCCCACTCGCAGTGCGACGTGGTGGCGGCGCTGTTCGTCCTCGGCCTCTCGGTATTGCTGACGATCGGGATCCGCGAGTCCGCGACGACGAACAACGTCTTCGTCGTGCTGAAGATCGCGG
>DASYFS010000365.1:0-5852 GCA_036498305.1 Candidatus Elarobacter sp. | reverse complement strand
GGCGCGAATGACCGCGCGGGTGCTGCGGCAGATCGGCCCCGACGACGGGCCGCACGTGTGGCATCTCATCCTCGAGGCGTGCTGCGCGAGCGCCCCGTTCGCCCGCGCGCGCGGTCAGTCGTCGGATCCGGCCGAGGCGCTCGCGTTCCTCGCGCTCTCCGCGAACTTCCCCCGCTCTCTGCGCTACTGCGCGCGCCAGGTCGACACCGCGCTCCACCGCCTCTCCGGCGCGCCGACCGGTGCCTTTGCCGACGCCGCGGAACGGCTGTCGGGTCGCATCTGCGCGTCGCTCGACTTCGCCGGGACGCAGGATCTGATGCGCGAGGGAAGCGCCTCATTCGGCGAGCGGATGTGCGCGGAGATCGACGAGCTCGGCGACGCGATCGCCGCCACCTACTTCCCGCGGATTCTGGTCGGCTGATGCGCTACACGATCGCGCACCGCACGCGCTACCGCTACCCGGCGCCCGTCCACGACAGCCACACGATCGTCCACCTGCAGCCGCGCAGCGACGTCACCCAGTACTGCACGCGCTATGAGCTCTCAGTGGTGCCGCGGACGCGTGTCTTCTCGTACGCGGACCGGTTCGGGAACGACGTCCAGCACTTCGCGATCCTGCCCGAGCACGGCGTGCTCGAGGTGATCGCGCGCTCGCAGATCGTGACCGCGCGCGGCGCGCCGACCGCACCGGAGCCGCTGCCGCGCGTCCTCGTCGACGACGATCCGCTGCTCGACGAGTTCTGGGATTATCTGCACCCCAGCCGCTACGTGACGTTCGGCGACGACCTCGCCGCGTTCGCACAGGAGGTCGGCGTTCCGGGCGCCGCCGACGACGTCGTTGCATGGCTCGCGCACGCTTCACACACGATCCACACCGCCTTCAGCTACGACAAGACGACGACCAGCGTGCACGGAACGGTCGCCGAGTCGGTGCGGCTGCGCTCTGGGGTCTGTCAGGATTTCGCCCACGTGCTGATCGCGCTGTGCCGCCGGGCGGGGATCGCCGCCCGCTACGTCAGCGGTTACGTCCATTCGGGCAGCGGTGAGACGCTCGGCGCCGACGCGTCGCACGCGTGGATGGAGGCGTACCTCGGTCCGCGCGGCTGGATCGGGATCGACCCGACCAACGACACCTGGATCGGCGACGCGTTCGTGCGGATCGCGACCGGGCGCGATTACCGCGACGTGAGTCCGGTGCGCGGCGTCTTTACCGGCGCGACGTCGAGCGTCATGTCGGTCGACGTTGCGGTCGAGGCGCTGTCGTTCGCGCAGCAGGTCCACGAGCAGCAGTTCCTCGAGCGCGAGCAGATTTCGCAACAGCAGCAGTAACGGTGAAGCGCACCATCCGCGCGATGAGCTCGCGCGGCAGCGGTTCGTCGTACGGAAACTGGACCGATCCTTTGGCCGACTTGTAGCCGGAGATCTCGTTCGCGAAGGCAGCGATCGCCTTGGAGCCGGGAAAGAAGCCGATGTGGCGTTGGAACGCGCCGAATGCCACGAGCATCCGGTCGAGCCGCAGTGCCGGCATCCCGTAGCTGATCGTCTCGGTCGCTTCGGGAGCGGCGTTGCGGACGGTCTCGCGCATTTCGGCGAGACGTTTGCGCACTGCCGGCGGACGGCCGTGCGCATAGGCGTCGAAGTCTTTGGGCTGGGCGCCGTTCATGATGTCCCCTTCGCTTGCGGCGTGATGAGAAGGCCCTCTTGGACCATGTCGATGACGCGCTCGGTGAGCATGTCGGTCAGTTTGGGATCGAGCGCGCGCAGCGGGCCGTCGATCGCGAGCGTCGCCAACCCGTGTACTCCCGACCAGGCGAGAAACTCCGCGCCGGTCCGCCGCTGCGGCGGCATCGCGCCGGAGACGACGAGGTCGTCGAGCGCAGACGTCAGCAGCCGGAACGGCGTCTTCCCGGTGCGGCCGGCGCGAGCCGGATCGTCGATCCCGTGCAGATCCTGCGACGGCAAGAACGCGGTACGAAACAGGTTCGGCTCGGCGCGCGCGAAGCGGATGTAACCCTGGCCGACAGCGCGGAAGCGCGCGATCGCGTCCTCGCGCGGATCGCCCGTCGCCGTCAACTCTGCCTGCTCGCGCTCGATCGCGATTGCGACCAGCGCTTGTGCGGACGCGCACACCGCCTCGAGCAGCGCCTGATGATCGGCGAAGTGGCGGTAGGCCGCCGCCGCCGTCACGCCGGCGCGACGCGTTGCCTCACGCAGCACGACGGCCGCCGGCCCTCCCTTGCGAGCGAGCGCGGTTCCGGCTTTCACGAGCGCGCGGCGGAGGTCGCCGTGGCGGTAGCTTTCGCGGGTTGACATCGGCTTCCCCATATGTTAACACCGTATACATCGGAGGGCAAGAGATCGTGAACCTGCAGCCTTATATTTTCTTCTACGGGCGCTGCGCCGAGGCGCTCGAGTTCTACAAGTCCGCGTTCGGCGGCACGTACGAGTCGTCGACCGTCGGCGAGACGCCGATGAAAGACCAATTTCCGCCCGAGACGCACGGCTCCGTGATGCATGCCTCGTTCACCGCGGGCGGTGTGCGCTTCTTCTGCGCCGACGGCGAGCAGCGCAAGGCGATCGATCCCGACGAAGGCAACGTCTCGCTCTCGCTCGCCGCGCAGGACGACGCAGAGGCGAACCGGATCTTCAACGCGCTCGCCGCCGGAGGCACCGTCAAGATGCCGCTGGCGCCGGCGCCGTGGCAGGACGGGACGAAGTTCGGTATGGTCGTCGACAAGTTCGGCATCGATTGGATGATGACGTCGCCATGACCGGCCGCGTCATGCCGTTCCTGTGGTTCGACGGAACCGCCGAAGAGGCGGTGAACTTCTACGTGTCGATCTTCGACGACGCGAAGATCGTCAACGTCTCGCGCTACACCGAGCTCGGCCCGGAGCCGGAGGGGACGGTGATGACCGTTACCTTCGAGCTTTTCGGGAACCGGTTCATCGCGCTCAACGGCGGGTCCAATTTCTCGTTCACGCCGGCGGTGTCGTTCATGGTGACGTGCGAGACGCAGGATGAGATCGACCGGTATTGGGATGCGCTGCTCGAGGGCGGCACGCCGCTGGAGTGCGGGTGGATCACCGATAAGTACGGCGTCACCTGGCAGATCACGCCGAAGCTGCTGGTGGATCTGCTCGGGGACGAGGACGACGAGCGCAAGAAGAGCGTGTACCGCGCGATGTTCGAGATGACGAAGCTGGATATCGCGGGGCTTGAGGCGGCGGCTGCGCTTCAGGTGAGGTAACGGCGCCCGCGTCATCCCGAGCTTGTCGAGGGACCCTCGTAGTCGCGCGAGCGAAGTCGAGCGCGACGCCACGTCGGCTAGCGTTCGAGATTAGGGGTTGCCGTTCGACTTCGCTCACGGCAACGACGAGGGTCCCTCGACAAGCTCGGGATGACGGGGGAGCTCTCTATCGCAGCGGTCGCCGCGCCCTCGGTTAGCCGCTGGGGGCGAGGAGGTCGAAGGCGCCCTTTGAGGCGATCTTCTCGCCGGGTTTGAGGCCGGAGACGACGAGCGTCGTGGTGCCGTCGGCCTGGCCGACGGTGATCTCGCGTGAGGTGAAGCCTTCGCCGTTCTGCGTCTTCCCGCGCACGAACACGATCGCGTGACCCGTCTGCGGGTCCTCGACGATCGCGTCGGTCGGGATCAGCACGCCGCGGTGCGCTGCCGAATCGATCGTGACGTCGACCGCATCGCCCGAGGCCGCGCCGGACGGCGCGCCGCTGAGGACGACGGTGCTCGTCTGCGTCGTCGGATCGACGCTCGGCACGACCGCCTTCACCGTCGCCTGCGAGCGGAGTCCACGGTTCGGCACCTCGACGCTCGCGTACGCGCCGGGCCGGAGGTCGCGGGCGGCGTCGCCGGTCACCGTGACCGCGACGTCGTTCGACTGCGGCGGCCCGACGACGACCGCGGGCTGCGAAGGATCGACCGCCTCGCCGGGACGCTTGAGGATCGAGACGACGACGCCGGAGAACGTCGCGCGCAGAACGGCGTTCTGCAAGTTGCGCTGAGCGGCTTGCGCCTGCATCTGCGCCGAGCCGGCCTGCGCGCCCGTGACGGACACCTGAGCCTGCGCGGTGCGCACGTCGCTCTCGGCCTGCGCGACGTCGGCGCGCGCCTGCACGACGGCGCCGCCGACCGAGTTCGTTGCGGCGCGCGCCTTCGCGTGCGCGGCGTCGGCGTCGGCACGGTCGAGCTGGAGCTGCTGCTGCGCGGCCTGCACGTCTTTCGCCGCGGCGACGCCGCCGGCGAAGAGCGCCTGTTCCCGCGCGAGGGTCTGCTGGTCGGAGGCGACCTTCGCCTGGGCCTGCCGCACCGCGTCGTTGGCGCCGGTGGAATCGCTCTGCGCCGAGCCGCTCCCCTGCTGCAGCGCCGTAAGGCGATTGCGCGCGACGGCGAGCTTCTGCTGCGCGCTCGCGAGCGCGTGCTGCGGGACGGTCCCGCCGCCGTACTGCGCGGCGGCCGCGGCCGCGTCTTGCTGCGCCTTCGCCGCGTCGATCGCCAGGCCGCTCGTGTCGAGCTCCGCGAGCGCCTGACCCGCCGTGACCGCCTCGCCGACGTGGACGTCGACATGCGCGACGATCCCCGAGCCGGCGAACGCGAGCTTCGCGTCGCCGCCGGCCGGTGCGCCGACGCGCCCTTGGGCGTGGACGTGGGTGACGAGCGTTCCGAACTTCGCCGTCGCGAGCGCAACAGCCGGCGCCGCTGTCGATTCGCTGGTCGAAGCGACCGCACCGCGGCGATGCGTCGTGACGACGGCGAGAACGGCGATCAGCACGACGAGCGTGATCGCACTGGCGACGATCCCCCTGCGGCGGGTCATTCCGATACCTCCAGATCGAGCGTCGCCTGCGATTGCAGACGATCGTAGCGGGCGGAAAGAGCGTCCACCTCCGCCTGCGCATAGGCCGAGCGTGCGGACGAGAGATCGAGGCTGCTCGAGGCGCCGTTCCGATAGCCGAGCGTCGCGGCGTCGAGCTCGGCCTTCGCGGCGGAAAGCGCGGTGTCGCTCGCGCGCTGCGCCTCGACCGCAGCCTGCGCCGTGCGCGACGCGGCGCCGACCTCGGTCGCGATCTGCCGCGCGACGCCCTCGCGTTTCGCGGTCGCGGCGTCGACGAGCGCGCGCTGCACGCGAACCTTCGCGCCGGCGGCGTTGCCGATCGGGATCGCGATCTGGGCGTTGATCGTCGGGCCGTGCACGTTCACGCCCGAGTCGACGCCGTGCGTGTAGCCGGCGCTCAGCGTCACCGGCGGGAACGCGGCGTGCTGCGCCGCAGCGACGCCGGCCTGGGCCGCCCGGACGTTCTCGTCGGCCGAGCGCAGATCGCCGCGCTGCGCGATCGCCCGCGCGACGGCTTTATCCGCCGTAAGGACCGGTGTCTCGGCGATCGGCGCGGTCGTCGTCGAGCCGAGCGTCCCGGCGGTGAGCCCGGCCTCGCGCTCGAGCGCGTCGAGCGCGTTCGCGTCGTCGGCCTTGGCGTGGGCGAGATCGGACTGCGCCTTCGCCTCGGCGAGCTGCGCCCGCACGACGTCGATGCGCGGCGCGTCGCCGGCGCCGAAGCGCGTCTGCGCGGCCTTCGCGAACGCCTGCGCGCTGGCGAGGGCGTCGGCGCGGGCGCCGGCGATTGCGTGTGCCTTCAGCGCGGCGTAGTAAAGGCCGATCGTCTTCACGCGTTCGGCACGTTCCGCCACCGCTTCGTCCGTCTGCGCGGCGCGCAGCTGCGCCGCGGCCTGCGCGACGAGCGGGCCGTACTGCGCGAGGTCGCCGAGCGTGATCTGTCCGCCGACGGTCGTCAGCCGCTGCGTGATCGTGTTGCCGAGCGCGCCGCCCTGCGGCGCCTGG
>DASYFS010000364.1:0-3215 GCA_036498305.1 Candidatus Elarobacter sp. | reverse complement strand
GCCGACCTGTCCGTCGGGGGCGGACCGGCGGGTCGACTCGATGCTCGAGGTCGCGTCGATCATGCTCGACGCCAACTGCGAGCGGATGCTCGAGCTCGACCTGAAGCTCGCGCGGATGATCAACGCGCAAGTGCTTGCCGGCCAGGCGCCGGCCAAGCGCCACGTGACGATTCGCGTCATCGGACCTGCCGTGCCGATCACCCTGCCGACGCTCGGCTTCGACGATCAGACCGAGGTCGATCGGCTCTTCGAGCTCGGGTACGCCGACGGCCGCGCGGTCGCCGCGGCGTAGTGGAGATCGGCTGGCCGAGCGAGCTGCTCATCGTCCGCCACGCCGAGAGCGCCGGAAACGTCGCGCGCGAGGAGGCGCTGCTGCGCGGCGAGCCGGTGATCGTGATCGAACAGGCGCGCGACTGCGACGTGCCGCTCTCGGCGCTCGGCTTACGCCAAGCCGCTGCGCTCGGACGATGGGCGGCGCGCAACATCGAGCCGGTCGATGCGGTGCTCTCCTCACCGTACGAGCGCGCAACCGAGACGGCGCGCATCGCGCTGGACGCGGCGGGTTGGGGCGGCGTGCCCGTGCAGATCGACGAGCGGCTGCGTGAGAAGGAGTTCGGCGCGCTCGACCGCCTCACGCACGTCGGCATCGCGCAGAAGTATCCGGAGGAAGTCGAACTGCGGCGTGCGCTCGGGAAGTTCTACTATCGGGCACCGGGCGGCGAGAGCTGGACCGACGTGATCCTGCGCGTGCGCAGCGCCGTCGAGACGATGCTGCGCGAGCACGCGAATCGGCGGGTCGCGATCGTGACCCATCAGGTCGTCGTGCTGTGTCTGCGCTACGTGATCGAACGGATGACGGAGCCGGAGCTGCTGGCCGTCGACCGCGCCGGCGACGTCGCGAACTGCGGCGTCACGCTCTATCGCACCGCCGGCGATCCGCCGTATCCGCAGCTCGAAGCGTACAACCTCGTCGCGCCGATGGAAGAAGAAGGCGCCCCGGTGACGAGCGCCCCGGACGTTCCGATTGCGGCGCGCTGAGCGCATCGATCGGCGGCTGCTGCGCCGGTGGCCGCTGCCGGTGCCGAAGGCGGGTTCGAAGGAGAACCGCGGCCGTATCCTCGTCGTCGCCGGCGCGCCGCAGATGCCGGGTGCCGCAATCCTCGCCGGAACAGCGGCGCTGCGCGCCGGCGCCGGCAAACTGCGCATCGCGACCGCGCGCAGCGTGGCGGCCGTCGTCGGAGCGGCGGTCCCCGAGGCGTACGTCGACGGGCTGAGCGAGACAGCGGCGGGCGGGATCGGGCTCGACAATGCTGCATCGCTGATCGAGAGCGCGAATGCCGCCGACGCCCTGGTCTTCGGTCCGGGCTGCGTCGAGGAAGACGCGGCGGCGCAGTTGGGCTGCGCGGTCGTGAAACAGCTTTGCACGCCGATCGTGCTCGACGCAGCCGCGCTCGCGACGTGCGCCGCCGAACCGGCCGTGCTGCAGCATCTCGGCGGCGCGGCGGTGCTGACCCCGCACGCCGGCGAGATGGCGTCGCTGTGCGGCTGCCCGCGCAGCGACGTCGAAGCCGAACCCGCGCGGTTCGCGGTCGAGACCGCGAAGCGGCTTCGCGCCGTCGTCGTGATGAAGGGCGCGACGACGTTCGTCGCCGCACCCGACGGCGCGCTCTACCGCAACGACCGCGGAAGCATCGGCCTGGCGACCTCGGGTTCGGGCGACGCGCTCGCCGGAATCATCGGCGGGCTGCTGGCGCGCGGGGTACCGGCGGTCGGTGCCGCCGCGTGGGGCGTCCATCTCCACGCGCGGGCAGGGGCGCTGCTCGAGGAACGGATCGGGCTGGGCTTTCTCGCGCGCGAGATCGCGGCGGAGATCCCCGCGCTCATGCGAGGCGCGCGCTAATCGTTGTCTTTTTCGTACGACGCCAGCAAGCGCTGCAGCAAGGCGTTGAGCGTCGTGCGCTGGTTGCGTGAGAGCGCGTGGAGCGCGCGGCCCAGCTGTTCCGGCGGCGCGATGCTCGGCATCGCCCGGTCGGTCATGCGCCGGCCGCTCGTGGTGAGGCGGACCCGCCGCACGCGGCCGTCGTCGACGTCGGCCTCGGTGACGACGTGGCCGAGCGCGACGAGACGATCGACGCGCTTCGAGACCGCGCCCATCGTCACCATGACGCGCCGCTGCAGCTCGCTCTGACCGAGGCGGTACGGCGGGCCGCTGCGGCGCAGCGCGAGGAGCACGAGCAGATCGTTCGCCGCCATCCCGAGGCGTTTCGCCGTCTCGTCGATGCCGTCGGCCATCAGCGCGCCGGCGATGCGCATCCGCGCGATCAGCGTGTAGTCGAGCAGGTCGACCCCTGGAAGCTCGCGGCGCCACTCTTCGACCATTGACTCGGTGCGGTCGCGGATCATACGAACGCCTCCGGCGCGACGAAGCCGCCGAAGATCCGTTCCATGAGATCCGCGAACGCGAGCGGCGTGCGGTCTTCGAGATACGGCCCGATGATCTGCACGCCGATCGGCAGGCCGTCGGCGGTGCGCTCGATCGGAACCGTCGTCGCCGGCAAGCCGGGCTCCGTCGCGACGGCGGCCCACAGGCTCATATCGCCGTACGGATAGTCCGCGCCGTCGATCGCGATCCGGCGCGCGTCGAAGTCCGGCTCGTGGTCGTGCGGAAAGGCCGGCGTCGGCATCGGCGGCGCGATCACGACGTCGAACTCGCGGAACAGCTGCTTCCACGCGATGCGACGTTGGAAGCGTTCACCGTCGAGCAGCAGCCAGTCGCCGTGGCTGAACGTCGCGCCGCGGAGGCGATAGCCCGTAACGCTGTCGTCATCGCGCGGCAGCGCCGTCGCGGCGGCGCGCAGCTCGTCGATGACCTGCTTCGGCCAGCGTGGTGCCATGGCGGCGAAGAGCAGCGCGGCGAAGATGCGCGCGCCGCGCGCGAGGTCGGGAAGAAGCGGGCTTCCGCGCGCGACCAGGGCGCCTTCGCGTTCGAGCTCGGAAGCGACGCGATCGAGCATGGTGCGAATCGAAGCCGCCGTCGCGATCTCGGGATGCTGGTCGAGGATGAGCACGCGTGCGCCGCGGGTCTGCGTGCAGCGCGGCGGCGGCAGCTCGAGCCGATATCCGGCGGCGTCGAGGTCGTTCGGACCTGCGAGGATGTCGAGCGCGAGCGCGAGGTCCGCGGCCGAGCGCGCCAGCGGCCCGATCACCGAGAGATC
>DASYFS010000363.1:0-2326 GCA_036498305.1 Candidatus Elarobacter sp. | reverse complement strand
GAGCTTCCCGCGCAGATACCGTCACTACATCCTGATGTGGGACTTGGACGAGGGCTACTGCCGCCCGACTACCGTGCAGGCCCTCGCGATCGCGGCGTTCCGCCCGTTCGAACGGCCCGCGATGGCGCTGCTGCGCTTCGCGCGCCGCGCGCCCTAAACGTGGTGGCGGTCGAAGAGCGGCTTCGCGAAGGGTCGCACGAACCACGGCAGCGAGTCGCGCACGAACGCGTCGACGGTCGGATTCTGCTGCGCGATCTGCTCGACGATCTGCGAGTTGTGGAGATCGCGCCGGAAGTCCGGTGAGATCGGAAAGAACAGCACGACGTAGATGACGGCCCACGTCGCGAGCAGGGTTTTCGCCAGGCCGACGACGGCGCCGCCGACAGCGTTCCCTATCCCGATCACCGGCAGCTTCGCGACACGGCCGAGGACGGCGCTGAGCACCATCAGCGCGACGTAGACGAGGATCGCGAACGCGATCATCCCGACCACGTGCGCGGAGCCCGTGCCGAGGTGGAAGTACGACTCCATGAGCCCGTCGAGCGTGCCGGGATAGAAGATCGCCGCCCACACCGCGGCGGCCAAGGCGATGAACCCGCCGATCTCGGAGACGAAGCCGCGCTTCCATCCCTTGAAGGCCAGGATGAGCGCAACGACGACGATGACGAGATCGGGCCAGCTCACGTCCTGGGTAACGCGCCGAACCGCTCTTTTAGTTTCCCAGCAATCCGAGCCATCGCCGCGTCGGCATCGGCGTCGGTCAGGGTGGCCTCGTCGCTCTGCAGCACGATCCGCAGCGCGAGCGATTTCTTCCCTTCGCCGACCTGCGGCCCGCGGTACTCGTCGAACACGGTCGCGCCGCGCACGAGCGGCTCCTCGAGCACGGCGGCGACGAGGTCGCCGGCGAGCACGTCGAGCGGGACGACGACGGCGAGATCGCGCTCGAGCGCCGGGAAGCGCGACGGCGGGACGTAGTGCGGGACCGCGCGGGGCGGCAGCTTTTCGACGAACAGCGTCGCGAGCGCCGTCGTGTCGGCGACGTCGTATGCGTGCGCGAGCCGCGGGTCGACGACGCCGACGTAGCCGACGACGTCGCTGCCGACGCGCAGCTCCGCGGTCTTGCCGGGATGGAGCGAACCGAACCGGCCGCGGCCGACCGAGGCGTCGACGCCGGTGATGCGGCGCAGCAGTGCCAGGACGTCGGACTTCAAGCGCCCGAACGCGCTCTCGCCGCCGGCGTGCAGTGCGGTCAGCTCGACGCGCTCGCGCGGCTCCACGCTGCCGTTGCCGAACACGTGACCGAGCTCGAAGACGCGATACGGCCGCACCGCGCGGTCGCGCGCGGCGAACTCGAGCAGCGCCGGCGCGATCGAGAAGCGCATCCAGCGCTGGTCTTCGCTCAGCGGGTTCGTGATCTCGACCGGGTCGTCGAACGCGATCGCGTTCTCGCGCCAGGTCTGCGCGACCGACGCGGGTTGCAGCGAGAGCGACATCGCCTCGGTATAGCCGAGTCCGGCGAGCGTCGTCGCCAGCTCGTTCTCGCGGTCGAACTCGTCGCTGTCCACGTCCTGCGCGGCGACGGCCGGCGTTTCCGCCTTCACCCGATCGTAGCCGATGACGCGCGCGACTTCCTCGACGAGATCGGCGGGCAGCATGACGTCGTTGCGCCAGTGCGGCGCGCGCACCTCGAAGCCGTCGTCGAGCGTCTTCACCGTGAAGCCGAGTCCGGTGAGCCCGCGTTCGATCTCTTCCGGCGCGACGGCGACGCCGAGCAGCCGTTCGACCTCGTTCGCTTTGAGATACAGGGGCGTCGGATCGGGGACGCCGCGGCCGGTCGAGCGCGGCATCCGCACCGCGCCGCCTTCCTGTTCCAGCAATCGCGCCGCGCGCATCGCGCCTTGGTCGGCGAGCGCGAGCGGCAGCGACTTCTCGAACCGGCTCGATGCTTCGGTGCGCAGCTTCAGCGCCGCGCTCGCGCGGCGGATGCGCGGACCGGTCCACGTCGCCGCCTCGATCAGCACCTCGGTGGTCGAGTCGGAGACCTCGCTGCGCAGCCCACCCATGATCCCGGCGAGTGATGTCGGACCCTCCTCGTCGGCGATCACGATCATGCGTTCGTCGAGCTCGCGCTGCTGTTCGTCGAGCGTCGTGAACGCCTCGCCGTTGCGCGCGTCGCGCACGATCAGGTGGCCGCCCGCGACCTTGTCGAAGTCGAAGAAGTGCAGCGGCTGCCCGACCTCGAGCATCACGAAGTTCGAGACGTCGACGACGTTGTTGATCGGGCGTTGACCCGCGAGCGCGAGGCGCACGCGCATCCACGCGTGGC
>DASYFS010000362.1:0-2435 GCA_036498305.1 Candidatus Elarobacter sp. | reverse complement strand
CACGGCATCTCGCGCAAAGACAAGGCGAAGCTCAGCGCCAAGACGCTCGACAACGTGACCGTCAACTTCCCGATGATCGAGGACGTTCCCGACGTCGCGCATCCCTGGGTCGACGTGCGCATCGATTCGGCGTCTGTGTGGGGCGTCCGGGGGACGTGCGTCGGCCGCGCCGCGCGCTTCGGCGATCCGGCGACGCCGGTCGCGCCGCCGGCGATCGATCTGCTGGCCGTCTAAGAGCGGAGTCAACCCCCGTCATCCCGAGCTTGTCGAGGGACCCTCGTCGTTGCCCTGAGCGAAGTCGAAGGGCAACCCCGTATCTCGGCAGTCGCGACACGGCGTTCCGCTCGACTCCGCTCGCGGAACAACGAGGGTGGCTCGACAAGCTCGCCATGACGGTCATCCACACTCTCCACAGGGGGCGCCGCCGCCGCACCGGGAACCCTTCCGCGATGCGGTCCGAGACCGGATGACGACGACTGCGACCTGGTCGCCGATGCTCGAGCAGTACTTCGGGATGAAGCATCGCTATCCCGAAGCGATCCTACTGTCGCGCGTCGGCGACTTTTACGAAGCCTACGGTGACGACGCCGACACGATCGCCCGCGCCCTCTCGATCGCGCTGACGTCAAAAGATGCGGGCGGCGGGCGGAAGATCGCGATGGCCGGCGTCCCGCACCACGCGCTCGACGGCTACTTGGCGAAACTCGTCGCGCAGCGCCGCGTCGTAGCGCTCGCCGAGCAGCTCGAAGCGCCCGTGCCGAACAAGCTCGTGCGGCGCGACGTCGTCCGCGTCGTGACGCCGGGGACGCTGCTCGAAGAGCACATCCTCGACCGCTCCGCGCACAATTACCTGGCCGCGATCACGACGGTCGACGACGTCATCGCGGTCGCGTACGCGGACATCTCGACCGGCCACGTCGCCGCGACGGCGTTTGACGGCGAGGCGGCGCTCGAGGACGCACTCGCCGAGATCGGGCGGCTCGATCCGGCCGAGCTCGTCGCCGACGTCCCCGCGCCGATCCGTGCCGCGCTCGACGCGACGCTGGAGAACGGGCAGACGCGAATCGCGCCGCCGGTCCTCGCGCTGGTCGACTCGCGGCCGCGCGACGCGGTAGACGGCTTCTCGCTCGACGCGTCGCTCGCGATGCACCGCGCGCTCGACGCGCTCACCGCGTTCGTCAAGCGTGTCAGCGTGCAGAGCGGCGGCGGCGAGGCGTTCCGTGAGACGCAGTACTACCGTCAGGCGACGTTCCTCGCGCTCGACCCGAACACGCGCAAGCACCTCGAGCTGACGCGCGCGCTCGGGGCGAACCCGCGCGCGACGCTGTTGGCGACGATCGACCGGACGCGGACGGCGATGGGCTCGCGGATGCTCGGCCGCTGGATCCTCGCGCCGCTGGTCTCCGCCGAGGCGATCGGCGCGCGGGCCGATTGCGTCGCGGCGCTGGTGCGCGACGCCGCCCGGCGAATCGCGATCCAGGACGTGCTGCACGGCTGCTTCGATTTGGAGCGGATCGCGCAGAAGGTGCGCTTCCGCCGTGCGCTTCCGCGCGACCTCGGATCGTTGCGGCGCACGCTGGCGCTCCTGGATCCGCTCGGCGACGCGCTGCACGACGCCTCGCTTCCGGCGGGGCTCCATGCGATCGTCGAACGGATCGGCGCCTTCGACGACGTGCGCGCGGACCTCGAGACGACGCTGCTCGACGAGCTTCCCGCGACGCTCGCCGACGGCAACGTCGTGCGCCCGCAGTGTTCGCCGGAGCTTGCCGAATGCGTCGCGCTGCGCGGCGACGCGCGCTCGCGGATCGCCGCGCTCGAGGAGCGCGAGCGCGAGCGGACGGGGATCAAGTCGCTCAAGGTCAAGTATGCCTCGGCCTTCGGCTACGCGATCGAGATTCCGAAGGCCCAGCTCGGCAACGTCCCGGGCGACTACACGCGCAAGCAGACGCTGGCGAACGGCGAGCGATACGTGACGCCGGAGCTGCGCGAGCTCGACGTCGCGATCGGCTCCGCCGAGTCGCGGCAGTTGCGGCTCGAATCCGCTCTCTACGAGGCCCTGCTGGACCGCGTCGCCGACCGGGTCGACGATCTGCTCGCGACGGCCGACGCGCTCGCGGAGCTCGACGCGTACTCTTCGCTCGCGCAGGTCGCCGGCGAACGCGGCTACGTGCGGCCGGAGTTCATCGCGGAGAGCACCGTCGAGTTCGTCGACGGGCGCCATCCGGTGATGGAGGCGCTGCTCGGCTCGTCGTTCGTCCCCAACGACTTGCGGCTCGGCGACGCGCGCTTCATCTTGTTGACCGGCCCCAACATGGGCGGGAAGTCGACGTACCTCCGGCAGACGGCGCTGCTCGTCATCCTGGCGCAGATCGGGTCGTTCGTTCCGGCGCGCGCGGCGAAGCTCGGCATCGTCGACCGCATCTTCACCCGCATCG
>DASYFS010000361.1:0-1704 GCA_036498305.1 Candidatus Elarobacter sp. | reverse complement strand
GACGAAATGTTACCTTTCGGCTGCTCGCTCGCGGCCGAAATCGGGTAGTATCGTACTCCCAGCATCACTGAGAGAGACTCATGCAGCATCTCGACCGGCGTAGCGGGCCGCGGCGGTCCGGTCGCCCGGCCGTCTCCGTCGACGGCGCGGTCGCCCCAACCGCGAACCCGACCACCAACGACGACCGCCGCGGCGGCGACCGCCGCAAGCGCAAGCCGGGCGTCGCGGCCCTGTTCGGCGCGATCCTCGGCGTCAAGCAGCGCGACGACGAGGAATGAGCCAAGCCCAGGAGCTGTGCCGCGCCCTGAACCTGCTGGCGAAGAGCCCGCAGTTCGGTTATCAGAAGGCGCGCGCTGCCGCGCGCCAAGACCCGAACGTCGATTGGACCCAGACGAAGGCGCACAACGACGACTTCAACCCGGAGGTCGACGGCTGCGAATCGTTCGTCATGCGCGACCGCAGCGTCTGTTCGTGGATCTCGGCGCGCGCGGTGTACGTCGCGCGTCAGTGAGCGGCGGGTAGCGGTGCCGGCGCCCCGGCGTGGCCGTCGGGGTGGACCGGCGTCTCGATCTCTTCGTCGGGTTCGAGACCGTGCGTCGCGTGGAAGTGCTCCGGCGCGAGCAGCGTGTACATGATCGGGACGAGCACGAGGGTCAGCACCAGCGAGCTCATGATGCCGCCGATCACGACGACGCCGAGGCTGGAGCGGACGCTGGAGCCCGGTTCGAGCGCGAGCGCGAGCGGGATGTTTCCGGCGACGACCGAGATCGAGGTCATGATGATCGGGCGGAACCGCGTGAACGCGCTCTCCTGAATTGCTTCCAGCTTCGACTTGCCGCGTTCGCGCAGCGTGTTCGCGAAGTCGACCAGCAGGATGCCGTTCTTGGTGACGATCCCGACGAGCAAGATCGTCCCGATCAGCGAGAAGAGGTTCAGCGTCTGGTGCGTGAGCCACAGCGCGCCGAGCGCGCCGCACGCCGCGACCGGGACCGAGAACATGATGATCAGCGGCGAGCGGTAACTGTTGTAGAGCGCGACCATCAACAGGAACACCAGCACGACGGAGAGGACCAGCGAGCCGCCGAGCCCCGCGAGCGTCTGACCCATCAGGTCCTGCTGGCCGTTCGGACGCGGGCGGACGAGGATGCCCTTGGGCAGCTTCATCGCCGAGAGACGTTTCGCGAACGCCTGCTGCACGCCGGAGAGCGACGCGCCGGGCGCGACGTTGGCGCTGATGTCGACGACCGAGTTGCGGTCGACGCGCGTGATCAGCGGCGGCGCCGGCGACCACGTCACCGAGGTGAAGTCGCCGAGGTGGACGATCGCGCCGTTCATCGCTCGGACCGGGATCGCGGCGAAGGTTGCCAGATCGCTCTGATTCTGCAGCGGGTAGATCACCTGGACTTGCTCGAGGCCGTCGGGCGTCTCGAACTGCGTCGCGATCGCGCCGCCGAATGCAGCGCGCGCCGCGGTCGTGGCGGTGCCGATGTTGACGTCGAGCGCGCGGGCGCGGATGCGGTCGAAGGTCAGCTCGACTTGCGGCTGCAGAGCCGAAGCGGCGCTGTAAACGTTGGCGGTGCCGGGAGTCTGCACCATCGTCTGGTAGATTTGCTCTGCGACCGGGGTCGGATCGCCGCCGCCGATGTCGGTGACGAGCTCGTCGATCGGCTGCGCGTTTCCGCCGCCGGTCCCGGTCGCCGGGAT
>DASYFS010000360.1:0-2153 GCA_036498305.1 Candidatus Elarobacter sp. | reverse complement strand
TGATAGATGTAGGCGCGCGCCGGGCGCGTCGCGTCGATCGTGCCGCGGAAGAGCACGCCGTCGTCGAGCGGCCCGAGCCGTTCCGGATCGTCGCTGTAGAAGAGGACCGCCGGATCCAGCGGCGGGAGCTGCGCGACGGCGACGTGGACGTTCGTCGTCCCGAACTGATCGACGAACTGCCCGTTCCCGCTGATCCCGACGTTCGCACGCGCATCGAGGATGTCGCCCGCGCGCATCGGGTTCGCGGTGACGCCGCGGACGGTGATGGTCGCGCCGCGCTGGAGCTGCGCCGCCTGCGCGATCGCCTGCTGCACCTGCGCGGCGACGAACTGCGGCGACGTCGTTCCCGCAAGCGAGACGCTGACGGCGGCCGGGACGACGCCGGCCGGCGGCGCGACGAGAACGTTGACGACCGTGCTGTCGCCGGCGCCGTCGCTGAGCGTGACCGTTCCGCGCCCGTTCGCCCTCCCGGTGATCGTCAGGGTGCGTGCAAAGGGATCGTACGTCACGTCGATGCCGCTGAACGAAGGCTGCGCGATGAGTTGCCCTACCCCGCCGGCAACGTGGACCACGACCGTGGTGCCGGGCACGACGCCGACGTTCGCCCGGTCGACCGTGATGGGGACGCCGGGCAGCCCGCTCGGCGAAGTTGCCGGCGACGGCGCTTCGCTGGGGCTCGGCGACGCCTCGGGCGACGGCGAGACGAGCGGCGGCGGGGTCGGCGGGGCGAGCGTCTGCGCGCTCGCCGGCACGCCGGGCACGGCAATCAGGGCGGCGAGCGCGGCGGCACGAGTCCAGGTCACCGGCGCCCGTTTTGGCCGCGCGCCCCCGCTCTCCGCTTGGCCCAGCGGCGCAAACGGATGAGCCCGTGCCGGGTTGAATGAGAAACCCGTGGTGGATCTTTTTCATCCCCTCGTTGCCGATTGGTTCGCCGGTCGGTACGGCGAGCCGACTGAACCGCAAGTCCAAGGCTGGCCGAGAATTCGCGCCGGTCAGGACGTGCTGATTTCGGCCCCCACCGGATCCGGGAAGACGCTCGCGGCGTTCAGCCTCTGTCTCGATGGGCTCGTCCGCCGCGCTGAAGCCGGGACGCTGCCCGACGAGACGCTCGTCGTCTACGTCTCGCCGCTCAAAGCGCTGACCAACGACGTCCGCAAGAACCTCGAGACCCCGCTCGGCGAGCTGCAGGCACTGGCGGTCCAGCGCGGCCTCCCGCTCGGCGCGATCCGCACCGCGACGCGCACCGGCGACACGCCGCAGACCGAGCGCGCCCGGATGCTGAAGACGCCGCCGCACATCCTCGTCACCACCCCCGAGTCGCTCTACATGATGCTGACCTCGGAGAAGGCGCGCGCGCTGTTCCGCCGCGTCGAGACGGTGATCGTCGACGAGATCCACGCGATGGCCGCCGACAAGCGCGGCTCGCACCTGATGCTGACCCTGGCCCGGCTCAACGACTTCGTGCAGCGCGAAGGCGGGACGAAGCCGCAGCGGATCGGGCTGTCGGCGACGGTGCGTCCGCTCGAGCAGGTGGCCAATTTCCTCAGCCCCACGGCGACGGTCGTCGACGTCGGCCACCGCCGCGCGATGACGCTCGCCGTCGAAGTCCCCGCCGACGAGCTGAGCTGCGTCGCGAGCAACGAGATGTCGGGCGAGATCTACGACCGGCTCGCCGAGTTGATTCGCGAGCATCGCACGACGCTGATCTTCGTCAGCACGCGGCGGATGAGCGAACGCGTGACCTTCGCGCTGACCTCACGGCTCGGCGAAGGCTGGGTGCTGCCGCACCACGGCAGCCTCGCGCGCGAGCTGCGCTTCGATGCCGAGAACAAGCTGAAGAACGGCGAGCTGCGTGCCGTCGTTGCGACGGCGTCGCTCGAGCTCGGCATCGACATCGGCTCGATCGATCTCGTCGTGCAGCTCGGCTCGCCGCGCTCGATCGCCGTCGCGCTGCAGCGAATCGGCCGCTCGGGACACTGGGTCGGCGCGATGCCGGAAGGCCGACTGTTCGCGACGACGCGCGACGAGCTGCTCGAATGCGCGGCGGTCGTGCGCGGGATCCGCGACGGCACGATGGACGCGCTGCGCATCCCCAACGCCCCGCTCGACATCCTCGCCCAGCAGATCGTCGCCGCCTGCGCCTCCGACGAGTG
>DASYFS010000359.1:0-46192 GCA_036498305.1 Candidatus Elarobacter sp. | reverse complement strand
AGGGTTCGGCGGCGGCGCGCTGCAGCCGATCGCGCTCTCGATCCTGCTCGGCTCCGCGCCGCCGAGCCGCCGCGCCGACATGGTCGCGGCGTTCAGCTTCGCATCGGTCGCGCCGTTCGCGCTCGGCCCCGTGATTGGCGGCTATCTGCTCGACAATTCCGACTGGCGGATGCTCTTCTTCTTCAAAGTCCCGCTTTGCCTGATCGGGATCGTCCTCGCCGCCGTCGTGCTGGTCGACGACCGGCCCAAAAGCAAGGTGGCACCGCTGCATTGGCCCAGCCTCGCAGCGCTCGCAGCGATGCTGACGGCGGCCCAGTTCGTCCTTTCCACCGGACAGCGCTCGGACTGGTTCGATTCGCCGCTGATCGTCGCGGCGACGGCGCTCGCGGTTGCGGCGACCGTCTACTTCATCACGGCGCAGCTGCGGGCGCCGCAACCGTTCGTGAACCTGCGCATCTTCCGCACGCCGTCGTTCGCCGTAGGGTGCATCATCACGGTGGTGAGCGGGTTCGGCCTCTACGGCATCAACCTCGTGACGCCGCTGTTCTTCCAAGGTCCGCTGCACCTCCCCGCGTTCGACACCGGGATCTACCTGCTGCAGGGCTCGGTAGCGACGGCCGTCCTCATCCCGTTCGTCGGCCCGATCACCCGCCGCATCGACGCGCGCATCATCATCGGGCTCGGACTGGTGATGTTCGCGGTCGGCGCGTGGCTCATGGGCAACCTCAGCGCCGACGCCGGCTACGGCGACGTCTTCATCCCGCGCGTGCTGCAGGGACTGGCGCTCGGCGCGCTCTTCGTCCCGCTCGTTGCCGTAACGCTGGCGCAGATCGGTCCGAAGGAGCTCTCCGATGCAACAGGGATCGCGACGCTCGTTCGGTATCTCGGCGGCAACGTCGGCATCGCGGTGCTGCAGGTTTTGCAGACGCGGCGGAGCGTCGCGGCCTCCGACGCGATGGCGGCCTCCGCGACGCTCTCGCATCCCGCGATCGCGAGCGCCGTGCACGCGTTCGGCCTAGGCGCGGTGCGATCGTTCCTCAGCGGAACGATCGCAGCGAACGCGAGCGTGGTTTCGTACCTCTACCTGTTCCGCGTCTCCGGGATCCTGTTTCTCTGCACGGTTCCGCTGCTCGTGTTCTTGCCGAACCTGCGCGCCGCGCGCCCGGCAGCGCCGACGACCGACGTCAACGAAGAAGTCGCCGAAGAGTTCGAGGAGGCCGGCGAGCCGGAGCCGCTTCCGGCAGCTTGATCCTACAGCTGCTGAACCGCCGGAAACAGCATCCCGTTCGCTTGCTCGACCGCGAGGCGAGCGCGCGGACTACGCGGCCGGGCAGAGGGCGCCCCCCGGACGCGAGCGAAGCTCAGCGCCCCGCATGTTCGGTAAATACGGCGTTACGAGCGCATTTGCGCACGGTTTCGCACCGTGAAGATCTTCGTCGTCGGCAGTTGCCAGGCGCTTCCGCTCGCGCGGTGTCTATCGCTGATGAACCCGGCGTTCCAGGTCGAGCGCTTTCCGCTGTTCAGCGATCTGAGCGACATCGCCGGCGACGACGATGTCGTATTTCGCCAGCGCGACAGCCGCACGCTCACGCACGAGAGCCAGCGTCCCAACGAGTTTTTGTACCCGCGCATCTGGTTCAAGGCATTCCATCCGGACGCAGCCCCTGTATTCGCCCAATGGGGGCCGGTCTTGCCGCCGCTGGGCGAGGAAACTTCGTCGCTCGCCGTATACGGCTGGAAACGTGGGTTCAGCGTCGCGCAAACCATGCGGCTCTTTGCCGAGCCGGTCTACGAGCGGCTCGGCTTCTTCGACTGCTGGCATGCGGCGAAGCAAGCGTTGCTCGACGAGGGGAACGTCGTCGGGATGCCGTTCGACGCGGTGTTCGCGCGGCTGGAGCGGTCCGGCTGCTTTATGCGCACCCCGGCCCATCCCGCGCTCATCGTGCTGGCCGAGATCGCGCGCGCGCTGGTACGCCGCGCCGGGCTCGCGACGACGCTCGACAATCCCGAGGACTATCTCGACGACCCGTTCTTGCGCTACTCGGTGTGGCCGGTGTATCCCGAGATCGCCGAGCGCTTGGGGCTGCCGGGGTCGTACGTGTTCAAGCCGTTCGAACCGACCGCTCCAATACCTCCGTTATTCGATCTCGAGCAATTCATCACGCGCTCGTTCGCGGCGTTCGCGCTCGTCTCGCCGGACGACTTGCTCTGCGGGCGAATCGTCGAGCCGGCGTTTCACGATCTCGAAAGCGTCATCGCCGGCGAGCGCAAGCGCGGGAGTAACGGTGCGGTGTCCGCCGCGCCGCAACCGGTTCTGCGCGCGCCCGACGCGTCGCCATACGCGAACCTCCCGGACTCGCAATTCTGGCGCCGCGCCGTCGGGCGCGTTCGCGTGCACGATGTCGACCCGGTCGGCGCGCCGCCGTTTCGCATCGGCCGCGGCGACCGCATCGCGACGGTGGGCAGCTGCTTCGCGCAGCACATGTCGCGTGCACTCGCGCTGCGCGGCTACAACTACTTCGTCGCCGAGCCGGCACCGCCCGAGCTGCCGGCGGAATCGGCGCGACCCGCCGGATACGGGGTCTTCTCAACGCGGTGCGGTAACGTGTACACGCCGCGGCAACTGCTGCAGCTGTTCGATCGCGCCTACGGAACGTTTGCGCCGTGCGACGAGGCGTGGCAGCGCGCGGACGATCGCTACGCCGATCCGTTCCGGCCCGAGATCGAACCAGGCGGTTTCGAAAGCGTCGCGCAGCTGCTCGCATCGCGCGAGCTTCATCTCGCCGCCGTGCGCACGATGTTCGAGCAGCTCGACGTGCTCGTTTTCACACTCGGCCTAACCGAAGCGTGGCGTTCGAGCGTAGACGGCGCGGTGTTCCCGCTCGCGCCGGGTGTAAGCGCCGGGCGCATGGACTTGGCGCGCTACGAGTTCGTCAACTTCACCGTGGCCGAGCTGCGCGACGACCTCAACGCGTTCCTCGCGCGCCTCAGAAAGGTGAACCCGGCCGCGCGCGTGATCTTGACGGTGTCTCCGCAGCCGCCGATCGCGACCTACGAGCCGCGTCACGTGCTGGTATCATCGGCGTACACCAAGGCGGCTCTGCGCGTCGCGGTCGACGAGGTGCAGCGCGCGAATCCGGAGGTGTGGTATTTCCCGGGTTACGAGATCGTCACGGGCGCGCACGCCGGGGGCGTGTACTTCGAGTCCGATCTGCGCACGGTAACGCCCGGCGGCGTGGCGCACGTCATGCGGCTGTTCCTTGCGCACTGCGCCGCGGACAACGATCCTCCGCCGTCCCAACGCGACGCGTTGGTTCTGCAAGAGCATCACGCGCAACTGGACGTGGTCTGCGACGAAGAGCTGATGGAGGCCGACCGCAAGACGATCCTCAAGCTGGTCGAGGGGATCGCCGCCAGCTCAGGCGAGTCGCAGCACAATTTGATGCGCTCTTGGGTCGACCAAATCAAGGAGCTGTCCTCGCGCTGGTCGGACTTCGACTGCTTTCGCGAGTTCTCGGGTTTCTTCGTCGTGCCGGGCCTCCAGGGCGTGGCCTTGGACCCCGTGGCCATGGAAGTGCTGGACCGCGCATCGATGCGTGCGCGGGTCGAAGCGGAGCTTCCGCGTACGCTGCCGGCGGGCGTTAGCGTCACGCTGGCGTGCACGGTGACCAACTGCGGTGACGTGGCGCTGACCAGCGGCGGGCAGTACCCCGTGTTCGTGTGCTACCGCTGGTACGATGCCGCCGGTGAGCTTGCCGAAGTCGGCCGGTCCATCCATACCGCGCTGCCAGCCGCGCTCGGACCGGGTGCGTCGGTCGAGGTCGCGATGCGCCTCGCCTCGCCGCGGAACGCGGGGACCTATCGGCTGGGCGTCACGCTGTTGCAGTCCGAGGTCGCGTGGTTCGACGACGTCGATCCAGCGAACGGGCTGCAAACGGTCGTGGACGTCGCGCCGCACGCCGGCGTGCCGCTACAGTCCGTCGCGTTGGAGCCGGCGTGATGGCCGCCGCCGTCGAGCAACGCAGGGCGTGGGAACCGCGTTGCTGGTGTGACCCCGGCGCCGCGCTCGTTCCGTTTGCCGAAGACTACCTGCGGTGCACCGCGTGCGAAACGCTGGTCTGCACGGTCGCGCCCGATGCGAGCACGGCCGGCGTCGCCGACGACGGAGCCGACTTCTACGGCGCGCGCTACTGGACGGACCACCAGACGCAAATGCTGGGCGCGCCCGAGATCGGCGAGCGCGCGCGCGCCGATCTGTCCGAGCGCTGCGTGTACTGGCTGCGTGCGCTGTTGCGGTACCGCCGACCGCCGGCGCGCCTACTGGAGATCGGCGCATCGCACGGCGGCTTTCTGCGCCTCGCGCAGCTGGCCGGATTCGACGGCACCGGCATCGAGATGAGCCCGGCGATCGTCGACCTGGCGCGCCGCACGTTCGGCGTCGACATGCGCCAGGGACCGCTGGAGGCGGCGGGCATCGCCGACGAGACGTTCGACGTCGTGGCGTGCTTCGACGTGCTCGAACATTTCGCCGACCCGGAGGTCTCGCTGCGCGAGATCCGGCGCGTGCTTCGACCCGGCGGCCTGCTGTTGCTCCAGACGCCGAGCTATCCGGCGACGGGCGCCGCCGAGCTGATCGCTGCGCAGGACCGATTTCTGGAACACCTGTGCGCGCCCGAGCACGTCTATCTTTTCTCGCAGCGCTCGGTGGCGAGCATCTTGGCGCGCGCCGGGTTTCCGGCGGCGACGTTCGCCGCGCCGATCTTCATGTACGACATGTTCGTCGTCGCCGGCACGGAGCTGTCCGCGCCGGCCGATCGCGACGAGATCGAGCGAACGCTGCTGGGAAGCGCCGACGGCCGGCTCGCGCTGGCGCTGCTCGATCTGTTCGAGATGCGCGAGAACCTGGCCGCGGTCGCCGCCGAGCGGCTTGCGGTGATCGCCGAGCTCGCCACCGCGTGCGAGGACCGGCTGGCGCTGATCGAGCGGCTCGACCACGAGCTGCACCCGCGCCGATGAAAACGTTGGAGAGTTTCCCGTACGCGCGGCTGCCCGCGCACCAGCATTGGCGCGCGGCCTTGGAGGCGGTCGACGACCACGGCACGGTCGATCCGCAGGGCCCCGTCAAGTTCCAGCTCGCTCGGTCGGCGAAGATCGCGTCGGCAGGCTCGTGTTTCGCGCAGCGCATCGCGGGGCGCTTGCCGCAGCTCGGCCTGGACTACGTCGTTGCAGAGCCCGGCGGCGAGCCGCTGTCCGCGCGCTACGGCAACGTGTACACGTCGCGCCAGCTCGTGCAGCTGCTGGAACGCTCGCTGGGGCGGTTCGAGCCGCTGGAGCGCGCATGGACGGCGCCCGGCGGCTTCGTCGATCCGTTTCGCCCGGGCATCGCGGATGGTACGTTCGCGACGGTCGAGGCGCTCGAAGCCGACCGCCGCGCGCATCTCGCCGCTGTGCGCGCGCTGTTCGCGGGCCTCGATGTGTTCTTGTACACGCTCGGCCAGACGGAGTTCTGGTTCGATCGCCGCGACGGCGCCGCGTTCCCGGCGTGCCCCGGCCGCGGGCGCGGCGCGTTCGATCCCGACCGCCACTTCTTCGCAAACCTCGACGTCGCCGCGGTGACGGCGGATCTCGAACGTTTCATCGCGACCTTCCGCGAGGTCAACCCAGCAGCGAAGCTGATCCTCACCGTGTCGCCGGTGCCGACGGCCGCGACGATGATGCCGATGCACATCGTGCGCGCGTCGCTGTACTCGAAGTCGGTACTCAAGGTCGCGGCCGAAGAGGTGGCCGCGCGGCACGCGCACGTGGACTACTTTGCCGCCTATGACGCCGTCATGCAGAACGTGCACGGCGAACGACTTTTCGAAGCCGGGAAACGCCACCCGACCGACGCGATCACCGAACGGCTGATGCGATTCTTCGTAGCCGGCTATTTCGGCGAAGCGCCGGCCGCACCGTCGACGCGCGTACTGCCGGCGGCGACCGCTTCCCCCCACACGAACGCGCCCTGCGACGAGGACGTGCTGCTCGAGCTCATCGACGCCGCTGACGCGCAACGCGCGCCGCATCCATCGACGTTGCTGCCCCCGGCGCGTAATGGCCACGTCGAGCAAGTCGCACATCCGGTCCCGCTCTATTTCGCCGGCGACAGCAACACGCTGATCTTCAAGGACCGCGTCTTCGCCGTGCCGGGCGTGCCGGCGCCGTACCTGGGCCGCACGTTGCACGTGCCGGGCCTGCACGCTTTCGAAGTGTGCGACGCCGCCGGCCGCCTCAACCCGAGCCTGCTCTCCGTGCTCGTCGCCGAGCACGTGCTGATGGCCGACGGCGCGGGCGGTTGGACGGCGTACCGGCGGCTCGGCTCGGTCCCGCTCGATTTCGTGCAGGACATCGAAGGTCGCGTCCGGCGCGATCCGCCCCTGCTGCTGTTCTGCGGGATTTTCGACTGGCTGCGTTTCCTGGAGGAGATCGGCGCGCGCGAGATCGCGTTGCCGCCGGATATTGGGCCCCCGGGGCCGCGCTCCACCGAAGGGGACATGCTCGACACGGCTGCCGCGGTCGCGAAAGCGGCGCGATATCTCGAACCGCTCGAGCGCGGGCTGCGGGTACTCATGTCGTACGGGCTGCGCAACGTGTGCCTGCACTCGCTGCCCCCGCCGACGGCGGACGACGCCGCGTTCGCGCGGCTCTTCTTCCCGGCGACGCCCGCGGCACGCTACCGCTCGCTGCGGCTGATGAACCATCTGTTGCGCGGCGTGTGCGAGCGCACCGGGGCGACGTTCATCGACATCTCGCCGCTGGTCGCGGACGAGGACGGACTCGTCGACGCCCGCTATGCCTTCGACGACGTGCACCTCAACCTCGACGCCGGATTGCTGACCGTCAAGGCGCTGCTGGACACGCTTCGCGCGCGCGACGAAGACGAGCCGAGTGCAGTCGAGCCCGCACCGCACCAGGCCGGCGCGGCGCCGAAACCGGCGCGGGAACGCGACCACACCGGCGAACGCGCGGCGAGCCTCACCGCGGACATCGTGAACGCTGCCGAGGCGGCCTTGGGAAGCGGCTGGCATCCCGTCGAGCACGATCGCGGCGAGCGGTTTCGCTGGGCGAGCGGCGATGCTCTGATCTACGTGCCGGTGCTGCGCGACGTCGACCACCGTCTGTCGCTCGACCTCGAGCCCGGCCCAGGCGTCGGCTCGCAGCCGTTCGCGCTGGAGGTCTACGACGACGACGACGGCGTGCTGCTGACCACGCTCGCCGTGCGCGGCCGCCAGACCGTGCACTTCACGCTGCCCGCGTCGCTGCCGGCGATGCACGCGCTACGCCTGCACGTGGTCGACGGCGGACGACACACCCCCGGCGACGAGCGTCTGCTGGATTTTCGCGCGTTCGCGGTTACGCTTTCGCCGCAACGCGCCGACGTGCTGTCTGCGGTCGACGGGTTCCGCGTCGGCGCCGGCTGGTACCCGCTTGAGGAGTACGGCGGCCTCACCTTTCGCTGGGTGAACGACGACGCCGCCGTCGACGTGTCGGCGCCGGCCGCCGAGCTCGCGCTCCAGCTCGAACCTGGCCCCGGCGTCGGGAAGCAGCCGTTCACGCTCAACGCGATCGCGCCCGGTGGCGCGGTGCTCGGCTCGTTCGTCGTCGCGGCGCGCGAGACGATCGTCATCCCTCTGCCGCGCCATGAACCGCTCCCCTATGTGGTCAAGCTGCGCGTCGAAGGCGGCGGGCGCGCGACGCTCGGCGACTCGCGCACGCTGAACTTCCGCGTGTTCCGCAACCGATGACGGCCTCGTAAATCTGGCTCCCGGAGCTGGACTCGAACCAACGACCCGCTGATTAACAGCGGCGTGGTCTTCATGAACGGGTGCATCGCCTTGCTTTGATCTACGCGGCGACGCACAGGGAACTGTCGCCGGCGGACCCGGTGGTCATTGCGTTGAACGGGCCGGCATGACGCCGATTACGGATACGGCTCACGAGGATGCCGATCAGGCCGTCGTGCGTGCCGTATCGTTTCTGCGCGCTCGCCAGTTTCCGCACGGTGAGTTCGCGACGTACGTCGGGGCGAATACGGATATGTCCGGCGACCTCTTCTTCGACAGCTCGTCGTTTTTCACGTCGTTTGTCGTGTACGGGCTCACCCACGTACACCGCGCCGTGGGCGGCGACGTCTTGGAAAAGGCCGTCTCCTTTCTTCGCTCCGAGATGGAGTTCGGCGGGTTGTGGCGATATTGGACGTCTCGGCAGTATAAGCATTGCCGAATGCCGCCGGACCTCGACGATGTCGCGTGCATCAGCTACGCGCTGCGAACCACCGGGAATCCCGTGCCCCGCAACCGCTGGTTTTTTGCGTCCCGCAAGGATCCTGTGGGGCGCTATTACGTCTGGGCGCCGCTCACGTGGCAGAGTGTCCGCATGCCGTGGTACGCGTTCGTCCGGTCCGTGGGCGCCGTTTCGGCGCGCATCCGCTCCAGAAATGCGCCGGTGCCATCCTTCGACGATCCGCGCCTCCGCATCGGTCGTCTCAACTGGAACGAAGTCGACCCCGTCGTCAACGCGAACGTGATCCTCTACCTCGGCGAGCGCCCCGAGACGTTGCCGGCCATTCAGTACGTCATCGCGTCGGTGCTGGACGAATCGTCAGGCCGAGGCTTGTGGTACCAAGAGCGACTCGCCTTGTACCATGCCGCCGCGCGCGCGTTCCGCCATTCGTCGCCGAGCCTTGCGGTCGTCCGCGAGCACATTGTGGAACGGATCGGAGAGCTGTGCGAAGCGCCCGACCGCCTCAATCCACTACAAATGGCAATGGCAGCGTCCGCGCTTCAGACCTTCACACCAACATCCGGGCTGCTGCTCGAACTCATCCGATCGATACGGGACGCGCAGCGCACCGACGGCGGGTGGAAAGCCTGTCCGTTCTATAATTTGCCGGGCATGTTCTGGGGTTCCGAGGAGCTCACGACCGGTTTTTGTCTCGAGGTGCTGGCTCGCGCTGCGCTAGGCCCGGACGTCGGGGACTGAACGCAAACCTGGCGAAGCGTCCGTCATGCATCTCGACCGTCAGGGGGACGCGCGGCGGTGCTTCGTGCACGTGGGTGCGCCGAAGACCGGCACGACCGCCGTGCAGGCGTTCTTTGCGTCAAACGACACAGAGCTGGCGCGCGAAAGCGTGTGTTATCCCCGTGCGGCACGCGGGCTCGATGGGGCGCACCACAACATTGCGTCACAGCTCCGCGCGGCGGCGCGCTATGAGCCGAGCATCGGCGGGCTTGAAGAAGCGATCCAGGAGATTGCGCGGAGCGGCTCGCGGCTGGGCGTGATCAGCGCCGAGGGCCTGTCGCTGCTCTACGATCGTCCCGAGGCGCTGGCGCGGATTCGCGACGTCGTTGTCGGTGCGGGACTCTCGCCGCGGATCCTCATCTATGTCCGCCGCCACGCCGATTACGTCGTTTCGACGTACGCGGAGGCGGTAAAATTCGGAAGGCTCGAGTCGTTTCCGCGTTATCTCGAAGGCGTTCTCGACAGCGGAGCAATTCGGCTCGGCACCTGGTCGTTTCCCCTCGCGTTCGAGCCCATCGTCCGTGCCTTCGCCGACGCATTCGGTGCGGATGCGCTCGTCGTGCGCGGCTTTGTCGATCGCCATGACCCCGCCGCGTTGCTCGAGGATGTGCTCGACGCTGTCGGAATTGGCCGAGCCTTTGCGCAGCGCGTCGTCTATCGCGCGGTGCGGGAAAACGTTCGCAACACGACCATCGAGGTGATGCGCACGCTGTGGGCGTCGACGGCGTCGCAGTTGAACCGGCCTCTGCTCGCCTCCGTCGCCGACGAGATCGCCGCGCGTGATCCGGATGGGGTACGTTTGCCGTTCGATCCGTTGTCCCCAGCGGACCGCGAGCGGATCGCCGCGCGCTTCGCCGACGACGCACAGGCACTCACGCAAAGCTGGCACGTCGACGGCGCGACGTTCCCTCGCAGCAGCGCAGTCGAATGCGAGAACCAAGACGCTGCGCGACGAGTCTTCATGGAATCCGAAAGGCAACGTGCCGGCTTGCTCGACGCCGCCGGCGGCGACCAAACCCTTCCGGAGCTTCTACGCCGGCATCTATGAGGCAGCGGCGCGGGTGCGATGAGCGGGCGGTCCGCGCGCGACGATCCTCTTGCGACGGTCGGTCCTTTTTTCGCGGCGAGGTCGAGCCTTCCATCGAGACCGCACGTCAACGGGTTGAACCTGTCACACGGTTTACCACCGAGTTTTTTTTGCAGGCCGGTGGGCCAAACGGGCGTCGCGCCCGGAAAGCGAAAAACCGCCCGAAACGGCGGCTTTCCTCGAAGATTTGGCTCCCGGAGTTGGACTCGAACCAACGACCCGCTGATTAACAGTCAGCTGCTCTACCAACTGAGCTATCCGGGACCGACCCGGCCCAGGAACCTGGGCGACCGCGTACCGTTCGCGCGAGCGGCCGGGTTCCCTCCGGGGCAGAGCGCCTCGGCGACCGAGGAGTCCCATTTTAACGCGGAGTAAACAACCGCACCATGATCTAGCGATTCCGTCCCGCGTCGGCCTCTGCCCGCGGACTCCGTGCACCCTCCTCCTCGCACGCTTTAGGGAATCGTATGGCTACCGTTACCGCTCGTCCGACGAGCGTCTTTCGTTCGACGGCATTTACCCGGTTCTACGCCGGCCAGGCGCTCAGCTATCTGGGCGACGGCTTGCGCACGCTCGCGATCCCGTTGCTCGTCTTCAAGCTTACGGGCTCGGCAACGGCGCTCGGCTGGACGTGGGGGCTCGAGCTGCTGCCGTACGCGGTCGTTTCGCTGATCGGCGGATCGCTGGCCGATCGCGTCGACCGGCGGCGGCTGATGATCATCTGCGACGCCGTGCGCTTCGTCGTGATGGCGGCGCTCACGCTGGCCTTCGCGACGGGACACCTCACGCTGATCATGGTCTATGTCGGCGTGCTCGTGCTCGCCATCGCCGGCTCGATCTTCCTGGGTTCGCAGACGCCCGCGATTCCCTATCTGGTCGGCAAGGAGCGCGCAAAGGGCGGCGTCGCGGTGCTGCAGGCGACGGAACAGAGCGTGGGCCTCGTCGCGCCGCCGATCGGCGGCGTGCTGTTCGCGCTCGTCGGGCCGCTGCCCGCACTCGCCGCGAACGCGTTCACGTATCTCGCCTCGCAGGCCTCGATCGCATCCGTGAAGACCTTCGGTCCGGACGAGCCCGGCGGGCTCCCCAGCATGCGCGAGATCGCCGACGACATCCGCACCGGCTGGCGCTGGCTGATGAACGATGCCGCGCTGCGGACGCTGTCGTACGCGTACTGCGTGATGAACTTCATCGGCTCGATCGGCTTCGTCGCGCTGATCCCGTATTTCAAGCGGGCCTTTGGTGCCGGCGATCATGTCGTCGGTATCGCGTTCGGCTGCTTCGCGGGCGGCGCCGTCGTCGGCTCGCTGATCGCGGGACGCACGCACTGGCCCGTCGGGCCCGCGCTACTGGCGTCGTTCTTCCTCGACGGGCTCGGCTGGCTGCCGCTGCCCTTCACGCATTCGCTTCCGCTGGCGATTGCCGGCGTGACGGCCTCGAGCATCTGCGCCGGCTATCGCGTAACGACGGTCGTCTCGTGGCGGATGCGGATCATCCCCGAAGAGATGATCGGCCGCGTCTTCGGCGTCGCTCGACTGTGGGTGCTCGCCGGGATCTTCCCGGGTTCGATCCTCGGCGGCTGGTTCGCCGACACGATAGGCGTGCGCCCGACGATGCTGATCTCAGCGTACGGCTACGCGCTGCTCGCGGTGCTACTCACTGCCTCGCCCGCCGTCCGCCGGGAGCGGCGCTGACGGTCAGCGGTTCGGGGGCCATGGGCGATCGGAATCGAGTTTCGCGAGCTCGGCTTCCGCGGCGTTTCGGATCTCCCTCGCCGCGCCGGCATAACGCGAGCGCGGTCGCGAATTCAGGATGTCGTCGGCGAGCGAGCGCGCGTCACGCAGCGCCGCGGTGGCGGCTTTCGTGTCTCCGGCCTTCGCTTCGACGAGGCAGCTCAGATAGGCATCCGCGACGCCCTTCACGGCGGCGATGATCTTTGCCCGATCACCGCCGCGCGCCGCATCGTTCAACGCGATCAGCTTGGGCACTGCCGGGGGCACATCGCGTCGGCCGGCGCTTCGGCCTCCGCGGCAGACGGCGCGACAATCACGAAAACCGCGACGGAAAACGCGATCCCGAGCCGGAGTGAACGGATCATCGGGCTACACTTAGCGCCGGAGGCGGCGAAAAACGCCGCCGGCGTACGCGCATGAGACGATGAGAATCACGACCGCAATGAACGGAAGCGAGACGGCATCGCCTCGATGCACCGAATACAGTGCGATCGCACAAAAGGCAGCGGCGCCCATGACCGCACCCATCGCCCACACCCGCTGCCGACCCGCAAGCGGGCCGCCACGGCGCGCAACGATGATCGCGATCAACGCGATCCCCGCGATGTTGATCGCGAACCCGACGTCGAGGTAGACGCGCACGACGGGATCCATAGGGTTGGTCTTCGACCAGGGTCCCGGGAGGTCCGGTCGCCCCCTAGGGCAGGCGGACTACCAGCTCCGAAAAGCTCGTCGCGCTTGGATACGCGCTCGTCGCGCCCGAGGGGGTATCGGCGGGCCGCATCAATCGCACGGTCTGGAGTCCCGCCCCGCGCGCGGCGTCCAGTTCGGCGTCCACGTCGCTCAGGAATACGGTCTCCGCCGCGGGCACCCCGATCTCCGCGACGATCGCGCGATACGAACCCGCCTCGCGCTTCGAGCCGATCGTCGTGTCGAAGTTGCCGCTGAACAGCGCCGAGAGATCGCCCTGATCGCTGTTTCCGAACAGCACGCGCTGCGCGGCGATCGACCCCGAGGAGTAGACGTACAGTCGCAGGCCGGCGGCGTGCCAGCGGCGCAGCCCGTCGGCCGCGTCGGGATAGACGTGGCCGCGGATCGCCGTCGCCTCGTAGCCCTCGGCCCAGATCAGGCCCTGCAGCGTCTTGAGCGGCGTCGCTTTGCGGTCTTCGGCGATCCAACTGTGCAGGTGCGCGAGCACCGCGGCGTCATCGGCGCCGGGCTGACCGGCGAGTCGCGCAGCCTCGCGCATCGCTTCTGCGACCTCGGGCTCGTTGCGATGCGCGGCGACGTAGCGGTCGAGCTCGCGATCGGCGTACGGAAAGAGGACGTCATGGACGAACGCGATCGTCGTCGTCGTCCCCTCGACGTCGACGATCGCGGCGCGCGCCGCGATCGTCAACGGTTCGTTCACTCGTAGCGCGGGAAGCGCGAGGCGATGTCGTCGCCGGTGAAGTTCGCGACCCAGCCCGAGGTGTCGGTGAACATGCGGATCGCGGTGAACTCCGGATCCGGCCCCATGTCGAACCAGTGCCGCGTCCCGGTCGGGACGCCGATCAGGTCGCCGCGCGTGCAGACCGTCTGATAGACCTTGCCGCCGATGCGGAGATAGAACGCACCGCTGCCCTCGACGAAGAAACGCACTTCGTCTTCGGAATGGCTGTGCTCGTCGAGAAACTTCGCACGCATCGGCGCCGTGTTCGGCGTCCCCTTCGCGAGGCGCAGCACGTCGGCGGTCGCGTAGCCGCACTCGTCCTTGAGACGCTGCACGTCGTCCGCGTAGGCCGCGAGGACCTGGTCCTGATCGGCGTCGGCCGGAAGCGGAACCGAGGCTTCCCATTGCTCGAAGCGGACGCCGGCGGCGTTGAGATGCCGGGCGATTTCCGCGCGGTCGGTGGTCTCGACGATCGGCGTCGCCGGGTTCGTCTCGTCCCACACGCGCAGCGTCGAGGTCAGCGTAGCGTTCATCGCAGTCTCCGTTCTTCGAGGTGACAGGTGAGCAGGAATTCGATTCCTTCGATGTGGCGGCGCGCGTCCGCGGCGGTGGCGCCCCATGCGTAGATCCCGTGGCCGGCGAGCAGAAACGCCGGGATCGGCGCGTCGACTCCGAGTTGCGCCTCGACGCGTTCGGCGAGCGCCGTCGTGTCCTGATCGTTGGCGAAGATCGGGATCTCTACGATGCTTTGGTGCGTGCGCAGCCCGATCGCCTTGTGCATCTCGAGCCCGTCGGTGCGCACCGCGCCGCGTTCCGCGTCGAGCTTCGAGAGCACCGTCGAGGCGACGGTGTGCACGTGAAAGACGGCGCCGATCGACGGATCGGTGCGGTAGCGCGCGAGGTGGAGCGGCGTCTCGGCCGAGAGGCCGGCCGGCACCGGCTCGTCGACCGCGACGACGGCGATCCCCTCGGCCACGATCGCGCCTTTGTCGATCCCGCTGCGGGTTACCGCGGCATGGCGCGCGTCGACGCGCACGGAGAAGTTCCCCGAGGTCGCGGGCACCCAACCGCGCCCGGCCGCATACCGGCCGAACGCTGCGATCTCGTCGAGCGCCACGGAGGCGGGCGGAAGCAGCATTGTCACCCCTTGCCGAACCACCCGGAATGCCCGGGAAGTTGCAGCTGCGATGAAGGACGAGCGGACCCGCGATGAGCGCGTTCTGGTCTATTCGACCGACGGCACCACGTCGCTTCCCCAGCCGCCCCGCCGCCAGACCCAGCCCGTCGCCCGCGCACTCCCCGACGACGGCGTGATCCGCGTCGGCCGAGAACGCCGCCGCGCGAGCGCCGTGACGCTGGTCAACGGCCTCGCCGCCGGCGAGCTCGACGCCGCCGCGAAGGACCTCAAGCGCCACTGCGGGACCGGCGGCACGGCGAAGGACGGCGTGGTGGAGCTCCAGGGCGACCACCGCGACAAGGTCGTGGCCTATTTCGAAGCGCGCGGCCGGCGCGTGAAAAAGGCCGGCGGTTAAGCCGGCCCCTTTCCGTTCGCGCCCGGGAGCCTACTGGCCGCCGGGGATGTTGAAGCTGTAGGACTTCGAGCCGGCCTGCCGCAGCGAGGCGTCGCGCGATTGGTCCGATTGGACGACGATGACGTTCTTGAAGTTGTTGCGCGTCGGCGCGTAGGCGATCTTGAAGTTGAGCTGCGGGACCGGGCCGTTCCACGACACGGTCATCGTGTTCTGACCCGGATGAACGCTGGCGGTGATGTCGGCATACGTTGCCGCCTGCAGATGATCCACTTCGCGCCCGTCGATGGCGACGCGAACGCCGGCCGGTTCGGCGACCATGTTCTTGAGAATCGTGATCGGCCCGTTCGCGTCCGTGCCGGTGTCGCTGGGCTGTTGTTGGGCCGCAGCCGAGCCGACGGCTGCCGTCGCGAGGGCAGTCGCGATCGTGAGGACTTTGAGCGTGCGCATACGCACCTTGTACCCTAGGAGCTAGGAAATTGCTCGGTACAGGTCACGGCGAGTAGGCGGCACGTCGGTTGTGCCGTCGCCGCGCGGCTTTCCCAGCAGCGTCTGCATCAATCCCATCCGCCCGAGTGCAAAGCCGCGTGCGCTGCCCGCCATGTAGATGCGCCAGATGCGCTCGGTGCGCGCGTCCGACGCGTCGATCGCGGCGGCTTGGTTCGCGGTGAGATTCGCGATCCACGCGCGCAGCGTCCGCGCGTAGTGTTCGCGCAAGTTCTCGACGTCGCGTACTTCGAAGCCGATCTTCTCGGCCATCCGCGCCGTCACGTCGATCGGGACGAGGTCGCCGTCGGGAAAGACGTAGCGGCCCATGAAGTCATTGCCGGCACGGAACCCCTTTCCGTCGCGGCTCTGCTGCACGATCCCATGGTTGAGGAAGAGGCCGCCGTCGCGCAGCGCGCGATAGGCGCAGGCGAAGTACTCGGCGAGCCGCTCGCGCCCGACGTGCTCCACCATCCCGACCGACGCGATCCCGTCGAACTTCTGATCGCCAAGATCGCGATAGTCGCGCAGCTCGACGGTCGCGAGGCCGCGCAGGCCGGCGGCGTCGATCCGCCGCTGCGCCTCCTCGTGCTGGCGGTGCGAGAGCGTGATTCCCAGCGCGCGCGCGCCGCGCTGCGCCGCCCGGATCACGAGCGCTCCCCAGCCGCAGCCGATGTCGAGGAAGGTCTGCCCCGGCCGCAGCCGGATCTTGTCGAGGACGTAGTCGAGCTTCGCCGCCTGCGCCTCGTCGACGGTCGTCACGCCTTCGTCCCAGTACGCGCACGAGTAGACGAGGCTGCTGCCCAGAAAGCTGCGGTAGAACGCGACCGGCTGATCGTAGTGGAATCCGATCGCGGCGGCGTCTCGCGCCTTGCTGTGCACTTTGCCGCGCAGGTGCGCCATCGCCGAAGCGGCGGCGCGCGGCGGCGACGGAAGGCGCGCGAGCTGCGCCGCGACCTTCATCAGCGTCAGCTTCGAGAGCTTGCCTACCGCGCGCTCGAGCTCGTCCAGCGCGACCTCGAGGTTGCCGACGACGTCGAGCCAGCCTTCGACGAACGCCTTGCCCGGGTTGATGTCGAGCGGCGGCGTCAACGCGGCGCGCAGCGCGAACGGCGCGTTGACGTCGAGGACGAAGGCCGGCTTCTCGGCGGCAACTTCGGTCCCGTCCCAGAGCTGCACGCCGATGTCACGTCCGAGCCGCTCGCCGAACAACGTCTCGAGTACCGCCAGCGTACGCTGGGCGCGAGGGTCGGTCGCTACGGTCGCCATGCTCCCGGATTCTTTCGACCGAACCGGTACCCTTCGGGCAGGCGGTGAAGGAACGCGCGGTGAGCGCCGACCTCTCCATCGCCGAAGCACGCCGCATCGCGCTCGCGGCCCAAGGCTTCGCCGATCCGAAGCCGCGCGGTTCCGTTACCGCGCGCCACCTGAAGCGGGTGCTCTCCCGGGTCGGCATCCTGCAGATCGACAGCGTCAACGTCTTGGTGCGGTCGCATTTTCTTCCGCCGTTCTCCCGGCTCGGCGCCTACGACGCCGGGGTTTTGGAACGGGCCGCGTACAGCCGGCAGCGTTTTCTGTTCGAGTACTGGGGCCACGAGGCGTCGCTGCTCCCGATCGAGCTGCAGCCGCTGCTGCGCTGGCGCATGGAACGCGCGCGCAAAGGACTCGGGATGTGGCGCCACGTCCGCGCCGCGCTCACGGAGCAGCCGAAGCTCCTCACCCGCATTCGCACCGAGATCGCCGAACGCGGCGCGCTGGCGACGAGCGACTTCGAGGGCTCACGCGGTCAGGGCGCGTGGTGGGGCTGGAGCGACGTGAAGTCGGCGCTGGAAGCGCTCTTCTGGTGCGGCGAGATCACTACCGTCCGGAGGAAAGCGTTCGAGCGCGTCTACGATCTCCCCGAGCGCGTCTTCCCCCGCGCGATCGTCGAGACGCCGACGCCGCCGGAAGCCGACGCGCAACGCGAGCTGGTGCGGATCTCGGCCCGTGCGATGGGGATCGCCTCGGAGCGCGACCTCCGCGACTACTTCCGGCTCGACCTGGCCGATGCGCGCGCCCGCGTCGCCGAGCTCGCCGATACCGGCGAGCTCGAACCCGTCACCGTCGACGGACTGCGCGGCACGCGCTATCTCGTCAAGGGAACGCGCATCCCGCGCAAGATCGCGGCGCAAGCGCTGCTCTCGCCGTTCGACTCGCTGATCTGGGAGCGCGCGCGCACGCGCGAGCTCTTCGACTTCGACTTTCGCCTGGAGATCTACACGCCCCAGCACAAGCGCGTCCACGGCTACTACGTCTTGCCGCTGCTCCTGGGCGAACGGCTCGTCGCGCGCACCGACTTAAAACTCGACCGCGCCGCCGGCGTCCTGCGCGCAATCGCTACCCACGTCGAGCCCGGCGTCAAAAAGCGCGACGTCGTCGGGCCGCTTCGTGAAGAGCTGGCCCGCATGGCCGAATGGCTCGGCGCACGTGAAGTGGGCGGCACCGGCCGGCTTACATAAAAAAAGACACCGCCGGAGCGGTGTCTCGATCGTCGCGTGGACGAACGTCTTTTTTAGTGGTAGGGCGTCGGGTACGGCGTCGGCGCGTTATTGTTGTTGTTGTTGTACCCGCCGTTGTTGTAATACCCACCGTTGTTCGGGTAACCCGGCTGACGTCGCGAGAGGACCGTCGAGGGCGCCGTCGTCTTGAGCGCGACGGTCGAGCCCTGCGGCACCTGGACGTTCTGGCCGGTGGCCGCGCCGACGATCGCGCCGCCGATCATCCCGACCGCGCCGCCGATGTCGGTGCCGATGTGCTTGCCGATGAAGTTGCCGAGCACCTGACCGACGGCTCCGCCGATGATCGCCTTCGAGGTCGTGTTCGCACGGTTGCCTTGCGCATCGAGCGAGAGCACCTGACCCTGGAGCGAAGCGGTCGTCCCGTCGGCGAGCGTCAGGCGGTCGAACGCCAGCTGAACTGCGCCCTTCTTCATGCCGCCGGCATGCGTCACCGAGGCGACATGGCCGTAGACTTTCGCGCCGGCGTAGCGCTGGTCGTCGTTCGGATACGGGCCGGTCACATCGAGAACGAACGGGTCGCCGACTTGCGCCGTCTTACTGTTGATCGTCTGCTCGAGCGAGCCCTGAATCACGGTCTGCGACTGGAGCAGCGTGTCACCGTTGTATTGCGCCGAAGCCGCGAGCGGGAGGGCAACGAACGCCCCGACGGCGAGCGCTTGGAGGGCTTTGCGAAACATCGAATACCTCATGGTTGGAGTCGCCCCTATAACGCAGCCCGTGCCGGGGACGTTCCTTGGACGAAAACGAGAGGCGCCGAGTGATCGGCGCCTCTGTGTTTCTGGGAAGGGTGCGGCCGTTGCTCAGGCAGTGAGCGGAGCGAGCTCCCGGTCGACCTCGCCGCGCAGGCCCGAGTCCGCGCGGAGTGCCTCCGCCTTGTCGAGCTTCTCCCAGGGCAGGTCGAGCTCGGGGCGGCCGAAGTGTCCGTACGACGCCGTCTGCTTGTAGATCGGGCGGCGCAGGTCGAGGTTATGGATGATCGCCGCCGGACGGAGATCGAAGTGCGCCTTGACGAGCTCGGCGATCTTCTCTTCCTCGATCGTGTTGGTGCCGAACGTCTCGACGAGCACGCTCACCGGGTGCGCGACGCCGATGGCGTAGGCGACCTGCAGCTCGCAGCGCTCGGCGAGACCCGCCGCCACGATGTTCTTCGCGACGTAGCGCGCCGCGTACGCCGCCGAACGATCGACCTTCGTCGGATCCTTGCCCGAGAACGCGCCGCCGCCGTGCCGCGCCATCCCGCCGTAGGTGTCGGCGATGATCTTGCGGCCGGTGAGCCCGGCGTCGCCCTTCGGCCCGCCGATGACGAAACGGCCGGTCGGGTTCACGAAGACCTTGAGATTCGCGTCGCGCAGTCCGCGCGGGATCACCTCGTCGATCACCTGCTCGGTGACTTCGCGCCGGATGAGGTCGAGCGGGATGTCCGGATCGTGCTGCGTCGAGATGACGACGGTGTCGACGCGAACGGGGCGATGCCCGTCGTACTCGACCGTCACCTGCGACTTGCCGTCGGGACGCAGGTATTTGATGTTGCCGTTCTTGCGCCGTGCGGCGAGGACGCGCGTCAGATCGTGCGCCAGCGTGATCGGCAGCGGCATGAGTTGCTGCGTCTCGCGGCACGCGAACCCGAACATCATCCCCTGATCGCCGGCGCCGGTGAGCTCGAACGGGTCGTGATCGCCGGTCGCCTTGACCTCGAGCGACTGATCGACGCCCATCGCGATGTCGGGCGACTGCTCGTCGACCGAGACGCTGACGCCGCAGGTCTCGTAGTCGAAGCCGACCGCGGAGCGGTCGTAACCGATCTCTTTGATCGTTTCGCGGACGATGCGGGGGATGTCGACGTACGTCTTCGTCGTGATCTCGCCGGCGATGTGAATCTGCCCGGTGATCGCGAACGTTTCGCACGCGACGCGCCCCTGCGGATCGTCCTTGAGGATCGCGTCGAGGACGCCGTCGGAGATCTGATCGGCCAGCTTGTCGGGATGGCCCTCGGTCACCGACTCCGAGGTGAAGAGTCTGCGGTACGCCATCTAGGTGCCCTCACTCCAGGACGCCATGTACTTGACCTGCTCGGGCGTCGGGGTGTCGATCTGAATGTTGAACGCGGCGAGCTTGAGCTGGGCGACTTCTTCGTCGATGTGGTCCGGAACCGAGTAGACCTGCTTCTCGAGCGTCTTGTAGTTCTGCGCGAGGTAGGCCGCGGCCATCGCCTGGTTCGCGAACGACATGTCCATGACGGCGGCCGGATGGCCCTCGCCGGCGGCGAGGTTGATCAGGCGGCCCTGACCCAGGACGCGAACCGTGCGACCGTTCTTGAGCGCGTAGGCCTCGACGAATTCGCGCGGCGTGATCTTGCCCGTCGACATCGCTTCGAGCGAGTCGAGGTCGAGCTCGTCGTTGAAGTGCCCCGAGTTGCAGACGATCGCGCCGTCCTTCATCGCCTCGAAGTGCTCTTTGCGGATGACGTGGTAGTTGCCGGTGACGGTGATGAACACGTCGCCGAGCGCCGCGGCCTTCGCCATCGGCAGCACCTGGAAACCGTCCATCGCCGCTTCGAGCGCCTTGCGCGGATCGATCTCCGTCACGACGACGTGGGCGCCGAGACCCTTCGCGCGCGAGGCGACGCCGCGGCCGCACCAGCCGTAACCGACGACGACAACCGTCGAGCCTGCGATCAACACGTTCGTCGCACGGATCACGCCGTCGAGCGTCGACTGGCCGGTGCCGTAGCGGTTGTCGAACATGTGCTTGGTGAGCGCGTCGTTGACCGCGATCACCGGATACGGGAGAACGCCGTCCTTCTGCATCGCGTGCAGGCGGATCACGCCGGTCGTCGTCTCCTCGCAGCCGCCGATCATCTCTTTGAGCAGCGCGTTGTGCTTGGTGTAGATCGTGGTGACCAGATCGCAGCCGTCGTCCATCGACATGTGCGGCTTCGAGGCGATCACCGACTCGATGTGGCTGTAATAGGTCTTCTCGTCCTCGCCCTTGATGGCGTAGGTCGGGATCTCGTAGTGGCGGCACAGCGCGGCCGCGACGTCGTCCTGCGTCGAGAGCGGGTTCGAGGCGCACAGCGCGATGTCGGCGCCGCCGGCTTTGAGCGCGAGCATCAGGTTCGCCGTCTCGGTGGTGACGTGGAGGCACGCGCCGATGCGAACGCCGGCGAGCGGTTTCGTCTTCGCGAAACGGTCGCGGATCTGGGCGAGGACGGGCATGAACGACGCCGCCCACTCGATGCGGGATTTGCCCGCGTCGGCCAGGGCGAGGTCGCGAACGTCCCCGCGGGCCTGCTCGAGAGTTTGCACAATAGGCTCCTACAGTTGTAGCTTCGGTTGTCTTTCGGCGACCGTGCTTGTTGAAACCAGCTCTAACGGCGCGACCGGCCCTTCTTCGCCGCGAGGCGTCTCCGGGTCTTTCCTGGTATCGACCGCCTCGTGGACGGAATCGATGCATATCTGGAGCGGCTCGCCTCGGCCCAGCCGACCCCGGGCGGCGGGAGCGCCGCGACTTTGGTCGGAGCGTTGGGCGCAGCTCTCTGCGCGATGGTCGCGCGGATCACTGCCGGAAGCCCGCGCCACGCCGCCGTCCACGGTGACGCCGAGGCGATCGTGAGCGCCGCGGACGCGCTGCGCGGACGGTTCGAGGCAGCGCGCGTGATCGACGAAGAGGCGTACGGCCGGGTCGTCGCGGCAAGCGCTCTCCCGAAGGCGACCGACGCCCAGAAAGGCGCGCGAACTGCCGCGCTCCAAGCGGCGCTCGTTCAAGCGGCCGAGGAGCCGCTCGTCGCCGCGGGCTTGGCGACCGAAGGACTGGAGTTGGCGCGCCGCACCGCGGCGCTGGGCAACGCGCACCTCATCAGCGACGTCGAGTGCGCGCAACATTTCTTCCGCGCCGCTCGCGCCGCCAGCGCCGCGAACGTGCGGATCAATCACCAGTACATCAAGAACGACGAGGTCGTGCGGCAGCAAGCCGAACGCCTCGCCGCGATCTGCTCGATCGACTAAGTTCGCGCCGGTTCGGGCTGCTCCGCGGAACCGTTGCGCTCGCCGCCTTTGATCGTCGGCGTCGCTTCGGTACCCTCGGGCGGAGACGTCTCGCGCTGCGCGAGCACGAGGTAGCCCGCCGCGATCGCGCCGGCGAGCGCGAGCGTCGTGACGACCGGATGCCGGAGTTTCTCGTCGAGCCCGAACGCGTGGTCGAGCGAGAGATCGCCGTAGCCGGACGACGCCAGCGCGAGCGCACCCGTCGAGTACAGCGTACCGACTTCGATCCCGCCCTTCTGCGCGAAGTAGCCGTTCTTCGCGTGCACCGTCGTCTGCGCGACGATCATCCCCGAGATCAGCAGCGCCGGTCCGATCGGCCCGCCGAGGCCGAGCGCGATCATCGTTCCGGCAGCGAGCTCACCGTATGAGGCCGCCGTCGCGAACGCGTCGCCGGGCTTGAATCCAAGGCTTTCGAGCATCCCGGCCGCACCTTGCGGACCGGGACCTTCGAACCAACCAAAAGCTTTTTGCGCTCCGTGCGCGGCGTAGCTCGCGCCAAGCGCGAGACGAGCGGCGAGGAGGCCGAGGTCGTCGATCATGACACGGTTATTCCACCGCGGCGGGGTCGTCCGAAGCATCCTCGATCACGGTGATCTGCGCCGCGCCGTGGAGAACCTCGGTCACCGGGGCTTGGCCTTCCTCGACGGGATCGGAGACCACGGCATAGTGCATGTGGCCGTGACCGTGACCTGCGTCGGCGTGCAGTGTCCCAGCGAGGACACGGCCATCTGCCAGGCTGACACGGACCGGCTTGCCGATCCAGGGTTTGACTTCGTCGTCGGTCATTGAAAACGGTACTCCTTGGACGTGCGGGAAAACGAGCGAGGGAATCGGGGACCGGCCCTGTTCCCAATGTCCAGGGCGGAGGCCTGTATTAAGGAAGCTGCAGCGCGCGGCGCAGCTCGTCGGCGATCTCCCCTTCGGTGTACCCGCGATGCGTCAGCGACGAGACGAACCGCAGCACGGCGTCGTGCAGTGCACGCCCGCGAACGCGCTTGTCGGCGCTCGGAACGCGCTCGGCAACCCGCGTGCCGCGCCTGCCGTCGGCAGCGATCCAGTTCTCAGCCTGCAGATCGGCATACGCGCGCGCGACGGTGTTCGGCGCGACTGCGAGATCGCCGGCGAGCTGTCGCACCGTCGGCAGCACCGTCCCGGGTGCGAGTTCGCCGCGCTCGATCAGCGCGCGGATCTGCTCTAGGATCTGCTGATACGGAGGTGTTTCGAGCGACGGATCGACGACGACGAACGCGTCAGCCATGCGACCATGAGGCGATCTCCGCCGCCGAAGGTCGCCGACGCATCCAGACGATCTGCACGCCGAGAGTGACGTTGAGCGCGGCAAACGCGGCGAAGAACGCTATTAGGTGGATGATCGAGCTCGTGTATCTGCCCAGCGAGATGAAGACGAACGCCGGAGCGACCGCCGTCCCGAGCAGATTCACGACCCGCAATGAACGCAGCCTGGCGTCGACCGTGGCTTCGACCGCCGGATCGAAGCCGGGAAGCAAGGCAGGAAGCGTCGCGACGCGACGGGCGACCAGCGCGATTACACACGCGGCGAGCGTGACGGCGAGCGCCGCCGCCGGCCGGGCGTCGAGGAACGCGAGCGGCGCGACCGCGGCGATCGCCGTCACGAGGTAGACATACCAGGGGACGACGGCATTCGCATCGCGCGATCGCAAAGACGCGATGCGGCGCTCGCCGACGCGGCGCAGGCTCAGGTAACCGGCCGTTGCACCGCCCGCAATGGCGACGCACAGAAAGGCGTACAAGAATACCAACGCCGCTGCCGGAGCGAAGGCCGCCGCAACGCCGCATGCGAGCGACGTGATCCCGACCGAGACCGCGATTGGGGCACTCGGAAAATTCTCGAGCTCGTACCGCGCGTCGATGGCCGCAGTGAATCGTTCGTCGTCACACGCCGCGGCACCGCACAGAAACGAACGCGCATCGCCGAAGCAATTCCTTTTTGCGATCAGCCAGACGCCGAGTGCGGCGAAGAACGCCACCATCCACCAATGAATAAAGGCGTTGAACATCCGCGTCTCCCCCCGTTGCCGACTTCGTATTAAGTCAATAACACAAAGCGGCCGTTTGTGTCAACGGCATAATACAGACTACGCGGCGACGAGATCGAGGAACGGCCGGATGTCGTCGGGATCGACGTCGACGCCGACGCCGTTCGGATTGCGCTTCGGGTCGTGAAAATCGGCACCGGCCGTCATCACGAGATTGTGGCGCGCGGCGATCGCGCGGAACGCGGCGCGCTGCTGCGTCGTGTGCGTCGGATAGAACACTTCGATCCCGTCGAGGCCATGCTCGATGAGCGCGTCGAGCATCTTCTCTTCCCACAGCCGGCCCGGATGCGCGACGACGGCGATGCCGCCGGCAGCACGAATGACGTCGATCGCTTCGGGCGCCGTGATGTGATGCGACGGCGTGTACGCCGGCTTGCCGAACGAGAGCAGCTCGCGGAACGCCGCGTCGATGTCGCGGACGTGGCCTCTGCGTACCAACGCCTTCGCGACGTGCGGTCGCCCGAGTGCGTGGCCGCCGCCCGATTCGGCGAGGATCTCGTCGAGGGTGACGGGGTACCCGGCGACGGCGAGCTTCTCCACCATCCGGTCGATGCGGCTGCGGCGATGCGTGCGGTTCGCTTCGAGCACATGGGCCAGCGGCGACGGTCCCAGCGGGATCCGGTAGCCGAGGATGTGGACGTCGGCGCCGTTCCAGGTCGTGTTGATCTCGATCCCAGGGATCAGCCGCAGCCCGGCCGTGTCGAGGCCGTCGTAGGCGCGGAGCGTGTCATGATCGGTGATCGAGAACCACGAGACGCCGCGGGCGCGCATGCGCGCGACGAGGTCGGCAGGCGAGAGCGTCCCGTCGCTCTCGCTCGTATGGGAGTGAAAATCGACGGTCACTCGGACTGATTCGGCGGCGTTTCCTCTGTGGTCTGCGGCGGCAGCGTCCGCCGCTCGACGAGAAGCCGGATCGCGGTGCGCACATTGCCGTCGATCTCGACGTCGGTGAACTCCGGGACCATCGTCAGGTCGAGCCCGCCGGCATGGAGATACGAGCGCGCGATCGCGACGGCTTTCACGGCTTGGTTGGTCGCTCCGGCACCGATCGCCTGAAGCTCTGCGGTCGGCCTTTCACGCAGGACGCCCGCCAGCGCGCCGGCGACCGAGTTCGGGTTCGACTGAGCTGAGACTTTGAGGACACCGGTCGCGGGCGCCCTCGAGTGCTCGATCATGCCAGGCCTCGAAGATTGATGCGTTTGATGTCGAGCGCGCGACCCGTCGCCACATCGACCGTCGCGACGGCCGCGCAAAATTGACGTGTACCCGATTTCTGAACGGCGAACCGCTCGGATACCGCGTTCGTGAAGCGCTCGAGGACGGCGGCCGATTCCATCCCGATCACCCCCTCCGACGGCCCCGTCATCCCGACGTCGGTCAGGTAGGCCGTGCCGCCGGCGAAGATCTGCTCGTCGGCGGTCTGAACGTGGGTGTGGGTTCCGTACAGCAGCGAGACGTCGCCGTCGAAGAAACGCCCCAGGGCCATCTTCTCCGACGTCGCCTCGGCGTGGACGTCGACGACGATCACGCGGGTCCGCTCGCGCAGCTCGTCGACGAGCGCGCGGCCGACGCGGAATGGGTCGTCGACCGGCGGCATGAAGACGCGGCCCATCAGGTTGACCACCCCGATCGTCACGCCGTTCACGGTGAACGTCCCGGAACCGCGGCCCGGAAGGTTCGGCGGATAGTTCGCCGGGCGCAGGATCGCGTCGGTCTCGTCGAGCGCGGCGCGGAACTCGCGCTTGTCCCAGATGTGGTTGCCGCTCGTGATGAAGTCGACGCCGGCGGCAAACATCTCGTCGGCGGTCTGCGTGGTCAGCCCGAAGCCGCCGGCGGCGTTCTCACCGTTGGCGATGACCGCGTCGACGTGATGCTGCTCGCGGGCGAGCTCGAGGTGTTTCTTGAGGACGTCCCGCCCCGGCGATCCCATCACATCGCCGATCGCGAGAATCGTTACGGTGCTTGGAGTTACGATCTAGCCCTGGCTTTCGCACGCTTGCGGGCATGGACGAAATAGACGACGACCCGCTGCTCCTCACGAAACCCGACGAGGCGCTGGCGTTGCGCCGGATCACGAAATGCGTCGAGCGCCACTTCGATCGCCTCCTCACGCGCGACCGGATCGTCGTCGACCGGACCGTCGGCGTCGTCGCGCACCAGCGCGTCGCCGTACGTCTGCACCATCAGCCCGACCACCAGTTCCAGCTCCTCGCGGCCGAAGCTCTCGGCGTCGCGGGTCACGTGCACGAAGGTCACGGCCGCGTCGCGGTCGGCGGTGACGGCGATTCGGTCGGGCGTCTCGCCGCGAAGGTCGAGGAGCGCGCGCACGTGCTCGGTCACGTCGTCGCCCAAGGCGCGGGTCTGCGCCCGGTCGAGCTTCTTGCGCACCGCAAACGACAGCGTCAGCGAGGCGTCGTTCGGGGTCGATCGGACGCTGTGCAGTTCCGGGAACCGGACCAGCAGCGCGACGACGCGATTGACGGTGTCGGCGGAGTCGAAGGGGGACGAACGGAGGCTAGACATGGCGGGCTCGCGGGGGGTTCGGGGTGGGGGGACGTTCATTCGAACCCCCCGTCGGCGGGGACCTGCGGGCGGCTCGTCGATCTTCTGTGCCCGCGCGACGCGGCGACTAGGGGGTCCGCGCCCTCACTAATGATAGGGGATTCTCGTTTTCACTCGAAGGACGAGCGGCGAATGCTGACCCAGCTGCGCGGCCTCACCGGCTTGTGCGCCGCCGTCATCCCGGCGGCGGTCGTCGTGCATCTCAGCGCCGAGGCGCTTGCCCTAGGCCCCGGCGGGCTCGGGCTCGACTTCGTGCTGCGTCACCTCTACCTGGCAGCGCTCGTGGCGCTCTCGCTGGGGGCCTTCGCGCGCGCTCTGGGGCTCGGGAGAGGCCGGGCCGAGATCCGCCGCCGGACCGCGCTGCTGCAGGCCCAGCTGACCGGCCGTGAACCGCTTGCACTGCCCCTCGTCGCGGCGGCCAACCTTCTGTTCTTCGGCGTGACGGAGGCCGTCGAGGGGGTCCCGCTCCTCTCGGGCGTCGTCTGGCTCGGGCTGGCGGCCGGAATCGCCGGCTCGCTCCTCGCCGCGCTGGTCATCCGCGCGTTCGGGGGGCTCGTGCTCGTCGCCGCGGTCGATACCCTCGTGTACGCCCCCCGGCGAAGCACGCCGCGCGCAGATGCCGCGACGCGGCCGGAGCCGAATCGCTCCCGCGCGGCCGCCGCGGCATTCAGCCTCTTCGTCCCGAACCGCCCACCGCCGCAGGGTCCCTCGTCCGACCACTTCACTTCTCGGAAAGGGACCTCGTGCACTCATCTTCTCGCGCGGCGCGAACGGCGGCTGCGTTTCTCCTCGCTCTTCTCTTCCTGCTGACGACGGCCGGCGGAGCGTTCGCGCAGGCGTCGACCTACCTCAGCGGGATCGTCACCGCCGACGGCGCGCCCGTCGTGGGCGCCGCGATCACCGCCGTCGGCAGCAACCTGAACCTCCATACGAAGACCGACGCGCGCGGCGCGTTCACGTTCACCGCGATCCCCATCGGGACGTACGAGGTCGACGCATCCGCGCCGGCCGGTACCGCCTCCGTCCGCGTCGACCTCACCGGTTCGGGGACGACCGTCACGCTCGCGCTGGGCCATCTGCAAGAGATCGGGCGCACCGCGGTGACGGCACGTCCGCCCGTCCACGGCTCGGGAACCGACCTGACGCTGTCGGCGGAGAACCTGACGCGCTCGCCCGCGGGCGGGAGCCTCCCCGAGCTGCTGCTCCAGCTTCCGGGGGCGGCACGCGGCGCGAACGGCGTCGTCCACATCAACGGCGACCACGGCGACATCAACTATATCGTCGACGGCGTGCCGATCCCGCAGGAGCTCAATCGCAACATCGGGACCGAGTTCGACCCCAACGACATCGCGTTCGTCGAAGCGCTGCAAGGCGCGTATCCCGCGCAGTACGGCGAGCGCTTCGCCTCGGTGCTCAACATCAACACCCGCACGGGGAACGGCCCGCCGGGCTTCACCGGCGACATGCTGGCCGGATCGTTCGCGCACGCCGACTCGACGCTCGGCTATCACACCACCCTCGGCCCGGGAAGCCTGGTCCTCGCAGCTCGCAACGAGCGCGGCGATCGCGGCCTCGACCCGCCGAACCTCGACTCCCCGCACAACGGGTTCAGCAACGCGAACCAGTTCCTGCGCTACACCATGCCGGCGGGAGCGAACTTCCTCAACGTCACGCTGAGCCACGCGTATCGGACCTATCAGATCCCGAACGACGTCGCGGGCGGACAGCCCGCGTCGACCGACGACAACGAGACGCAGGACGATCTGTTCGCCGCCGCTCAATTCCGCCATCCGATCGGCGACCGCGGCTCGCTCAGCTTCGGCCCGTCGTACAAGCGCTCGCGCATCCGTGACCTCGGCGATCCGAACAACGACTTCATCTACGGCATGGCGTCCAATCCGGGCGCGCCGACCGATTGCGCGAACGCGTTGACGGACCCGACCGTCTCCTATGTCAACGGAACGTGCGGGTACTCGCTCAACGCGGACCGCACCGCGATCGACGTGGGCGGCAATCTGGACTACGTCAACCGCAGCGCGAAGCACGAAGTCGCCTTCGGCGGTCTCTACGACGCGACGCACGTCAGCAAGTACTACGCCGTCACGCTGCAGCCCGGCAACTTCCTCGCGCCGATCTTCAGCCCGGGGACGCCGGACGCGGCGTACACCGTCGTCGACACCGCACCGAACGTCGGTCATCTCGCCGCGGTCTATCTACAAGACACCTGGCACATGGGCGACTGGCAGCTCGACTACGGCGCGCGCGCCGATACGTTCAAGATCAGCTCGACCGAGTTCGCCAGCGGCTTCGGTCAGGTCAGCCCCCGGGTGAAGCTGAGCAAGAACTTCGGCGGACGCAACAGCGTCTACGCGTATTACGGACGGTTCTTCACGCCGTTCTCGCTCGAGAACGTCTCACCGACGGCGGCGTATACGCTGAACCTGCCGAATCAGCCGACGCCGGCGCAGTTCGACCTCAAGCCGCAGCGCGATTCGGTCTACGAGGTCGGCGGCCACTTCGCCGTCGGACGCGGCGACCTGGGCGTGCGCGTCATGCAGAAGAACGCGACCGACCTGATCGACGACACCCAGGTTGGCGTCACGAACCTGCACCAGGACATCAACTACCAGCTCGGTCGGATCGCGACGCAGACCGCGTACTATCAGCGCGGCCTGCCGAACGCCGGGCGCTTTTACGTCGCGCTGACGCACACGTACTCGGTGAACAAGGGCTGCGAGACGCAACTCCTGGCGCCGTGCTTCGGGGCGTCGGACGATTGGACGCCGGCCGATCACGACCAACGCGTCGACGTGACCTCCGGCCTGCTCGTCAACGACCGCCACAACGGGTGGTTCGCGATCGACGGCGAGTACGGCAGCGGCCTCTCGTCTTCGCAGAACCCGAACGGCGGGATCACCTGCGGCGGCCCGGAGGGGAATACCGGCGGCCCCTGCAAGCGGACGCCGCACCTGACCTTCGACGTCGAGAAGGGCTTCGGGATCGCGCACAACGTCGCGCTGACTCTGCGCGTCCGCAACATCTTCAACGACCAGTACCTGGTGACGTACCTCAACGCCCAGGGCAATCACTGGGCCGCGCCGCGGACGATCGACGTCGGCCTGCGCTTCGGCCGCTAAACGAACGCGCCCCTAAGCGGGGCGCGCGAGGACCGGGAGGGTGGCGCGGACGACGGTCCCGCCGCCCTCCGCTCGCTCGACCTCGAGGCCACGGGCGAGCCGCTCGACGATCGCGAGGCCGCGTCCCGACTCGGCGAGCGGATCGTCGTGCCGAACCGGCGACGTCGCCTGATCGATCCCCGGGCCGTGATCGCGCACGACCAGGACGGGCGGCATGTGGTCGCTGTGCTCGAGGCGCACTTCGACGCGGCCGCCGGCATAGCGCAGCGTGTTCGCGACCAGCTCGCCGTAGATCAGCTCGGCTGCATCGACGTCGGATTGCGGCATCGCCATCGCGGACACCTGATCCCGGAACGCGCGCCGCCCTCGCAGCACGCGCATCGCGTCGTCTCGCATCTCCCACACCGTCGCCACGGCCCACCTCCCTTCTCTCGCTAGCTATCGTACCGAAGCGAGGCCGGAGTGTCGCTCCCTGGATGTGGGGGTTTTGTGCGCTAGCGGGCGCTACGCGCCGCGATGAACCAGACGCAACGAGGGTTTGCGGCCGATCGAGCGCTCGAGCGCTTCGAACGTCTGCGGGTGACCGAAGTAGAAGCCTTGCGCCTCATCGCAGCCGAGCTGACTGATGAACGCGATCTGCGCCTCGGTCTCGATCCCCTCGGCGGTGACGTGCAGGCCGAGGGCCTTTGCGACGGTGACGATCGAGCCGACGATCGCCTGGTCGTAGCTGTCGCTGGCGACGTCGGCGATGAAGGCGCGGTCGATCTTGAGCCCATTGATCGGAAGCCGCTTGAGGTACGCGAGCGAGCTGTAGCCGACGCCGAAATCGTCGACCGCGACGCGGACGCCGAGTGCGCTCAGCCGCCGCAACGTCGGCAGAACCGAATCGTCGAGCGCGGCGTGCTCGGTGATCTCCAGGGTCAGCGCCGCCGGCGGGAGATCGAACTCGAGCAGCGAGTCGGCGACGGTATCGGCGAGGTCCGGTTCGCGCAGGTCACGCGACGAAAGGTTAACCGAGATGCGGAAGTCGGGAATCGTACGCCGGATGCTCATTGCCGCACCGCACGCCTCGCGCAGCACCCAGCGATCGACGGCGACGATCGCGCCCGTCTCCTCGGCGATCGGGATGAACGCGGCCGGCTCGATCATCCCGCGGGTGCGGTGGTTCCAGCGCACGAGCGCCTCGCAGCCGACCATGCGTTGCGAGGCGATGTCCATGATCGGCTGGTACATGAGCTGCAGCTCGTCGCGGCCGATCGCGTGCCAGAGATCGTTCTCGAGCGTGAGACGGTCGTTCGCCGCCGACTCGAGGCCCGCGTCGTAGAACGCGCAGCGGTTGCCGCCCATTCGCTTCGCGCGGTACATCGCCGCGTCGGCGTGGCCGACGAGCGCTTCGGCGCCGCGGCCGTGCTCCGGGAAGACCGCCGCGCCGACCGACGCGCTGACGAACAGCTCGCGTCCCTGGACCGAGATCGGCGTCTTGAACGCACGCACGACGCGCTGCGCCGCCGCCTCGGCGTCGCCGTGGTTCGCGATCTGCGGCAGCAAGATGATGAACTCGTCGCCGCCCGGACGGGCGATGACGTCGCGCGGGTTGAGCGTCTCGCGGAGTCGCGCCGCAACCTCGCGCAGCACGCCGTCGCCCACACCATGACCCAGCGTGTCGTTGATCGTCTTGAAGCGGTCGAGGTCGATGTAGAGCAGCGCGAAACGGCGATCGTCCATCGTCGCCGTCTCGAGGACCGCATGCAGCCGCTGCTCGAGCGAGAGGCGGTTCGGCAGCCCCGTCAGCCCGTCGCGATGCGCGGTGTCGAAGAGCTGCTGCTGCGCGCGCTTGAGCTCGGTGATGTCGAGCGAGACGCCGACCGCACCGACGACGCGCTTGTGCTCGTCGCGCAGCGGCTCGACGTGATGGCGCAGCCACCGTTCGCCGCGCGCGGTGACGATGCGGAGCGACTCGCCGGCGAACACGTCTTCGAGCAGGTGCTCCGAGAGCAGCACTTCGCACGACTGGTCGATCAGGGCTTCGGGCCGCATGTCGAGCTCGGCGAGCGCGCCGCCGGCGATGGCGGTGAAACGGGCGTCGCGGTCCGTCGTCCACAGCACCGCGTCGACGTTGTGCGTCACCAGGCGCAGGCGCTGCTCGTTGGCGCGCAGGAGCAGCTCCGCGCGCATCCGTTCCGTCACGTCGCGCAGCGAGATCAGCGTCTCGGTCGCCGCCGGCTTCACGCGGATCTCGACCCAGGTCTGCGTGCGGGCGAAGGCGTGCATCCGCTCCACCAGGCGGCCCGTACGGCGCGCGTAGCGGATGTCGGGAACCAGCTCCGAGCCGAGCGGATCGACGACGGTGTCGAGCGTCGTGCCGACGAGCCCGTCGGCGGTCGTGCGCAGAAGCCGTTCGGCTTCCTCGTTCACGTGCGTGATCCGCAGGTTCTCGTCGACGATGTAGATGCCGTCCCCGACCGCTTCGAGGACGTTGAAGCGGCGCTCGATCGCATCGGCTGCGGCGGCGCGCGCCGTCTGCACGGTGAGGCGCAAGCGCACGAGGTACGCGCCGAGGACGCCCGCTCCGAGAAGCGCGATGCCGGCGAGGATCGCGAGCGTGACGACGGCGGTCATGCCAGCCCTCGCGTGCGCGCTTCCTGCAGCAGCTCGCCGCGCGAGCCGACCCCGAACGCTTCGTAGACTTCGGCGATCTGCCGTTCGATCGTATAGAGGCTGCGGCTGAACCGGCGCGAGAGCTCGGCGGCGTCGGAGCCCGCGAGCAGCGCGCGCGCGATCTGCCGCTGGAGCGGCGAGAGCCGGCGCGGGAGCGCCTCGTCGCGCTTCACCGCCTCGTCGGCCAGCGTCGCGAGCGGGCAATCCGGATAATGGTTCGCGTGCGCCGCCGAGGCGGTGCGCCAGCGTTCGTCGCCGGTGACCTCGGCGAGCGCGGCCGCGGTGCGCGCGGCGCGATAGTGGTGCTGCGCGGCGTAGTAGACGCCGTACGCTTCGACCAGCGCCGGAACCGCCGCGTCCTTACGCCCGAGCGTCAGGTCGATCAGCGCCTGCGCGAAGCGGGCGTCGGCGATGCTGCGACGGTCGGTCCCCAGCGTGTAGAGCGGGTTGAGGTTCTCGACGCCGATCTGGGTGTAGAGCGAGGCGTAGCGCTGGGCGCGGGCCGGATCGACCTGCGCGTAGAGCGTCGCCAGCATCACGAGGCCGCCGCGCTCTTCCTTCACGGTCTCCCAGCGGACGTCGCGCGCGATGCGGTCGGCCTCACCGAGCTCCTCGAGCGCCCAGACGTCGTTGCGGGCGATGAACGCAACGTAGGCCCGATCGACGTGCGCCTGCACGCGCCAGGCCGGCGACGGCGCGATCGAGCGCGCTTCCTTGAAGGTCCACTGCGCGCGGCCGGACTCGCCGCGCATGAACGCGTCCCACGCGATCGCGCGCAGCGTCTCGAACCTGATGTGCGCGACGTCGGGGGTCCACGCCAGCGTCTCGTCGCCGCCGCGCGCGTCCTGCATTCCGGCGGTGTCGGCCGTCTCGAACGCGACGCGCGCCAGCGCGTTGATCATGGTCGCCCGCGTGTAGACGTCGACCGGTTCCGCCGACACCGGCTCGACGGCGATCCCGTGACGCAAGTCGGCGATCTGCGCGCCGTAATCGCCGGCGACGGCGTTGAACCAGGCGCGGTAGCTGTAGGTCGCGGCGACGACGGTCGGATCGCGATGCGCGAGCGCAGCGGCAAACACCGGTGCATCGGTATTGCACTCGCGGCGTGCCCACATCATGCGCACGTCGTGATACGCCATCGTCGCAGGGCCGTCGGCGACGGACCCGGCGAGAACCCGGGCGGCCGCATAGCGGCGCCCGGCCGAGTCGAAGTCACGCACGGCCAGATACAGGCGCCCCGCCTCGAGGTCCCGCGCGAAGCGGCCCTCGGGGGTGCGGAAGATGTCGTCGACGCCGGTCAGGTACGTGAGCGCGACGATCGGATCGCGCCGCGAGAGCGTCTCCGAGCGCACGACCGCGGCCTGCTCGTTGTGCGGCGCGGGCCAGTCTTCACAGCCGTCGAGGATCTCGAGCGCCGCGTCGTACAGCGCGGAACGCAACGCGAAGCGAGCGTCGATGATCGACCGCGTCGCTTCCGTCGTGCCTGCGCTTCCGTGCATGCGATTCAAGATCCGATCAGTCGGCCAGGGTCCCGATGTCGAGGGTGTCGGATGGTGCGACCCAAACCGCGTCCGTCGGCCCGGTGGTCGCGGTCGCGCCGCTCGCGACGACGGCCTCGCCGCCGGCGGTCACGTACGAGTTCAGGACGGCGATGTGGACGTAACCGGCCTGGATCGCGTGGAGGGTGAACGACCCGTCGCCCTTCGTGATCGTGGTGTTCAGCACCGCGCCGCCGGAATCCGTGGCGACGACCGTCGCGCTCTTGACCGGAGCACCGGCCGCGTTGAGGACGCGCCCCGAGATCCGCCCCGGCTTGTCGGCGCTGACCAGCTTCGGCGTCATGTAGGCGTAGTCGCCCCGCAGCTGGATCGACTCGAGGACGTTGAAGTCGACCGCGACGTTGAACGATGATCCCGGGATACCGGCGATGACCATCTTGGCGTCGATCGCGACGACCGCGGACTGGTGACGTCCCTTGTGCGGGAAGACCATCGGGTACGTCTTGCCGTTCACCGTGACGTTCGATCGGGAGGCGTCGACCAGCAGCCGCAACGCGGTGTAGGCGCCGGCCGGGACCGATCCGGAGATCGCGAGGGGCTGCTCCTGGAGCGTCAGCAGGTCCACCATCTGCGGGGTCGCGTACGACGCCAGCGGCTGAACGGTCAACGCGCCCACCGCGTCGAGCCCGTCGATCGCGAGGTTGACGTGGACGTCGCCTTCGGTCGGGAGCGGCGCGTCGAAGAGGTCGACGAGCAGCCGCATCGCGGGATTCCCGTAGTTATCTTCGATGTGCCGCGCCGCGGAGGTCGATCCTGACGAGGCGATCGGTCCGGGGATGACGGAACCGGTCGTCTGACCAGCACTGCACGCGGCGAGCCCGAAGGCGGCGGCGAGTGCGGCGGTTCGCAGGAAGGTTCGAAGCATTCGGTGACCCCGAGCGGAAACGGCGACGGTTCCTACCGTCGAGAACTCGCCGGAAGCGGCGAGCCCGCCGGACGATCTCTACTGAGGATCGGCCGGACGTACCGTGGGCGACACCCTCACCCGAGAATCCAAGAGACGGGCGTCTTCCTGCTTGGATACCCATACTTGGGTACCACTATTTATGCGATCTGCGTCACTCCCCGTCAACATGCGGACTGTTAAGTCACAGTTAACGGGGGGCTCGCTCCCCTACCCGGCAGCCCCGAAGAGTGTCAAGGTTCCGTACCAGACGCCGAGCCCGACACAGATGACACCCACCCCGATCGCGACGATGTTTCCGAGGGTCGAATTCACCCGATCGCCGAGAATTCGCCGGTCGTTTGCCATTACGAGCAAAAATCCAAGCACGATCGGGAGGACGAAGGCGTTGAAGGCCTCGACGTAGATCGTGATCTTGATCAGCGGCAGCCCGGGGAGCAGCGTGATCCCGGCGGCCACGAGCACCATCGCCGCGTAGAGGCCGTAGAAGCGCTTGGCGTCGAGGCAGCCCGCGTTGAGCGAGCAGCGCCAGGCGAACGCCTCGCCGAACGCCCAGGCGGTCGCGAGCGAGACCACCAGGGCCCCGAGCATCGCGGCGCCGAGCAGGCCCGCCCCGAAGGCGATCCCCGCCCAGCGGCTGCCGGTCAGCGGCACCAGGGCCATCGCCGCGTGGGCGGCGTCCGAGACCGAGATGTGCCGCACGTAGAGCGTCGCGGCGCAGGTGACGACGACCGCGATCATGATCAGCTGGGTCGCGACCGCGCCGATCGCCGTATCGACCCGCCCGAGCGGCAGGTCGGCCGGCTGAAGCTGTTTGTCGACCGTCGCCGACTGCTGGTAGAAGATCATCCACGGCATGATCACCGCGCCGATATTGGAAGCGATCAGCAGCAGGTAGGTCTTGTCCCCGAGCGGCTGCGACCCGATGATGCCTTGCAGCAGTGCGCCGGGGTCGGGATGGGCCACGAACGCCGCGGGGATGAACAGCAGCTCGAGCAGGCAGAGCCCCAGCGCGAACAGCTCGGCCCGCCGGTAGCGGCCCGAGAGCGCGACGACGACGAGGACGGCGGCCGCCGCGACGACCATAGGCACGACCGGGACCCCGAAGACCAGCGCGGCCCCGGCGATCCCGATGAACTCGGTCACGAGCGCCGCCAGGTTGGTCAGGAGCATGGTCCCCAGGGACACCCAGGTCCACGTCAGCCCGTAGTGCTCACGGATCAGCTGCGCGTGTCCCTTGCCGGTCATCGTCCCCAGGCGCACCGTCATCTCCTGGACGACGAAGAGCGGGACGATCAGCAACAGCTGCAGCAGCACCAGCTTCATGCCGAACTGCGCGCCGGAGGTCGCGGCCGTGGTGATGCTTCCGGCCTCCGTATCGGCGAAGGCCACGATCAGGCCGGGGCCGGCGACGGCGAGGTAGCGCCACCAGCGTCCCCGCGACGAGGACGGCGGGACCGGGACGGTTTGGGGCTCGGCGTGGACCGCCTCGACGGTGTAAGGCATACCTAAGCTCACATGTTGCCGCACCTTAGTGCCCACTCCTACGCCAGAGGTCGGAGCGCCGCGCGGGAGGCGCTCGCTTTGGCCGGAAGCCGGGCATCCCCGTCGAAGCCGGTTGCGTGCTTCTCACCGCAGCGATCGTCATCGCATTGGCGTCGCCTTCGCCCGCACCACGGCCGCAGCCGACCAACCCGTTCAACCTCAATCCGATCCCGGCGTCGACGAGCCTGCCGATCATCGGGTCGACGCGGTCGCGGGCGATATGCACGGCGATCCGGCGCGCCGTCGCGCCGGCGGTGGTCGCGGCGATGACCAACGACAAGACGTACTCGGGTTTCCGCAAGAACATGTACGACTACATCGTCTACGGCAACGAGTCGACCAAAGACATGAAGCTCTATCAGATGGACCACACGGTCCAATCGATGGTGAAGTCCGTCGACGATCTCGAGACCGCGCTCAACTCGCACAACTTCGACATCCCGCAAAACGCGTCGCCGCGCGACGCGCAGGCCCTCGGCGACGTGCGCAAGTCGCTGCGCGGCGTCCTCGAAGCGCAAAAAGTTCAGCTCGACGCGATGAGCGGCTTCGTCGAAACCGAGCGGATGAGCCGCTTCGGCAAGTCCAACGAGAGCGAACAGAATATGGCGAACGCGACGGGTCAGAACAATCGGCCCGGCACCCAGCAAGGACCCTCGGCGTTCCCCACCGATGCGCCGACGCGCGCGTTCCTGCGCGACTCGAACGACATCTTCCGGCGCCCGCAAGGCCAGTTCACGATGCACGACGCGCAGAATCTCGACCGCGATCTGGGCGACATCGCCGCCTTTACCGCGAAGCGTGAAGACGCGGCGTCGAAGGCGATCATCCCCGCGACGCAACTCTGCAAGTAATCAGCGGCCTCCTCGCGAGGCGGCCCGGTCCTCGCCCCCGAAGGGGCTGATCCCAAGATGGGGGTCCCGCGCAAGCCGATCGAGCCCTCGACGCCGGAAGCGGCGGCGTTTCTCGAACAGGCGATCGACCAGTACGGGAAAGCGACCTACAACTTCGCCTACCGTCTGACCGGCAACGAGGCGGACGCTCGCGACCTCACCCAGGACGCGTTCATCCGGGTCTACCGGGCCTGGCGGTCCTTCCAGCCTGGGACTTCCTTCCTGTCCTGGATCTACCGAATCGTCACGAACCTCTACCGGGATGAACTTCGGCGGCGAAAAGGGCGTTATCAGGAGGAGATTCCGGAGGACAACGCCCCTCAGGAGTACGCTGGGCAGCGACCGCTGGCGGTCGATCCCATCGAAGACTACATGTCGGGGCAACTCGGAGAGCCGCTGGCGAAGGCGCTGGCCCAGCTCTCCCCGGAACAACGCCAAGTCGTCGTCCTCGCGGATATCGAAGAGTACAGCTATCAGGAAATCGCCGACATCATGGGTTGCTCGATCGGAACCGTCCGGTCACGACTCCATCGAGCACGGGCTCTTCTCCGTCGCTTGGTGACACGAGCACAACAAGAACAACGATGAACACGCACTACGACCGCAACATCCTTATCGACTACCTCCACGGCGCGCTCGAGCCGGCGACCGACGCTGCCGTTTTCGCGCACCTGGAGGTCTGCAACGACTGCCGCGCGGCCCGCAACGAAGAGACGGCGATCGCCGACGCGCTGCGCGCCTTCGCCCGGGAGACCGAGCTCGAGCTGCCCTCGATGGTCAAGGCCCGCGTCTGGGATGCGATCCGCCACGAGAAGCCTTCGCTGCTGGAACGCCTGCGCTCGCGCTGGGCACCGGCGTTGGCCGTCCCGGTGGCCGCGGCGCTCGCGCTGGCTGCCTATTTCGGAACGCCGATCATGCGCCAGCCCGGCCCGACCGGCGTCGCCGCGAGCTTCTTCCTCGACGAGCACAACGCCGAGGCGACGCAGAACCCGCTCGGCCCGGGCATCGTCCCGGCCTCGTATAGCCCCGCCGACACGACCGCCTCCGCCTCCGCTACGTATATCGATACCGCCGACGCCGCGACCCTCGACAGCGCCGACGGTGCCGTCCGCTAGGACCGCCGGGCTCCTCGGACTCGCGCTGCTGGCCCTCTGCGGGCCGGCGTCCGCGGCCCCGACCGCCGCTCCGGCGATCGGCTCCGACGCGCGGCCGCTAATCGTCGAGGCGGTCGCCGCGCCGCAGCACGTCTCGTTCGTCGGCCAGATGTCGGCGATCCGCAGCGGCGCGACGCGGGCGACGGCGACGATCACGAAGATCGAGCACCGCGCGCCGAACATGAGCCGCCGGACGTACCTCGCGCCGCGCGATCTCTACGGCCAGTTCGTCGTCAGCCGCGGCGCGCTCTCGTGGGACGTCAATCCGGCGAAGAAGCAGGTCACCGTCACCGAAAACAAGGCCGCCGTCGATCCGGTCGCCGTCGTCGACGACATCGCCCTGCTCGACAGCAACTACCGCGCGGTGCGCACCGGCAGCGACGACGTCGCCGAACGCAAGACCGACGTCGTCGATCTCGTCAGCCGGTACACCGGCGAGCGCGCGATGCGGCTGTGGCTCGATCAGCAGACCCACGTCGTGCTCGCGAAAGAGGCGTACCACGGCGACGGTTCGCTGGCGTGGCGCACCCGCTTCGACGACATCCGCTACACCGACGCGATCCCGTCGGAGGTCTTCTCGACCGATCCGCCGCCGGGGTATCAGACGATCCACGGGCGCTCGTACCAGCAGCCCGTTGCGCTGCCGAGCGCCGTTCCCAATGCGGGGTTCACGCCCGTCACGCCGCGGTATCTTCCCGATGGGTTCGTGCTCGTCGGCTCCGACGTGTCGACGAACAACGGGATCAAGAACCTGCACCTCATCTATTCCGACGGGATCCGCACGTTGTCGCTGTTCCAAAACGCGACGGGGCGCGAGGTCGACTTCGTCGGGATGCAGTCGCAGACGACGTCGTTCGAGAACCACGTCGCGCACTACGTGCACGACGGACCCACCACGCTGCTGGCGTGGAAAGAGCACAAGCTCGTCTTCGCGGTCGTGGCTGACCTTGATCTCAAAGAACTGATCCGGATAGCAATCTCCGTCGTTCCGTAGCGCGCGTGGGCGCGCTCGTCGCGGCGCCCGTCGGCTAGCCGAGGGCGAGCTGCGCGTGAACGAGGGTCGTGGCGGTCATGCTCTCGTCAGTTCCATCTACCGTCGACGCCGTTCGGCGCGGGCACGACATCCGTTTCGGCGCGCTCGTCCTGGGCGCCGGCCCGATGCGCGACGCGCTCATCACCGCCGCCCATCACGGCGCTCACGTCGAAGTCACCCTCCAGCGCGATCCCTATCGCAGCGACGCCGCCGAACGCGCCGAGAATCGCCGCAGCGCACGCCTCCTGAAGGCGGCCGGCGCGACGGTAACGCTTCGCGAACGCGCGACCGCACCGTCGCACCTCAAAGCCGCGGTTGTCGACGGCACAGCGTTTTTATGCGACCGTAACTGGCCGCGCGACGGCCGGACGCTCGTCGTCGCCGACGACGCCCCGGCCGACGTTGCGCTCGTTGAGCGGACCTTGCACGACGGCCGCGGCGGCGCGACGCCGGCGCTTGCGACCCGCAAGGACGGCGCACTACGTGCGGAAGCGCGGCTGATCGACGCCGCCGGCGACGCGCCGGTCACCGTCGAGACCGAGGCGTTCGGCTACGGCCCGGTCGGCGCCGCGCTGCGCCGGCACGCCGAGCGCGGCGCGCCGACGACGCTGATCGTCGCCGCGCGCGATCTCGCCGGCAACGTGCGCGAACAGCACGCGCTCGACGCTCTCCGAGCCGAAGGGGTCGACGTCCGCACCGGCGGCGCCGACGAGAAGCTCGCACTCTGCGGTGATGCCGTCTGGATCGGCTCGGCGAACGCGACGTTCGCCGCACGCGATGAAGCCGCGCAGACCGACTGGGGACTCACCTCACGAGCGCCGCGGCTCGTCGAGGCCGTGCGCGCCGCGCTGGCGCGCGACGCCGCTAGATCACCGCGTTGATCTGCTTCTCGATCGCCGCTTGCGGCGTCTCGCCGCTGGTGATCCAGGTGACCTTTTTGTTCTTGTCGATCACGACGATCGTCGGGTAGCCGCCGGAGATGTACTTCTGCGCAACGGCGAGGTCGCCGTCATACGCGATCGGGTAGCGCACGTTGAAGTTCTGACCGAACTGGTTGACGTCGGCCTGCGACTCCGGCGTGTTGCCGTCCATCCCCGTCGGACTGCCGCTCACCGCGACGATCTGCACCTTGCCGGCGTACTTCTGCGCCAGCGAGTTGAGCACGCTCGTCTCGCGCTGGCAGTGGGGGCACCAGGTCGCGAAGACCTCGAGCAGCACCGGCGTGCCGACCGAGGCGAGATCGACCGGGCCGGCGTTGGTCTGCACCTTGAACTCCGGCGCGGTGTCGCCGACCTTCAACGTCGAGTTGATCGGCGCGTCCGAGGCCGCTTTCTTCACGCTGCTCTGGTTGAGCAGCCCGATCGCGACGATCACCGCGACGATCAGGATCGTGATCCCGCCGTAAAGGGCGAGCTTCTTGCGGTCGGGACCGGAGGACTTGACGGCGCGGCTCATGGTTCGATTCCGATTCTACGGTCGACGGCAAGCGCCCCGGGCGGGCGGAGCGCGACGATCGCGGCGAGCAGGACGAAGACCGCGTCGCGCGCGACCTCCGTCCAGGTGGTCGTGGTGGTATCGCTGGGGCCGAAGCAGCCGCACGAGACGTGCAGACCGCGTACGACCGCCGAGGCGATCGCGAGGTCGAAGGTCGCCAGCATCGCGAAGGCGACCCAGGCCGTGATTCGCGTGAAGAGCCCGAGGACGAGGTAGGCGCCGACCAAGATCTCGAGATAGGGCAGCGCGATCGCGAGCGGGGCGATCAGCGGTTGCGGCATGATCCGAAAGCCGGCGATCTGCGCGGCGAAGAGATCGCCGTGACCGGCTTTCAACGCGCCGGCGACGATCAGGATCGCGCCGATCACGATCCGCAGGATGAGGACGACCCAGCGCATCAGCCGTTCAGCGCGGCGCCTTCGACCTGCGCGACGATCGCGCGCTGGGCCGGCGGGATGGCGGCAAGGTCGGTCTTCTCGATCTCCGTCCGCTCTTCGAAGCCGAGGATCGTCGCGGCGACGCAGTCCGCGAGCGTGTTCGGATCGTAGCCGCCCTCGAGGACGAAGACCGCGCGGCCCTCGCAGTACTCGTCGGCGACCTCGCGCATCAGCCGCCCCATCTGCCGCGCGAACGACGGGTCGACGCCGAGATCGCCGACGGGGTCGCCCGCGCAGACGTCGTAACCGGCGCTCACCACCAATAGGTTCGGACGAATCCGGCCGGCCAGCGAGCGCAGCGTGCGGGCGTGGATCCCGAGAAACCCTTCGGTCGCGATCCCGCGCGCGTCGATCGGAACGTTCACGAGCGCGCTCCCCGCGACGACGCGGTTGTCGCGCGGATCGCCGGTGCCCGGATACGCGGGATCGGCGTGCGTGCCGAGATACGAGACGCCGCCGCCCATCGCGGCCTGCGTCCCGTTTCCTTGGTGATAGTCGAAGTCGACGACGAGCGCGCGGCCGCCGGTCTCCTGCGCGAAGGTGCGCGCGGCGATCGCGGCGTTGTTGAAGATGCAGAAGCCCATTCCGCGCGCCGGCTCGGCGTGATGGCCGGGCGGGCGAACGAGCGCGAACGTTCCGCGGCGGCCGTCGACCGCCGCTTCCAGCGCGACCAGCGCTGCGCCGGCGGCGCGCGCCGCGCCCTCGTAGGAGCCGGGATCGACGATCGTGTCGCCGTCGCCGCCGAGGTACGTCGCCTCGTTCTCGTCGAGCGCATCGACCGTGCGGCGGACCCACTCGATGTAGGCCGCCGGATGGACGCGCGCGAGCTCGTCGGGCCGCGCGACGCGCGTGTCGACGCGCTCGCCCATCATCCCGCGCCGCGTGAGCTCAGCCGCGACGACGCGCACCCGGTCGGGACGTTCGATATGCGGAACGCCCGCCAGGTGCTCGGTCAGGCCGTCGTCGTACGCGATCAGCATCGGAGCGCGTTCGTCGCCGGCGTTAGGCCTTCTTCTGCGCCGTCGGCTTCGGCGCTGGCTTCTTCTCGGCCCGATCGATCGCGTCGATCAGCGACTTGATCTGGCTGGCAGCCTGCGAACGCGGCGGAACGTACGAGAGCAGCTTCTGGTACGCCGCTTTCGCTTTGCTCGGCTGTTTCGCGCCCTGGTAACACTGGCCTAGTCCGTAGAGGATGGTGGGGTTCTGGCGCGACAGGTCGGGTGCGCCTTTGTCGAGCGCGTCGTAGACCTGCGAGCATTCGGTGTAGTTGTGCACCTGCAGGTCGGCCTGGCCCAGACCCAACAGCGCGTCGGGCGTGTGCTGCAGGTTGTAGCTGGTCTTGTACTCGTTGCGCGCCTTGTCGAACTGACGGTTCGCGGCATACGACGCGCCGAGCAGCAGGTGCGCGCGCGGATCGTTCTGCGCGATCTCGGTGACGCGCTTGAACTGATCGATCGCCTTCGGGACCTGGTTCTGCGAGGCGTAGAGCTGACCGAGTCGCGCCAGCGCGTCGACCTGGTCGCGGTTCGGTCCGGCGCCGGCGACGAACTCGCGCTCGGCGCCCGCGGTGTCCTTTTTCGAGACGAGGTAGTCGCCGTAGGCGGTATGGCCGCTCATGACGTTCGGATACTGCTGGATCGCGCGCTGGTACGCGGCGGTCGCTTCGGTATCCATCTTCTCGTTCGCGTACACGATCGCTTCTTGATCGATCACGGCGACCTTGTCGGTCGGATCGGCCTGCAGCGTGAGGATCTGCTCGTAGGTCGCGACCGCGTCTTTGACGTTGTGTTGCGAGGCCGCGAGCCGCGCCTTACCGACCAGCGCCTCGACGTTGGTGGGATCGATCGCGACCGCGCGATCGTAGAGCTGCGCGGCGAGCGCGACGGCGTTCTGGCTCGTGTAGGTCTGCGCTTCCATCAGGATCGGCCGCGCGTCCTTGGGATCGAGCTTCGAGGCACCTTCGAACTGCTGGCGCGCCTCGTCGTACTTGCCTTCGGTCGCGAGCACGGCACCGTAGGCGATGTACGCGTTCTTGTCGTTCTTGTTGAACGTCAGCGCGCGCTTGGCGATGCGCTCGGCGTCCTGCGGCCGATTGAGCTGCAGGTACATGTTGGTGAGGGTCCCGAGCACGCCGGGGTTGGTCGGCTCGAGGTTCGCGGCCTGTTCGAGCGACGCGAGCGACTCTTTCTGGTGACCGAGCGCGTTCTGCGCCAGCCCGTCGAAGTAGTACACCTGCGCCGTCTTGGTGCCGCTGGCGAGCAGCTTCTGCGTCAACGGCAGCGCGAGATCGGCGCGATTGATCTGCAGATAATCCGCCGCAAGCTCCGTCATCGTCGGCTTGTCGTTCGGGTCGGTCTTGAGCTTGGCTTCGAGGCGCGGAATCGCTTTGTCGAGCGGCTCGGGGGTCGCGGTCGGCGAGGGAGCCGGCGAGGGCGACGACGTGGCCGCACCTTTCGGCGCGGCGGCCCCAGGAAGCACTCCGACCGTCGCGACAAACGCGACGGCCGAGAGCGACAGAACGGCGGGGACGAGACGGAGTTTCATCAAGCGTGAGCGGCTTTCGCGTCGCGGACGAGGTTCGTCAAGGCCGGAACGATGGCGAACGCGTCTCCCACGACCAGGAGATCGGCAAAATCGGCGATCGGTGCGCCCGCGTCTTTGTTGATCGCGACGATCGTCTCAGACGTGCGCATTCCGACCTTGTGTTGAATCGCGCCCGATATACCGACCGCGATGTAGAGCGCCGGGCTGACGGTCTTGCCCGTCTGTCCGACTTGATGTCCGTGTGCGACCCAGCCGGCGTCGACCGCCGCCCGAGATGCGCCAACGGCGCCGCCGAACGCATCGGCGAGATCTTTGAGGATCGTGGTGAACGGTTCCGGTCCGCCCAACCCGCGTCCGCCGCTGACGACGACCGACGCCTCTTCGACGCCGAGCTCCGCAGCCGCTTCTTCCACCTCATCTTCGACCGTGATGGACGAGGCCTTCCCGGTCGACGGAATCTGAACGATCTCACCGGCCCCGGAAGTTTCCTTGGCCGAGAAGACGTTCGGGCGGATCGCCCCGACCCCATAGTCGCCTTCGAAGGCGCAGGTCGTGATCACCAGGCCGCCGAGCTTGGGCATCACCGCCGCGAGGGCGCCGTCGGTCTTGAAGTCGACGACATCGGCGTTGATCCCGCAGTCCAGCCGCGCGGCGAAGCGCGAGCCGACGTCGCGGCCGAGCATGGTGTTGCCGACCAGGACGAGCGCGTTGCCGGCGCTCTTGGCGACCGATTCGAGCGCGTCGACCGCACCGTCGAGGAAGCGGTCTTCCTCGGAGACGTGGATCTGATCGACGGGATACTTCTTGAGGGTCTCGGCGGCGGTCGCGGCACCGGGGCCGGTGACGACGGCGTGGACCTTCCCGCCGAGCGCGTCGGCGAGCGTGCGGGCCTGCGTCGCCGCTTCGAGCGAGACGCGGCGAACGGCGCCGTGCTTGTGCTCGATCCAGGCGATGACGTTCTGAATCGCCATTAGAGGAACTTTCTCTCCTTTAAGAAGTCGACGATCTGCCGCGCGCCGTCTTCACCGTCGGCGGCGTTGACGACGCGGCCCTTGCCGCGGACGGGCGGCGTCGCGACGTCGATCAGCTTCGCCTTCGCGCCGTCGGTCCCGACGGCGACCGTCAAGCCGAGATCGGCTGCGGCGAGCTGCTTGATCTCCTTTTTCTTCGCGCCCATGATGCCTTTGAGCGACGGATAGCGCGGCTCGTTCGCCGACTTCGTCACGCTGACGAGCGCGGGCAGCGGCGCCGAGATCGTCATGTAGCCGTTGTCCGTCTCGCGCTGCACGCGGACGCGGCCGTCGGCTACTTCGATCGAACGCGCGTAGGTGAGGCCGGGGATGCCGAGCTTCTCGGCGAGCATCCCGGGCAGATCGCCGCTGATCGCGTCGGTCGACTGCGTCCCGGTCATCACGAGATCGGCGTTCTGGGCTTTGATCGCCGCCGCGAGCGCGACGGACGTTCCCCACAGGTCGCTGCCCGCGAGCGCGTCGTCGGAGATCATAACCGCGTCGTCGGCGCCCATCGCGAGCGCTTTGCGAACGATCTCCTTACCGGATGCGGGCGTCATCGAGACGACGGTCACCGTGGAACCGTCGTTCAGCTTCTCTTTGAGCTGCAGGGCCGCTTCGAGCGCGTACTCGTCGAACGGGTTGAGCACCGTTTCGACGCCGGTACGGACGAGGCGCTTCGTCGCCGGATCGATCCGCTTGTCGGCGTTCGTATCGGGGACGAGCTTAACGGTGACGAGGATCTTCAGCGGGCTAACCTCCGGACGCACGAAACCCGGCTCGCACGCCGGGTTCGTTCAGAACAGGAGGGGCTTCGGAGACCACCCTCGTGCGGCCTTCCACCTTATAAAAGTAACTGGTCACCCATCGTCATCCCGAGCTTGTCGAGGGACCCTCGTCGTTTCGCGAGCGAAGCCGAGCGAAACCCCGCATCGCGCCGGCCGAGCTTAGGGGTTGCCCTTCGACTTCGCTCAGGGCAACGACGAGGGTGGCTCGACAAGCTCGCCATGACGTCTGGGATGACCGGGGCTCGAACCCGGACGCCCTTGCGGGCTGCAGATTTTAAGTCTGCTGTGTCTGCCAGTTCCACCATCATCCCGCGGCGCCGTTCGCCGCCTGCGCGTGGGCTACCGCTGAGGAAAAGGCGCGGCCCGGAACGCCGGCGACGTGAGATAGCCCAGCAGCAGGTCCGCCTCGCTCACCGTAAAGCCCGTGACGTCTAAGAGGCGGCAGGCCTCGTCGATCACGATCAGGCCGGCGGG
>DASYFS010000358.1:0-5576 GCA_036498305.1 Candidatus Elarobacter sp. | reverse complement strand
GCGCGATCTTGTCGAAATCAAGCGCTCCGGCGCTGGCGTTGGACGAGCGGTGCGGTCGCGGACCGAAACCAGCGGCCAACACGGTGACCCGAACCTTGCCTTGCAACTCGGCATCGACCGATGCGCCGAAGATGATCTGCGCGTCCGGATCGACCGCCCGGCTGATCATCTCGGCCGCTTCGTTGACCTCGTACATCGAGAGATCCATGCCGCCCGTGATGTTGAAGATCACGCCGCGCGCGCCGTCGATCGTCGTCTCGAGCAGCGGCGATGCGATCGCTTTCTGGGCGGCGTCCGCGGCGCGGTGCTCGCCCGAGCCTTCGCCGATCCCCATCATGGCTGAGCCGGCGTCGGTCATGATCGTCTTCACGTCGGCGAAGTCGAGGTTGATCAGGCCGGGCTGCGTGATGAGGTCGCTGATCCCTTGGATCCCCTGGCGCAGCACGTCGTCGGCGCACACGAACGCTTCGTTGAGCGGCGTGCGCTTCTCGATGATCTGCAGGATCCGCTCGTTCGGGATCGTGATCAGCGTGTCGACCTTCGCTTCGAGGTCGGCGATCCCGCGCTCCGCGGCCTGCATCCGCTTACGGCCTTCGAACGCGAACGGCTTCGTCACCACCGCGACGGTCAGCGCGCCGGATTCACGCGCGAGCTCGGCGACGATCGGCGCCGCACCGGTTCCGGTGCCGCCGCCCATCCCGGCGGTGATGAACACGAGGTCGGCGCCGTCGAGGATCATCGCGAGATCTTCGCGCGATTCGTCGGCGGCTTCGCGCCCGATGTTCGGGTTCGCGCCGGCGCCGAGGCCGCGCGTCAGCCCGCTCCCGATCTGCACCGTGTTGCCGGTCTTGCTGTTGCGCAGCGCCTGCACGTCGGTGTTGATCGAATAGAACTCGACCCCGGAAAGGCCTGCTTCCACCATGCGATTTACCGCATTGCACCCGCCGCCGCCCAGGCCGATCACCTTGATCGTTGCGGCGTGCTCGGGAACGAACCGTTTTGCGTCAGCCATCGTCGTCGTTTGTTCCTCGGGGAAGAGGGGGAGCAAGGGAATCGTTAGCGCGGAACGTCAGTTCCAGATCGAGGCGAACCACGTCCAGAGCTTGGCGAAGGCGCCGCTGCTCTGACCGTTGAGGTGCGGCGTCTGCTCGCCGCGCGGACCGAAGAGGACGAGACCGATCGCGGTCGCGTACTCGGGCTGGCGCACCGCGTCGGTGAGCCCGGAGATCGTCGACGGAACGCCGATCCGCACCGGGAGGCCGAAGACCTCGGCCGCGGTCGTCTCGATCCCGCGCAGGTGCGCGCCGCCGCCGGTGAGGACGACCTCGCTGAGCACCTGATCGCGCGCGATACGATCGACGATGTTCGCCTTGGCGAGCCGGAAGATCTCGAGCACGCGCGGCAGCACGATCGAACGCAACTGCGACGAGCTGACCTCGCGCGTGCTGCGGCCGTCGAGCGACTTCACCTGGAAGACCTGATCGGCTTCGTCGGCGCGCAAAACCCCGGAGCCGTAGGTGCGCTTGACGTTCTCGGCCTCGGCGAACGTCGTCTTGAGGCCGAGCGCGATGTCGTTGGTGAGGATGTTGCCTCCGACCGGGATCGTCGCCGAGTGGACGACGCCGCCGTCGGCGAACACGGCGATGTCGGTCGTGCCGCCGCCGATGTCGAGCAGCACGACACCGACCTGCTTCTCTTCGGGGAGCAGCGTCGACGCCGACGACGCGAGGGGCTCGAACACGATCCCAGCCGTCTCGAGACCGGCGCGGTGCACGCACTTGAGCACGTTCGAGATGAATGTCGAGCCGCCGGTGACGATGTGCGTGTCGACTTCGAGCCGGCCGCCGCTCATCCCGACGGGATCGGTAACGCCGTCCTGACCGTCGATCGTATAGTGGCGCGGCAGCGCGTGAATGATCTGGCGGTCGGCGGCGAGGTTGATGATCTTCGAGGCGTCGACGACGCGCTTGACGTCGGCATGAATCACCTCGCGATCGTCGCCGGTGACGGCAACGACGCCGCGATTGTTCGTCGACTGCATGTGCTCGCCGGTGACGCCGACGTAGACGTGCGAGACGTGAACGCCGGCCATGCGCTCGGCTTTTTCCGTCGCCGCTTCGATCGCGCGCACGGTCTCTTCGAGGTCGGTGACGACCCCTTTGCGCATCCCCGTCGACGGGGCTTCACCTACGCCCAGGATCTCCAGGCCGTCGGAACCGGACGCGGCGATGACGGCACACGTCTTCGTCGTGCCGATGTCCAGGCCGGCGATCGTCTCGCCCCTAGCCATGCGTCCCCGCCCTCACTTCCACCACCATATATTGTGGTTCGGGAAGCGGATACCTACCACATCATCCACACTGGGCTCACAGATCGTATCCACAGGGGCGGCGCATAACTGGGCCGCCGCCGCGGTCAGCGGAACTCGACGACCGGCGTCCTGGGTGCCCGCAGATCGATAGCCCGGATCGGGTGCTTCTTCTCCACCCCCTGACGGACCGGGCCGACGAGCTCGGCCTTTCTCGCCAGGTCCGCGTCCTCGCCGAACTTCAGGATGACGCCGGTAACGTCGACCGCCTCGAGGCCGCCCCAGCGGTCCCGGCGCACGGAACGAACCGTCAGCCCGGCATCGGCCAGCGTCTTCACGTCGGCGAGCAGGCGCGCGACCTCAGGGTCGTTCAGCGTCTGCCCCGGCGCCGCAAGGGCGGCGTTCCCGGCGTCGACGCGCGTGACGCTCGGCAGCCCGCACCCGTCTTGGAGGACGCGCGCCGTCGCGTCGAGCGTCACCTCACGGCCGCCGGCGCGGACGCAGCCGGTAGGGCGGCGGACGCTGATCCCCAGCTCGACGAACGGCGCCGGGAACTGACCGCGGCCGACGGTCGCCTGATCGACGTACGGGATCGCCTCGATCCGCTTCGCGATCGCCCAGGTGTTCAAGAGCCAGACGTTCGTGCCCGTCGGGATGTGCGCGGCCGCGCGGACCTGATTGCGGCTCACCCGCGAGGCGAGCGGCACGTCGATCCCGACCCGCGTGACGCGGAACCACGGCGCCTGCGCGAGCCACACGCCGCCGGCGAGCAGCGCGGCGCACGCGAGGATCCCGAGGATCCAGAACGGACGCGCGCGCGCCGCGAGCGAGGGTTTGCGCCGGCGCGGCAGCGTGCGCGGACGCGGACGCGCGCCGGCCTTCACCCCAGCACGTACCGTTCGATCGCCTCGGCGACGCCGTCGTGCGCAACGTCGCCGACGACCGCATCGGCGCGCGCGAGCAGCTCCGGCGGCCCCGAACCCATCGCAACGCCGACGGCAGCCGCATCGAGCAGCGGGACGTCGTTCCACGCATCGCCGACCGCCATCGTCGCGTCGAGCGCGACCCCGTAGCGCTGGGCGACGAACGCGAGCGCCTCGCCCTTGTTGACGTGCGGATCGATCACCTCGACGAAGTCGACGTGACTGCGCGTAAGATATGCGCGGTCGCCCAGGAGCGCGCGCAGCGCGACGATGTGCTGCTCGGAGCGCTCGGGATCGTCGACCAGGACGATCTTGATCGTCGGCTTCTGCGCGAAGGCATCGCGCAGCGACGGCACGAGGTGCGGCTCGACGCGCGCGAGATCGGTGTAGCGCTTGCTGAAGCGGTTGATCTGCTCGACGTACAGCTTATCGTCGGCATAGCACTGCGCGTGCACGCCGTGCTCGTGCGCCCAGTCGAGAACGGTCTTCGTGACGTCCGGCTGCACCGGAACCTCGCGCAACTCGGTGCCGCTGCCGGCTTCGAAGATCGCCGCGCCCTGATAACAGACGATCGGCCCGGTGATGCCGAGCTCGTTCGCATACGGCCGAGCCGCCGCGAACATGCGCCCGGTAACGATCGTCACCGCAACGCCCAGCTCTTTCGCCTTCGCAACCGCCGCCTTCACACGCGGCCGGACGACCAAGTCCTCACCGACCAACGTTCCGTCGAGATCAAGCGCGACCAACCGAATCGCCGTCGAGGACACCATGACGGAACTCTTTCTTCGCCACTCCCGCGCCTCGTCATCCCGAGCATGTCGAGGGACCCTCGTCGTCGCGCGAGCGAAGCCGAGCGCGACCCCTAATCGCGAGACTCGCCCGCCCGCATCCTCGCCGTCCGCGCATGCGCCGGCAACCCCTCGAACTCCGCGAGCGCCGCCAACAGCGGCGCATCCGCCTCCATCCGCTCCCGCGAATTCTCGACCAGCGACATCGTCCGCAGATAGTCCGCCGTCCGCAACCCCGACGAAAACCGCGCCGCCCCCGAAGTCGGCAGCGTGTGATTCGTCCCCGCGATGTAGTCCCCGGCCGCCACCGGCGTATGATCGCCCACAAAAATCGCCCCGGCCCGCCGAACCTTCGGCACCAGCTCATACGGATCAGCAACCATCAACGACAGATGCTCCGGAGCGAACCGCTCGATCACCTCGAGCACCTCCGCATCCGACGCGGCATGCACGAGCCACGCCCGCTCATCGAGCACCTTTGCGACGACATCATCCCGCCCACTCGCGCGCCCGAACGGCCCATCGAGCAGCGCAGCCACCGCCTCCAACAACGGCCGATGCCGCGACACCGCCGCAACGCGCGCCAACGGATCGTGCTCCGCCTGCGCGACGAGCTCTCCGGCGACGAGCTCCGGCTTCGCCAACTCGTCCGCGACGACGAGAACCTCCGACGGCCCGGCAAGCCCATCGATCCCGCACACGCCGAACACTTGCCGCTTCGCCTCGGTGACGTACACGTTCCCCGGCCCGACGATCTTGTCGACCGGCGCGATCGTCGCCGTCCCGTACGCGAGCGCCCCGATCGCCTGCGCACCGCCGACCGCGTAGAGCTCGTCGACCTCCGTCAGCGCGCACGCGTACAGCACCGCCGGATCCACCTCACCGCCGCGCTGCGGCGGCGTCACCACAACGACGCGCTCGACGCCCGCCACCTTCGCCGGAACGACGGTCATCAACACGGTCGACGGCAGCGTCGCCGTGCCGCCGGGCACGTACGCGCCGATCGCCGCCAGCGGCCGCGACAGCAACGCGTAGTGCGTCACGTCATGAGTGTGGTAGTCCAGCAGTCCCGGAAGCTGCCGCCGATGGAACTCGTCAATGCGTTCGCGCGCGAGCTCGAGCCCCGTCGCGATCTGCTCCGGAACCAGCGCGCGCGCATTCTTCCGCGACGGCACCGCCACGCGCAGCGCACCCTCGCTCGCGCCGTCATAGTCCCAACGCCGCGTGTAGTCGACCAGCGCCGCGTCGCCGCGGTCGCGAACGTCGTCGAGGATCGCGCGCACCGCGTCGACGACCGCGCGCGGCGGATCCCAACCGCCGGCATACAAGCCCCGCAGCTCATCGCGCTCGCGAGCGGCGACGATCGCCCTCACGCCGGCACGCTCGAAAGCCGCTCCAACAACGCCGTGATCGCGCCGTACTTGGCGCGAAACCGAACCGGATTGACGACGAAACGCGCCGTGCTTTCCGCGATCTCCTCGACGACGACGAGATCGTGCTCGCGCAGCGTCGTCCCGGTCGCGACGAGGTCGACGATGAGATCGGCGAGCCCCGCCA
>DASYFS010000357.1:0-5349 GCA_036498305.1 Candidatus Elarobacter sp. | reverse complement strand
TTGAAGGTTCGGCGCAGCACGTGGACGTTCTGGGCGAGGTTCGACTCTTCGACGAAGGCGTCGGGCCACACGCGGTCGAGGATCGCCGTCTTGGTGATGAGCTCACCGTGACGTTCGACGAGCGCGAGCAGCGTCTCGACGACTTTCGGCCCGAGGGCGACCGGCTCGCCGTCACGCAGCAGCAACAGCTGCTCGACGTCGAGTCGGAAGCCTTCGAACTCGTACCAGCTCACGGCCGGCGAATCGGAAGCAGCTCACGGAGCCGCGGTTCGAGGACGTAGATCGGCGTCCACATCAGGGCGCCGGTGACGATCGGGAACAGCACTTCGAAGGCGCTGAATCCGGCGCGCAGATTGCACGCGCACGCGCCGCCGAGATATCCGGTCAGCAGGACGGCGCCGAGCACGCTGGTGCGCGGGACGACGTAGAGGACGGTGAGCACGAGCAGCAGCGTCGCGATGACGGGCGCGAGCGCGAGCGGCATCTGCTGCCGCGCGAACGCATCGGCCACGCCGGGGAGAAGCGCGTACTTCCCGACGACATCGAAGAGGAAGAAGAGGACGACGAGTCCTTGCAGCACGCGCACGACCCACAGGACGCGGCGGGTTGGGGCCGGGGCGATTGCTGTCGATTCCACGGTGGTCTCCTTGGGCGGTGAGCGACCGGTTACCCGCGACGGGCTAGCGAAGGATCAGTGGGGACGCGCGAGCACGCCGAAGACGATTCCCATGACGAGTCCGACGGTTCCGGCGGGGATCATCCCCTTCCACCACGGCAGCGCTTCCGCCCAGAACCGGCGCCCCGGCTTCGCCCAGACGACGTAGGCGCCGGGAACGAACACCAGCGCCGAGATCACGACGCCTCCGACGAACACGGTCATGAGGTTGTACGGAATCGACGAGAGGATCAGCGCCGCCGGGATCACGCGATGCCACACGAGGATCTCGCAGATGAGGCGCGCGACGTAGAAGACGAGCCATGCGACGGCGATCCAGCCGCCGAACCGCATGATGGTTCCGATCGTGCGGAACAGGATCGGCGTCGGCGTGCTCGGAGTCATCGGGCGGCGCGTTCGAAGAACGCCGACATCACCGTGCGCGCCTCGTCCGAGGCGAGCCGTTCACCGAACGCTTTCGTCTCGCGCCGGATCGCGTCGAGGATCTCGCCGCGGTCGTGCATCAGCAGCCGCTTCGTTTCGCGCACCGCTTCGCGCGGCTTCGCAGCGATCGCGCGCGCGGCGGCCTCGGCGCGCCTGTCGAGCTCCTCGTCGGCGACGACGGCGGTGATCATCCCGTTCGCGACCGCGGCGGGCGCATCGATCGGCTCACCGAGGAACAGCGCCGCGCCGGCACGGGCGCGGCCGATGCGGCGCGGCAGCAGCACGCTGCTCCCGGCTTCCGGGACGAGGCCCAGGTCGACGAACGGCAGCCGCAGCACGGCGTTCGGCGCGGCGTAGACGACGTCGCAGTGCAGCAGCATCGTCGTTCCGATGCCGACCGCGGCACCGCGCACCGCGGCGATGAGCGGGACGTCGAGCGTCACCAAGCTACGCAGAAAGCGCGGCGCCGGCGCGTCTTCTCCGTGCGGCGGGTACGCGAGGAAATCGTTGAGGTCGTTTCCGGCGCAGAACGTCCCGCCGTTCGCGGTGATGACGACCGCCCCGACGCCGTCGGCCCCCGCCGTTTCGAGCGCGTGCGCGAAGGTCTCGTACATGGCGACCGTCAGCGCGTTCTTCTTCGAGGGACGGTCGAGGACGACGGAGCGGACGCCGTCGCGATCGCTCACCACAATGGCCATTCAGGCCTCTCCGCCCGGCGGCCGGGGGTTCCTGCCGTCAGCGCGCGAGGAGCGCCGCGGCGGCGAGTGCCAGCGGGGTGGCGACGAAGCCGACCCGCGCGAAGCGGCGCGCGGAGATGCGGATCCCGGAGCGCTGCAGGATCTCGATCCACAGCAGCGTCGCCAGCGATCCGGCGAGCGTGAGGTTCGGGCCGATGTTGACGCCGACGAGCGCTGCTGCGCCGAGTGAGCCCGGCGGGTGCGCCGTCGCGACGTACTTGCCGACGTCGAGCCCGATCGGGAGGTTCGTCACCACATTCGATGCGAGCGCCGTCGCAGCCGCGACGCCGAGCGGCCCGAGAACCCCGTCGACGTGCGCGGCCCATACGAACAGCGCGTGCGGCGCGGCGGCGAAGCCGTGCACGTCGAGCGCGTCGACGATCACGAACAAGCCCGCGGTGAGCACGAGCACGCCCCACGGGATCCCGCGCACGATCGTAACCACCTCACCGGCGCGGCGCAGCCCGGCGATCGCCGTCGCGACCGTGCCGAGCACGAAGGTGACGCTCCCGAGCGGACCGCGCTCCCGCGACGTCGCGACCAACGCCATCGCCGCCACCACGAGGACGATCGTCGCGATCGGCCGCGGTGCCGGCGCGTGGCCGTCGCGGACCGTCAGCGGACCGGCGAGCTGCCTGCGGTACAGCAGCGCGAGCGCCGCAAATGTCAGCGCGAGCGCCGCGACCGACGCGAGCCCGAACATCCCGAACCACGCCGTCAGCGGCGGCATTCCGCGGTTGAAGAAGAGCAGGTTCGACGGGTTCGCGATCGGGAGCAGCAGGCTCGCGGTGTTCGCGACGAAGGCGCAGGCGATGACGTACGGTTCGATCTTCGCGTCGGTCTGCGAGAGCGCGTGGATCACTGCCGGCGTCAGGATGACGATCGTCGCGTCGTTGGAGAGGAACGCGGTCGAGACGATCCCGGCCCCGTAGATCAGCGCGAGCAGCCGGAATCGCGAACCGCCGGCGGCGGCGACCGTGCGTGCCGCGAGCCAGCCGAAGACGCCTTCGCTGCGCGCGAACTCGCCGAGCGCCATCATCCCGGCGAGGAAGAAGTAAACCTCCGCGCCGCGCGCGACCGCCGCGCCGGCGTCGCGCCACGGGAGCACGCCGGCGAGCGGAAGCAGCACCGCGATCGCGGCGACATACCAGGCGGGAGCGCGCGGAAGCGCGCGGCGGATGGTCAGGCGCTCGCGCGCGAAGGCCGGTAGAGGTGCGCGTTCCCGTACACGGGGACGCCGCCGACGATCGTGCTGAGCACTTGGTACTCGTCGCTCCAGATCGAGAGATCGGCGCGTTTTCCGGGCTCGATCGTTCCCAGCTCGCGGTCGAGGTTCAGCAGGCGCGCCGGGCTGCGCGTCGCCGAGACCACGGCCGTCTCGAACGGGATGTCGGCGTATGCCATCAGGTTGCGGACCGCCTGATCCATCAGCAGCGCGCTCCCCGCGATCGTGCCGTCTTCGGAGCGGACGACGCCGCCTTCGATGCGATAGCCGCTGCCGGCCGGCGGCATGTTGTCGGTCGCCAGCACCAAGCGATCGTGCATCGTGCGATAGAGCAGGTCGACCATCGGGGGCGAGACGTGATAGCCGTCGCAGATCAGCTGCACCGTCGTCCGCGACTCCTGAATGAACGCGGCGAGGATCGAGGGGTCGCGGTGGTCGAGCGGCGGCATCGCGTTGAACGCGTGCGTGATCGTGCGGAACCCGAGCCCGATCGCGAGCATCCCGTCGCGGTAGTGCGCGGCGGTGTGGCCGGCGGAGCACACGATCCCCTGATCGTAGAAGAAGCGTGCGACCTCATCGACGCCCTCGACCTCCGGCGCCATCGTGACGATCACGAGCGCGCCGCGCGACGCCTCGATCATCTCGTGCGCGCGCTCCATCGTCGCGGGGACGATCCATTCGGCGCGGTGTACGCGCCGGAACTTCGGGTTGAGGAACGGACCTTCGAAGTGAATTCCCAGGCATCGCGCGCCGATCGGATCGCCGCGCTCGACGAGCTCGTTCGCCGCCTCGGAGACTTCCGAGGCCGCGTGCATCATCGATTCCCACGGCGCGGTCATGATCCCGGCGCAGTAGCCGGTCGCACCCTGGCGGGCGTACGCGCGCGATGCGACCTCGACGGCGTTCCCTTGGTCGCGGTTGAAAAGAAACTCGTCGGCGCCGTTGGTATGGACGTCGATCAGCCCCGGCGCGATGATCGCACCGTCCGGCACCCGCAGATCCGTCGGGCCGTCCTCGGGGAGAATGCGCGCTACCCTGCCGCGTTCGACTGCGATCCGGCCGTGGGCCAACGTGCCGTCTCCGAGCGCGATGCGCGCGGGACCGAGGATGTAGCTGTCGGACACGTCCGGTCCGATTCGGGAGGTCATGGTTGGGGTCCCCTACCGGCCCTTCTTCCCGAAGATTCGTCCCAGGAAGGAGCGCGCCGGAGCGTCGGCGGTCGTTGGGTTCGGTACCGTACGCTCTAGGCGCTCGCGCTCCGCCCGCTCCCGCTCGGCGCGCGCGAGGCGCGCCATGTGCTCCTCGGCGTGCGCTTCGAGCGTTGACCGCAGCGCGACCAGCTCGTTCCACCCGGCCGGCGCGCGTCCGGCCTCGATCGCTTCGCGATATTCGCTCGTCGAGGTGGTGAAGATCCGCTGCGGTGCGATCGCACGCTCGTGCAGGTAGCGGTCGGCGAGCATCACGACGTTGCGCCGCTCGGCGGCGTCTTCGTGGTCGGCCATCGTGTGCACGAACGTCATCGGCTTCCCGGTCTCCGCGATGCGTCCGTACAGCTCGAGCTCGCGGTCGGAGAGCTGGCGTGAGAAGAGCGCGACGATCTCGCTTGCGGCCTCCGCTGCTGCGCGCGCGATCTCGGCCGCGAGCGGGAAGCCCGCATCGAAGGCGGGCGCGTGGACGAGGACGAGCTGACGCGGGAGCGTCCACGGCGTCTCGATCAGCACCGGCGTCCGTTCCGTCGCGGACAACGCGGCATCGAGCGGGATCTCGTTCCAACCCGCATCTTCACCGAGCGCGTACGCGCGGTGCTCCGGGCCGTAGCGCACGTGAACCGGGAAGTGCATCTCGATGTCGGCGCTCTCGTCGGGGAGGACGCGCTCGCCGGCGATCGCGTTGATGAGGCTCGACTTCCCGCGTTTGAAGGCGCCGAGGACGGCGACGCGCCAACGCTCCGGGCGCAGCCCGTGCTCGTACGTCGTCGGATCGAAGCGCGCCGCTTCGCCCGGCGAGGTGCGCTCGCGGCCGGCTTCGGTGTCGAGCGGGACGGCGGGATCGGCGCGCTCGGCACGGTCGACGCGACTCGCCCGCGCGAACGCTTCGGTGCGCGTTTCGACCTGCGTCGCGAGGGTGCGCACCGCTTCGGCGCGCGTTCGCGCATCTTGCGCGGCCGCGGCACGGTCGGCGCCGGCGGCGTACGCGGCGATCGCGCGATCGAGCGGCCCGAGCGCTTCGTTGCGGACACGCGGCGCGTACAAGGCGACCCGCTTGCCCAGGCCGCGCGCGATCGCATC
>DASYFS010000356.1:0-2869 GCA_036498305.1 Candidatus Elarobacter sp. | reverse complement strand
AACGGCGCTGAGCCGTTCGCGAATTTTCGCGATCAGGTCGTCTTCGGTCACACGGTCACGGCGTCGAGCCGCGCACGCAGATCGCGAAGCGCTTGACCCGGATCGGCGGCGGCGAACACGGAGTTGCCCGCGACCAGGACGTCGGCGCCCGCAAGGACCGCGCGCTCGATGTTGTCACTGCCGATCCCGCCGTCGACTTCGATCTCGCATTCCGGGTTGCGTTCGTCGAGGACGGCACGCACCTCGGCGACTTTCAGCAGCGCGTGCTCGATGAACGACTGCCCCCCGAAGCCGGGGTTGACGCTCATCACCAGGACGCGATCGATCTCCTCGAAGAGATCGGCGAGCATCGTCACCGGGGTCCCCGGGTTGATCGCGATCCCGGCCTTCGCGCCGATCGAGCGCAGATGGCGCAGCAGCCGGTGCTGGTGCGTCGTCGCCTCGTAGTGAAACGTGATGACGTCGGCGCCTGCCTCGCGAAACGCGTCGACGTACTTCTCCGGCTCGACGATCATCAGGTGACAGTCGAACGGCAGCGTCGTGAGCCGGCGGAGATCGCGCACGATCTTCATCCCCCACGTCAAGTTGGGGACGAAGCGCCCGTCCATCGAGTCGAGGTGCAGCTCGTCGGCGCCCGCCTCTTCGACGAGGCGAATCTGCGCCGCGATCTCGGCGAAGTCGGCGGAGAGCAGCGACGGTGCGATCTTCGCCCGGCGCGCGACGCTCATCGCTTCTTCGCCTTCGGCTCGTCGGTGGCGACCGGGGGCGGACTCAGCTTCGGCTCGACGCCGAGCTTCGTCTGGTTCTGCAGCTCGTTGTTGATGTACGTGTCGAGCTCGGCGGTTCCGATCACCGTGAGGTTGAAGTCGAGCTTCTGTCCGCCTTGCGCGAAGCCGTTGTAGACGTTCCACGTCCCGGTGTCGTCGCGCACCTCCATGCGAACGTTGGCGGCGTCGTCGCGCGCCGGGACGGTCGCCGTCGCGTGCACTTGCCGCACGAGGTAGCCGTACACCAACGGCCCCGCGCTCACTTGAAGCGAGACTTCCTCGAACGGATCGATCGACGCGCCCGGCCCGGGATTCTGCCGCACGATGGTCCCGCGCGGCTGGCCCGACGGACCGAACGGCGTCCATACGACTTGGCCGAGCTTGATGCGTGAACGCTGCGCTTCGGCGCGCGCTTCGTCGATCGACATACCGGTGAAGTTCGGCGTCTTGACGTTGCCGGGCGGCCCTTTGCTCAGCGTCAGCGTGACCTTCGAGCCTTGCCGGACGCTCGAGAGCGGCGGCGGATCCTGAGCGACGACGTGGTTCGCCGGAACGTCGTCGTTCGCGACGCTCGTCGTCTTGTCGAGCTGCAGCTTGAGCCGGTTGAGGTCGAGGCCGGCGTTGCGCAGCGACTCGAACCGCAGATCGGGCATCGGAAAGATCACGACCCCGGTGCTGACGACGAGCGAGATTTGGCGCCCTTCGCGAACGCGCGCGCCCGACGAGGGCGCTTGGCTCATTACGACGTCCTTCGGAAACCGGTCGCTGGGCTGATTCGCGATGACGACGCACTTGAGATGCAGGCGATTGCATTCGCCGACCGCGTCGTTCTGCGTCTGTCCGGTCAGCGCCGGCACGAGAACGTTCGATGCCGTCGGTCCGAAGAAGTCTTTGATCGAGCGTCCGAACCACACCAGGACGCCGACGGCAAGCGCGAGCGCCACCGCGAAGAGCCAGTCCTGTTCGGCGGCCCATTGAAGGAAGTTGCGGCGCCCGGGACCGGCCGTCTCGGCGCCGTCGTACTGCATCAGGCGAGCGCCTCGAGCTGCGCTTCGTCGAAGTCGGCGTTGCTGAAGACGCGCTGCACGTCTTCGTGCTCCTCGAGCGCATCGAGGAAGCCGAGCACCTTTTCGGCATCGGCGGCGGCCGGACGCGTCACCTGCGTCGGCTCCATCGCCAGCTCCGCGGAGCGCACGGCGAGGCCTTCGGCTTCGAGCGCATCCTTCACGGCCATCAGCTGCTGCGGCTCGGTGACGACCTCTGAGGGCTCGCCGAAGCGCACGTCGATGACGCCGTCGACGAGCGCCTTCTCCGTGAGCGCGTCCTCGCCCAGGCGGCCGGGGTCGACGGTGACGACGCCGCGCGGCGCGAACATCCAGCCGACGCTGCCGGTCTCGCCGAGGTTGCCGTCGTTGCGGCTGAACAGAAAGCGCAGCTCCGAGGCGGTCCGGTTGCGATTGTCGGTCGCGGCGTCGACGATCACCGCGACGCCCGCGGGGCCGTAGCCTTCATAGCGGATCTCTTCGATCTCCCGCTCCCCCGCGCCGCCGCTCGCGCGCGCGATCGCGCGCTTGATGTTGTCCTGCGGCATGTTGTTGGCGCGCGCTTTGTCGACCGCCATCTTCAGCCGGTAGTTGGCCTCGGGATCGGGCGAGCCGTTCTTGGCCGCGAGGATGATCTCTTTGCTCAGCTTGGTGAAGAGCGCGCCGCGCTGCGCGTCGACCTTGCCCTTCTTCAGCCGAATGTTGTGCCACTTGGAATGTCCGGACATAACGCCTACTGGGAGAGAGGAGACTGGGTGGGGTTCGCGGCCGGGACGGCATACCCGTTCGCCAGCGCCGCGGCGAGGAACGAGCGCACCGGGCCGCCGTCGGGGAGGCCCAGGTCAGCGGCGCGTGCGTCGACCGCGTCGCGCGAGGCCGCGTCGCGCAGTGCGAGCGCGGCGCCCAGCGCGGCACCGAGCCGCTCGTAGGCGGCGGTACGGGCCGGATCGGCACCGGCGCTGAGCGCGCCGAGCGCGGCCGCGGCGCCGTAGAGCGCGCCGTCCTTGCGCGCCACGATCGTCCGGTCGACGGCGGGCCGCTGCGCGATCGACTGCGCCG
>DASYFS010000355.1:0-4002 GCA_036498305.1 Candidatus Elarobacter sp. | reverse complement strand
ATCGGGGCTCTGCGAGGCGATCGCGTTCGCCGGGATCGCGTCGCTCTCGGTCGACTGCCCGACGGTGAGCGTCAGTCCCAAGGCCGCGACCTTGCGGCGCGCGTCGTCGAGGCTGAGGTTGACGAGGTTCGGCACCAGGATCGGCTTGGCGCCCTTCGACACGGTAAGGGTGACGACGGAGTTCTCGCGCACTTGCGCGCCGACCGTCGGGTTGACGGCGATGACGTCGCCCTCTTTGACCGTGTCGCTGTAGACGCCGACTTGCTTCACGCGAAGCTTCGCGCCGGCGAGCGTGCGCTGCGCGTCGGCGGCGCTGTACTGGTTGACGTCGGGGACAGCGACCTTCGGCAGACCGGTCGAGACGAACAGCGTGACGGCGGCGTCGCGCGCGAGCGCCGTCCCCGCCGCCGGATCTTGGCGGATCACGTGATCCTGAACGACGGTCTCGCTCGGCTCTTCGCTGACCGATGGTTTGAGGTTCAGCTCGACCAGGCGCCGCTGAGCGATCGTCGAGCTCTTCCCGGTCAGGTCGGGGACCGTGATGTTGCGGCGCGGTCCGAACCAGTCGCCGCGCAGCGCGAAGAAGCCGACGAGGATCGCGGCGACCAGTAGCGCCGGCATGACGATCCAGCGCCGGTCGGGCCAGGCCGTCGTCGCGACGATCTCTTCGGCGGGCGGCGGGTCGGCCGCACGGTCCGGCGCTGTCGAGCGGCGCGGCGGCGGCGGGGGCGGCGTCGGCCGCGCGCTCGCGGACGGGGCGGGGACCGGCCCGGCGACCATCGGGCGCTCGCGCGCCTCGCGCAGCGCGCTGGCGAGCTCGGTCGCCGAAGCGAACCGCTCCTGGGGATTCTTGCGCAGCAGCCGCGCGACGATTGCGGCGACCGCGGGGCTGATCCCGGTCGTCGCCGGGTCGATCGCCGGCGGCGCTTCGCTGACGTGCTTGATCGCGACCGCGACCGGCGTGTCGCCGTTGAACGGGAGCGACCCGGTGAGCATCTGGTAGAGGACGACGCCGAGCGCGTAGAGGTCGCTGCGCTCGTCGAGCTCGTGGTTCTGCGCCTGCTCGGGCGAGATGTAGGCGACGCTGCCCATCACCATCCCCGGCTGCGTCACCCCCAGCGTGTGCTCCGAGACGGCGCGCGCGATCCCGAAGTCGCTCAGCTTGACGACGTCGTCCTTGGTGACCAGGATGTTCGCCGGCTTGACGTCGCGGTGGAGGAGCCCCTGACGATGCGCGTACGCCAAGCCGCTCGCGATCTGGATCGCGTAGTCGATCGCGACGCCTTCGGGGAGGACGCGCTCCTCGCGCAGCAGCGCCCCCAGCGTCGAGCCGTCGACCAGCTCCATCACGATGTAATAGGCGTCGTTCTCGACGCCGAAGTCGTAGATGTTGACGATATTGGGGTGCGAGAGCTTCGCCGCCGACTGCGCCTCGTACGAGAAACGCTTGACGAAGTCATCGTCGGAGGCGTACTGATCGCGCAGCACCTTGATCGCGACCCGCCGCCGCAGCAGCGTATCGGTGCCGACGTAGACGATCGCCATCCCCCCGTTCCCGAGGAGCCCGTCGACGCGATAACGGTTGTTTAAAAGCTGCTGCTGTTGCATGAAGTGCTTGGTTGCCGGCTCTAGCTTCGCGCTCGGGCCAGGGCGACCCGCAGGACGTTGCGTGCAATCGGCGCCGAGTACGTTCCCCCGTAACCGACGTTCTCGACCACGATCGCGACGGCGACCCGCGGCGCCTCGGCCGGCGCGAAGGCGACGAACCATGCGTGCGAACGGCCGTGCGGGTTCGTCGCCGTCCCGGTCTTCCCCGCGACGGTGACGTTCGGGAGCTGTGCGGCCGTCCCGGTGCCGCGCTTCACGACGGCGATCATCATGTCGCGCACAGTGTGCGCGGTCTCCGGCGAGATCGGCTGGGCGAGCGTCTCGGGCTGGGTCGCGAGCTGCGTCTGGCTGCCGGCGATGCGGCGGACGAGATACGGCCGCGGCGTCGTCCCGTCGTGCGCGATCGTCGCGCCGATCAGCGCCATCCGCATCGGCGTGACGAGCAGCGAGGCCTGCCCGAACCCCATCTGAGCGAGGATCCCGTCGTAGACGTCCTTGCGGTCGGGGATGCGGTCGTGCACGACCGGCAGATCGAAGTCGACGCCCCCACCGAGGCCCCACTTCGCCGCGTACTCGAACCAGCGCTCGACCCCGATGCGCAGCGCGATCTGCGCGAAGTCGACGTTCGAGCTGAGCGCGAACGCGCCGGTCAGATTTTGCGTCCCCGTCACTTCTTCTTCGTCGTTGTGGACGGTGAAGTTGCCGACCGTGAACCCGCCGCTGTCGTTGAACGTCGAGTCGGGCGTCACGACGCCCGCGTCGAGCGCGTCGGCGGCGGTGACGATCTTGAACGTCGAACCCGGCGGATACAAGCCGCTCGTCGAGCGGTCGAGGAGCGGCGACGCGGGATCGTTCGACAGCGAGCTCCAGCGCTGGTCGAGCAGGTTGGGATCGTACGACGGGACCGATGCCAGCGCGAGCACGGCGCCGGTGCGCGGGTCGAGGACGACCCCGGCGGCGCGCGGATAGCGCGAGAGCCCGGCGACCAGCGCGTTCTGCACCGTCAGGTCGATCGTCGTCACGATGTCGTAGCCGCGCGGCGGTCCGCTGCCGCCGCTGACGATCTGCCGCAGCTGCGCCGCCGGATCGACGGCGTCGGTGTGCGCGGTGAGGACGCCGTCGAAGGCGTCTTCGAGGCCGCTGGTGCCGTAGCGCCCCGAAGCGTAGCCGACCGCCTGCGCGACGAGCGGACCCTGCGGGTAAACGCGCTTCGCGCCGCGCGTCACCGCGAGCGGCGTCCCGTCCGAGGCGAGGATCGATCCGCGACCGGCGGCGAGCTCGGCGTGCCGCGGGTTCGTCGGGCGCGCCAGCAGTCCGGGACCGTCGATCAGCGCGACGCGCAGATGCTGCAAGGCGAGCACCGCGAACAGCGCAACGAACAGCGCGCCCAGACGCGCGATCGCGCGCTGGGTCAGGGCGTGGTCCCGCCCGCCGGTTCGTCTGCCGCCGCCGCGGGGTCGGCCTGCGCCGCGCGCTCGCGCAGCACGGTGTAGCCGTTGCTCGTGCGGACCGCGAGGTGCGCGTGCCCGGGATCCCCGGCGATCGCTTCGTTGACGATGCGGCGCGCGAGGGCGTCGTCGAGCCCGTCGAGCGCGAGCACCGCGTCGACGCCGACCTCGTCGAGCAGCGGCCCCGCCACGTACGCGGCGCGCGGCAGCGTTTCGAACAGACGCTCTTCGTACGGCGCGTCACGCCACGGTCCGCGTTTTCCGAACACGCTGGCGTGATAATCCCACGCACACAGCCGGCGCTCGTTCCACACGAAGTGATCGCGCACGCAGGTGCGGCGGCAGAGTGCGCACTGCACCAGCGCTTCGGGCGGATGCGCGAGCGCGTCGAGCACGTCTTCGGGGACGTCGTCGAGGTTGACGACGACGACATCGTCGAGCACCTCCGGGACCGGCGCGCTCCAGCCGATCCGGGCGAGCAGGTCCAGCTCGCGCAGCGACGAGACGAACGAACGCTCGTCGCCGGGATCGAAGGTCTGGTCGGTCCAGCCCGCCAGGTTGTCGGCGGCGATGCCGACCTTTTGCCAGTTCTCGCCGAGGACGACGCCGATCGGAGTCCAGGCCAGCGGAACGAGCCACGCGGTGACCTGCCGGTTCTCCGGGACGAGGCTCGAGGTGAACGCGAGCGTGCTTGCGTTCCCGCCGAGGACGTATGCGCGGGGCTCGACGGCGGCGGGGTCGTTCATCGTCGCGAGGCGTACGTCAGGGCGTCGGAACGCTCCCGCTATGCTCGGGCTCCCCGTGGCAATGGTGCTCCATCGGATGCGCCAGGTCGAGCCGCCACAGCCACACGGCCAGCGCGCCGAACGCGAGGTTCAGCCAAAACGTCGGGTCGATCGCGAACGAGGTCAGGTCGGCGACGGCGTGGCCGTTGGGGACCGGGACG
>DASYFS010000354.1:0-1809 GCA_036498305.1 Candidatus Elarobacter sp. | reverse complement strand
CGTCGTGCCCGCCCCCAACGTCGCCGCCCTCGCGTACTACGGCGCCGGCCTCGCCGCCTACGATGTGCTCGCGGGACGCGCGTCGTTCGGCCGCAGCCGCATCGTCTCGGCCGCCGGCGCGCGGCGGCTCGTTCCCGCGCTCGCGGGTCGCGGTATCGCGGGCGCGATCGTCTATCACGACGGCGGTTTCGACGACGCCCGCCTCGCGATCGCGCTCGCGCGCACGGCCGACGACAACGGCGCGGCGATCGCGAACTACGTCCGCGCGATCGGCGTCGTCCGTGACGGCGGCCGCATCGCCGGCGTCGAGGCGCTCGATCGCGAGACGGGAACGCGCATTACCATCCGAGCCCGCGCAGTCGTGAACGCCGCGGGCATCTTCGCCGACGAGGTGCGCCGCCTCGACGAGCCGGACGCCCCCGCGATGCTGACGTTCAGCCGCGGCTCCCACGTCGTCGTCGGCGGTGAGGGATTCGGCAACGCCGCGCTGCTGGTGCCGCGCACCGCCGACGGACGCGTCCTGTTCGCCGTCCCTTGGCATGGCAGCGTCGTGATCGGAACGACCGATGTCCCGACCTCGGCGCCGGTGCTGGATCCGCAGCCCAGCGACGCGGAGATCGCGTTCATCCTCGAGACGGTGAACCGCTATCTTGCGGTACCGCTCTCGCAAGCGGACGTCCGCGCCGCGTTCGCCGGGATTCGCCCGCTCGTGAACCGGCGCGCAACAACAACGTCGCGGCAGTCGCGCGAGCACGTCGTCACCGTCTCGCCGGCGGGTCTGGTCACGGTAACCGGCGGCAAGTGGACGACGTATCGCCGCATGGCCGCCGACGCCGTCGACGCCGCGGCGCGTTCCGGGGATTTCCCGCACGTGCCGTCGCGCACGGCGTCGCTGCGGCTGCACGGTGCGATCGACGATGCATCGTCGCTGCCGGATCATCTCCGCGCGTACGGCAGCGACGCGGCGGCGGTGACGGCCCTGCACCGCGACGACCCCACGCTTGCGGAGCCGCTGAGTCCCGCGCTGCCGTATACCGGCGCGGAGGTCGTCTACGCCGTCCGTCACGAAATGGCTCGCACCGTCGACGACGTCGTCGCTCGGCGAACGCGTGCGCGCTTCCTCGACGAACGCGCCGCGCGCAGCAGCGTGCCGCGCATCACCGCGCTGATCGCACGCGAGCTCGGGCGGGAACCGCCGACCCTGCTCGCGTAGGGGAGTCGTCCGCAACCCGCGGGCCGAGGAGGTCTCCATGGGCGACCACGCCGTCTTCGCCGAGCTGCTGCAGGCACTCGCCCGCGAGGGTGCACGCGCGCTGGTCGTCGGCAGCCTCGCGAAGAAGCTCCACGGCGAGACGACGCGCTGCGACGACCACTGCCTGTGGTACGACAGCGACGACGACAACGCGCGCCGCGTCTACCGCGCGCTCTCCCGCATCGGCGCGGAGCTCGACGGGATCGAGGTGTTCGACCTCGCCGACGTCGACTACGAGTACGTCCACGGCGAAGGCGACAACCAGATCTGCCTTTACGGCGGCCTCGACGGCGTCACGTTCGCGGACGCTTGGATCAGCCGGATCGAGACGCACTGGCGGGACGTCCCGCTGTGCGTGATCAGCCGCGACGTTTTGCGCGCGACGGAGCTTGCCACTCGGCCCTAGCGTCTCCGTCATCCCGAGCTTGTCGAGGGACCCTCGTCGTCATCCTGAGCGAAGTCGAAGGATGACCCCGCATCGTGCCCGTCAGCATGAGGGGTCGTGCTCGGCTTCGCTCGCACGACGACGAGGGTCCCTCGACAAGCTCGGGATGACG
>DASYFS010000353.1:0-1575 GCA_036498305.1 Candidatus Elarobacter sp. | reverse complement strand
ATCCTCGCGCAGATCGCCGCCGACGTGTTCGGCTGCGAGCCGCGCGCGGTTCAGGTGCGCATCGGCGACTCGACGCTCCCGCCGGCACCGGTCGCGGGCGGCTCCATGAGCGCGGCGAGCGTCGGCCCCGCGGTCCTCGACGGCGCGCGCCGCGCGCTCGACGAGCTGGTCCGCATCGCGATCGCGGCCGGTGACTCGCCGCTGCGCGGCCTCGCACCGGGCGACGTCGTCGCGAGCGACGGCGCGCTTCGCGCGAAGAGCGATCCGTCACGATCGATCGGCTTCGACGCGGTCATCCGCGCCGCCGGCACGGGCGCGATCGAAGCGCTCGGACGCGCGCAACCGGGCGACGAAGGCGAACGCTTCTCCTTCTACTCGTTCGGCGCGCAGTTCGTCGAGGTGCGCGTCGACGAAGACTTCGGCCGCGTTCGCGTCAGCCGCGCGCTCGGCGCATTCGACTGCGGCCGCATCCTCAACGCGAAGACCGCGCGCTCGCAGATGCTCGGCGGGATCGTGTGGGGGATCGGGATGGCGCTGCTCGAGGAGACGATGCGCGATCCGCGCTACGGCGCCGTCGTCACCAACAACCTCGCCGACTATCACATCCCCGTCAACGCCGACGTCCCGGCGATCGACGTGCTCTTCGTCGAAGAGCCGGACCTGACGTTCAACCCGCTCGGCGCGCGCGGGATCGGCGAGATCGGGATCACCGGCGTCGCCGCCGCGATTGCGAACGCCGTCTGGCACGCGACCGGAAAACGCGTCCGCGATCTCCCGATCGTCCCGGAAAAGCTGCTCTAGCCGGCGGTTAGCGCGCGCAGCCGCTCCGCGGCGATCGCCGCGGCATGCTCCCAGGTCCACGCGGCGTGCGCGCGCTCGGCACCGCGGGCACCCTTCGCACGCGCCTCGTCGGGATGCGCCGCGACGTGCCGCAGCGTCGCCGCGAGATCGTCGACGTTCGCTTCGAGCCACCAGCCCTCGCCCGCCAGCGCTTCGCCGCGGAACTCACCCTGCAGCGGAACCCGGCTCGCCGGGACGCGGTACGCGACGTCGCCGTCGAGGAAATCGTCGGCCGCGCCGCCCGCCGTCGCGATCACGGGGAGGCCGCACGCCATCGCCTCGAGCATCGGCAGGCCGAAGCCTTCGCCGCGATACGGGAACGCGAGCGCGTCGCAGCTGCGATAGAGCCGCACCATCTCCTCGTCGGTGACGTCGTCGTCGAGCACGACCAGCTCGGGCGCCGACGGGTCGGCGACGAACGCTCGCAGCGCCGCGACGAACGCGGCGTCGAGCTGATAGAACGACCGCGTCCCGAACAGCTTCAGCACGAGCGTCGTCTCGTCGGCGCGGGTGAACGCGCGGCGATACGCCGCAAGCAGCACGTCGATCCCCTTGCGCGGCAGCGCGCCGCCGACGAACAGGAACCGGAACGGCTTCTGCGTCGGCAGCGGAAACGGTGCGACGGAGCGTTCCGCATCGAACAGCTGCGGGTCGACACCGTTGGGCACCACCGCGATGCGCTCAGGGTCGAATCCGGCGTCGAGGAAGAGCTGACGGCAATACGTGCTCGGCACC
>DASYFS010000352.1:0-1596 GCA_036498305.1 Candidatus Elarobacter sp. | reverse complement strand
GCCGGCGCACCATGCCGAGCTCGGAACGCCGGCGATGATGAACGTTCCCGTCTCGCCGCAGGCGACGACGGTCTAGGCGGCCGTGATCCATCTGGTTGCCGGCGCCGCGGGTTTCATCGGCAGCGCGGTGGTCGATCGTCTCGTCGACTCCGGCCAACGCGTCGTTGCCCTCGACGATCTGTCGACCGGGCGACTGGAAAACCTCGAGCGTGCCATCGCTCACGGACGTGCCGCGTTCGTCTTCGGAGACGTCGTTCACGAGCCGACGGCGCTCGCGGAGCGGGTCGCGAAGGTCGGTAGCGGCCCCGGCATTCTCTACGCGGCGATGCATCCGGCCGAATCCGCCGTTCTGCTGGGCGACTTGCTCGGCTATCGGTCCGTCGCCGTCGCGCCGGGGGCGGCACACGGCGTGCTCGAGGTCGGGACTGCATTCGGCCCGCGGATGCGGCCGCAGGCGGGAAACATCGTCGCCGACGTCTTCGACGCGCTGGCGCGCAGCGCGCCGCTTCCGATCGCGGGTTCGGAAGACCGGCTGCTGCACCTCACTTGGATCGACGACGTCGCACGTTCGATCCTCGCGCTCGGCGAATCGCCGCAGCCTGCGCGCCGAGCATGCGAGGGAACGATCGTGAGCGTGGCCGAGCTCGTCGATGCGGTTGCGCAGACGGTCGGCCTGCTGCCGCCGGGCGTCGCGGCGCGGGCGCCCGACGAGCGGCTGGCCAACGCGTTCCTGGCGACATACCGCTGGTTCCTCCGGCGCGCGGAGAGTGCCGCATGATGCCCGCGCGGCCGATCGCTCCGGCCGGGTCGTTCGACGTTTTCGGCGTCAAGCTGACGCCGCTGACCGTGGATGAGCTCGTCGGTACGATACGCGCCCGTCTTTCGGCGAGCGAACCGTGCATCGTCGCTTCGCAGAACATGCACGGCATCAGCGTGATGCGTCGCGACGTCGAGTTCGCAGCGTTGCACGCACTGCCCGAGACGATCGTTCACCTTGACGGGATGCCCCTCGTGGCGCTGTGCCGCTTGGCGGGCGTGCGCGCAGACCGTCGCCATCGGGTGACGCTCGTCGACCTGATTTGGCCATTGCTGCGAAGCGCCGAGGCCGACGGCCGGCGCGTGTTCTACCTCGGCTCGACGCCGGCAGTCGTGGCGGCCGCCCGCGCCGCGATCGCTGCTCGCCACCCGCGGCTGACGATTGCGTATCGTGACGGGTACTTCGACATCGACGATCCGGCGGCGAACGGCGAGGTCGTCCGCGCCGTCGCGGCGTTCGCCCCGCATCTCGTGCTCGTCGGGATGGGGATGGGGCGCCAGGAACGTTGGATCGTCCGTCACCGCGCGCAGCTCGGTGCGTGCACCTTCGTGACGGTGGGGGCGTGTCTGGAATACGTCGCGGGCGCCGTCGCAACGCCGCCCCGCTGGATGGGGAGCCACGGCCTCGAGTGGCTGTTCCGGCTGGCGGGATCTCCCACGCGATTCTGGCGGCGCTACCTCGTCGAGCCGTGGCCCGTGCTCGCGTACCTGGCCGGCTCCGTGTTGCGCCGAGGGTAGCGATGGCGACGATCATGATCGTGGGCCGGCATCTTCCGGGCT
>DASYFS010000351.1:0-8118 GCA_036498305.1 Candidatus Elarobacter sp. | reverse complement strand
GCACCGCACGCGCGATCGCTTCGACGATGACGATCGAGTCGTCGACGAGGATTCCCACCGTCAGCGACAAGCCCATCAGCGAGAGGACGTCCAGCGTGAACCCGGCCGCCCACATCGCGGCGAACGCCGCGGCGAGCGAGGCCGGGATCGCGATCGCCGCGACGAGCGACACGCGCCAGCGCCGCAGAAATACGAGGATCACCGCGACGGTGAGCACGACGCCTTCGCCGAGCGTCTGCAGCACGCCGTTCACCGCCGCGTTCGCGAACGGCGCCGCCGTGCGCAGCTCCTCGACCCGCACCAGCGCCGCCGTACTCGCGAGCCGCGCGACCGTGCGCCGCAACGCCGCGATCGTGCGCGTAGCGTCGGACGATCGCGCCCCGGTGACCACGACCACGATCGCCGGCGTGCCGTCGACCTGCACGAGCTCGACGGGATCGGCGAAACCGTCGCCGACCTGCGCGAGCTCTCCGACCGGCGGCGCAGCGGCCGTCCCCGGAATCAGGACGGGGAGCGCCGCAAGCTGCGCCGCCGTCGCGGCGCCCGACCGGATTCCGACGCCGCGCTGCGCGAGCGGTGTGGTGAACGTGCCGCCCGGCAGGACGGCATTCTGTTGCGCGACCGCGCGCTCGACGTCGAGCACCGTCGCACCGGCCGCGCGCAGGGCCGCTCGGCGCGGCGCGACGATGACTTGGCGCACCGGCTCTCCCGACGCGACGACGGCACCGACGCCCGGCGTCGCGCGCAGCGCGGGCAAGATCGTATGATTCACGAGCTCGGCGAGCGCGGCCGGATCGAGCAGCACCGACGAAAGCGCCGCCTCATAGATCGGCGGCTGCGACGGGTCGTCGCGCGAGACGACCGGCGGGACGAGATCGGCGGGCATCACCGCGCGCGCGGCGTCGACCGCTTGCTGCACGTCGGCGCGCGCGGTGTCGAGCGGGGTCCCGTACCGAAAACGCACCGCGATCCGCGCGATCCCGTCCTGCGCCCACGCCGAGACGCGCTCGACGCCGGCGAGCCCGTCGAGCTGATCCTCGATCGGCTCGACGACGAGGCGCTCCAACTCGGCCGGGCCTGCGCCGGGATACGGCGCGCTGATCGCGACGACCGGAAACGCGATCGGCGGCAGCACGGCGCGTCCCATGCGCGCGAGCGCGAGCAGGCCGGCCACGGCGACGGCCAGCGCGATCAGCGCGACCGCGGTCGGATTTTCGAGGCAGAAGCGCGTGAGCCGCACGTCCGTCCGAGTTCGCGCGCGCGCCGCGCTGCGCTGCCGCGAAAGCGGCGATATTACATCAGCGTGAAGTAATATCGCGCTTCGCGGGGATACCGGCGCACGGCCCGACCCGGTAGAGTCGGGACATGAAGCTGCACGCCGTTCTTTCGTCCGTCCTGATGCTCGGCACCGCCGCGAGCGCCTCCGCGCAGATGAGCCCGCCGCCGGCGATCACCGCGCAGGCGTTCGCCGCCGCTGCGACGGGAAGCATCGTCGAGATCGCGGTGCGCGTGCAGAAGCGCGTGCGCTCCGAGCTCGTCGCCGAGCTCCTCGATGAAGAGACGAGCGAACGGTATCGCGCGACCGGCAGGACGGTGCGGATCTTCGCCCCGGCGCAGACGCCGATCGTGATGGGGACGCGCGCCGAGGTCGACGCGCCCGGCGCGATCGTCTTCGTGAAGGCGGTCGTCACCGGGAAGGGGCACGCCGACGCGAAGCGCTTCGTCGTCATCACCCCGTACGCGACGGTGCACTGAGGGCCGTGGCGATCGGTCCGCCCACCGGCTGGATCGCGCTGGCCGCGATCCCCGTCGCGGCCGTGCTCGGCGCGACGCTGCGCCGAGTACGCGGGTCGCCGCTGCTCACGCGGATGCGCCCGCACGCGGCGCTCGGCCTGACGGCGCTGGCCGTCGGCTGCGTTCACGCGATGTGGTCGATGCGCGCGCTGGCAGCCGCCGACGGACGCGGCGTGTGGCTCGGAAGCGCCGCGCTGCTGGCGTTCGTGGTCCAAGGATTCGTGGGCGCGAGCTTGTGGGACCCGGGCGCGTACCGCGGCGCGCTCCGCCGCTGGCATGCCGCAGTCTTCTGGTCGCTGCTGCTGCTCGCGCTCGGCCACGTCGTGTTCGCCGCGCCGTACTTCCAAGGCATGACCGGCGCCTCGTAGCGTTACAATTTCCGGTGCGGATCGGAGATCGGACCGTCGTCGGTGACCCAGCCGGGTTCCCAGCGCGGGTTGGCGAGCAGCGCCATCGCATCGTTGAGAAAGCGCCGCTCCGCTTGCGCGCGGTGAAGCGCGTGGCTCTGCCCGATGTACGCCGCGCCGCCGCGCTGCGCGACGTCGCCGAGCAGCCGTTTGAGCCGGCGCTCGTGCACCGCGATCGCCTCATGCCGCTCTTCGAGGATCGCGCGGGCTTCGTCGCGCGGAAACTGGCCGAGCAGCACGTACGCGATCTCGAGCGCGGTGTCGGAGCTCTGCAGGTCGGCGATCACGTCGCGCAGCAGCGCGCGAAAGCGGCGCTCGCCCGCAGCCGAGAGACGGTAGACCGACTTCGTCGCGGACGGCCCGCGTGCGGCGGCCGCGTCGCGCCGAACCAGCAGCTTCGCCTCGGCAAGCCGCGCGAGGGCGTGATAGGTGTTGCCGTGCTTGAGGCCGCGATAGAGGGCGACGTGGCCGCGCACCGCGCGGCCGACGTCGTACGCCGAGAGCGGCGCGCGCCGCAGGATCCCGAGGATCAGCAGCTCGCGCGCGGCGTCGGCCGGCGTCGCCTAGACCGGGGCGCTCTGCGCCGCGAGCTTCTCGATGATCGCGCGGTTGAAGAGCGGGATGTCGTGCGGGTTGCGCGAGGTCACCCAGTTGCCGTCCTGCACGACGGGCTGATCGCGGTAGAGTCCGCCCGCGTTGCGAATGTCGTCGGCGATCGAGGCGAATCCGGTCAGCGTGCGGCCGCGCACGAGCTGCGCGGAGATGAGCACCTGCGGCCCGTGGCAGATCACGAACATCGGCTTCTTCGCGTGATCGAACTCTTTGACGAAGCGCTGCACGTCTTTGTTGGTCCGGATGTGATCGGGCGACATCCCGCCCGGGATCAGGATCGCGTCGAAATCGTCGGCGGTCACGTCCGCGACCAGCTCTTCAGCCTTCACGCTGGCGCCTTCGTCGAGGCCGCGCTTCCCGCGAATCTTCTGCATCGCCCGATCGTCGACGCCGACGATCGTCACGACGGCGCCCGCTTCTTCCAGGGCGCGGCGGGGCTCGACGAGCTCCGATTCCTCGAACCCGTCCCCAACCAGAGCCGCGATACGCTTACCTTCGATTTCCATAGGGAAACGGGCGTTCTCACCGCGCGCCCGACCCGCCTCTCGCGGCCAGGCCTTACAGAACGCCTCCGGTCCCTTGGACGGCCGCCCTCAAAAGGTATGTGAGTTCCACTTCCACCTTTCCGAGCGGGTCGAGGACGGTGTCGTCGGCCAAGGCCTTCAAGGCCGGATTGCGCTTGGTCATGTCGCCTTCGGGGACGGCGTGGCGGGGGTTGATCTCGCGCATGTAGATGCGCGCATCGAACCGGATCTGGCCGTCCGGTAGGAAGTAGAGCGGGTCGAGCCCGCCGGCGTAGACCTCGAGGCCGAGGATGCCGGTCTTCTGAAGGAAGCCGATCGGGCGCAGCCGCAGCGCGCGGGCCAGGCGCGCAAGCGCCGCGACGCCGAGCCGCGCCTTGCCGGCGATCACCGCTTCGAGCAGCCCGGCGTCGAGCCCGGATTCGGCGGCGAGCCCCGCGCGGTCGAGGTCCTTCTCGGCGGCGAGCGCGGCGATTGCGGCCCCGAAGGCAGCGCCGCCGGCCGTCCCGGTGAGGCCGTCGTACGTCGGCTGTGGCTCCATCGGGGAGGTGATCGCCGCCCGCGGCACGGAGGCCTCTCGCGATGGGCGAATCGACCGAGCAGCGGAAATCGCGCCACCTCGACGTCTGCCTCAACGACGACGTCGCGTCGCGGCTCGATGCCGGCTGGAGCGCGGTGCGCCTGCGCCACGAAGCGCTCCCCGAGATCGCGCTCGCCGACGTCGACGTCTCGACGACGTTCCTGGGACGCCCGCTGCGCGCGCCGTTGATCATCTCGTCGATGACCGGTGGGACGCAGCGTGCCGCCGAGATCAACCGCCGCCTCGCGCGCGGTGCCGAGGCGGCCGGGATCGCGCTCGCGCTGGGGAGCGGGCGCGCGATGCTCGAGGACCCCGCGCTGCGCACGACGTTCGACGTCCGCCGGGTCGCGCCGCGCGTCGTCCTGTTCGCGAACCTCGGCGCGGTGCAGCTCAACTACGGCGTGACGATCGCCGACGCGCGCCGCCTCGTCGACGAGCTGCGCGCCGACGGACTGTACCTGCACCTCAACCCGCTCCAGGAAGCGCTGCAGCGTGAGGGCGACACCAACTTCCGCTCGCTGGCGCCGAAGATCGCGCAGCTCTGCGCGGCGCTCGACGTCCCGGTGATCGCGAAGAGCGTGGGCTCGGGGATCGCACCGTCGACCGCGGCGCGGCTGGTCGAGTGCGGCGTCGCGGCGATCGACGTCGCGGGCGCCGGCGGAACGTCGTGGGCGCTCGTCGAGGGACGGCGCAGCGGCGACGCGACGCGCGAGCGGATCGCCGAAGCGTTCGGCGACTGGGGGTACGCGACGCCGCGCGCGACGGCTGCGCTGCGCACCGCGCTGCCGGGAGTTCCGCTCGTCGCCAGCGGCGGGATCCGCGACGGGGTTCAGGTCGCAAAAGCACTCGCGGTCGGCGCCGACCTCGCCGGTCTCGCGCTCCCGTTTCTGCGCGCCGCCGACGAGTCCGATGCCGCGGTCGCGGCGCTGATCGACGAGCTGATCACCGCGCTGCGCATCGCGACGTTCGCGTCCGGCGCGCGCACGGTCGCCGAGCTGCGCGACGCGCTGGCGTAGATGCACCTCGCGCTGCTGCTCGCCGCGGCGGTCGCCAGCCCGTCGCCGTCGCCGAGCGCCGCGCCGCTGGGGACGATCGGCACCGTCCGCGTCGTCACCGGCTCGCCGCAGTCGCTGCACCGCGCGCCGCAAGCGGCGTCGGTCCTCGACCCGCGGCTGCTGCGCGAGCAGACCGCGCCGGCGCTCGACGCGGCGCTGCGCGTCGTTCCGGGCGTCGATCGCGACCGCAGCAACGCGCCGTTCACGAACTACGGGCAGCTCCGGCTTTCGTTCAACGGCGCCGGGACGGATCGCGGAACGCTGCTGGTCGACGGCGTGCCGGCACAGGACGGTTTCGGCGGTCAAGTCGACTGGAACGTCTATCCCGCGGCGTCGATCGAACGCGGCGAGCTGCTGCGCGGTCCGGGCTCGGCGCTCTACGGCTCTGGCGCGATCGGCGGCGCGCTCTCGCTGACGACGCGTGGTTACGGCGCGCGTGAGGGCGAGCTCGACGCGAGCCTCGGCGGGATCGATGTCGGCAGCGGGACGCTGGGCGTCGGCGTCGCCACCGCGAGCGGCGCGACGACGTTCACGCTCGCGACGCGACGCTTCTCCTATAACGTCGTGCCGCCGGGGCAAACCTCGGCGGTCGACCGCCCTGCGATCGGCACCGCCGACGTCGCGCACGTCGTCTCGCGCTGGTCGTCGGATGCGGGCGGCGCGTGGCGCATCGACCTGCTCGACGGCGACGACGCGCAGCAGGACGGCCGCCCCAACGACGGCTTCTCGCGCGCGCTGCGGCAGATCGCGGTGAGCTGGGGGCGCGGCGCGCGCGATCCGCTCTCGATCACGACGTACGCGCGGGAGACAACGGTCGTGAACCTCGGCGACCGCTATCCGACCGCTCCGGGCGCGCTCCTGTACACGCAGCACGTGCCGAGCTCCGACGCCGGCGTGCGGCTGCGCTGGGACGTCCCGCTCGGCGCCGCGGGCGATCCGAGCGACGGCGTCGCGTTGCTGCTCGATCACCGCTTCGTCACCGGCGAGAGCGTGCAGAACGCGGCGAGCGGCGTCGTGCAGAGCGACGTTGCGGGGACGCAGCGCCTCGACGGCGTCGCGCTGCAGCGCAGCTGGACCGGGCGCCTCGGCGGCGTCGCCGGCGTGCGCTACGATACGGTCACGACCGAGGCGCTCGGAAAGCGTGACGCGGCGGCGCTCTCACCGCGCCTTGCGCTGCGCTACGACGCTTCGCCCGCAACCGCGCTGCGGGCGGCGTTCGGCACCGGCTTGCGGGCGCCGTTCCTCAACGAGCTCGTGCGCAGCTTCAAAGTCGGCGCCGTTACCGAGCTCAACAATCCGAATCTCGTCCCCGAGCGGAGCCGCTCGCTCCAGCTCGGCATCGACGTCGTGCACGCCTCCGATCGCTTCGCGTTCGACTACACGGCGACGCAGGTTCGCAACGCGATCGGCTTCGCGACGATCGGCACGAATCTCCAGCAGCGCGCGAACTTCGGCCGCACCGTGACGGATGCGTACGTCGCCGAGTACGACCATCCGGCGCGCTGCTCGCGGCTGCATGCGTTCGCGACCGCGCAACACGACCGCGTCGCCGCCTCGACGAACGCCGCGCAGATCGGGAAGCGGCTCGCCTACGTTCCCGACGCGGCGGCGGCGCTGGACGTCGAGCGTTCGCACGGCAATCTCACCGGCGCGCTCGAGGTCGCCTATTCGGGCCCGACCTTTGCCGACGACCTGCAGCAGCAGCCGCTGGGGAGCACGGTGCTGCTCGGCGCGCGGCTGACGCTGCGCGGGGCGGACGGTGAGACGATCTCGCTCGCCTTCGACAACCTCGCCGACGCGCGCTATCTGACGACGGTCGACCGCCTCGGCCCGCCGGCATCGCTGACGGTCCGGGTGACGGTGCCGGTCGGAACGCGCGCGCTCAGCGCGGCGAGGGCGGGCGCGGTGTGCGGCTGACCATCACGACGTCGCCCTCGAGCCGGACGTCGAACGTCTCGACGCTGGCGAAGTCGCCGAGCGTCATCTTCCCGTCGGCGAGCCGGAACGTCCAGGCATGCCAGGGACAGGTGACCTGCGCTCCCTCGATCCAGCCCTCGGCGAGCGGTCCGCCCTGGTGCGGGCACGTGTTGTCCAAGGCGTAGAACGTCCCGCCGACGTTGAAGACCGCGATCTCGCGGCCGCCTACGGCGACCGCCCGCGCCGTCCCCGGCGGGATCTCGCCGGTGCGGGCAACCGCCACGTAGTCGCTCACGACCCGCCGAGTTCCGCACCCACCGGAGGACGTCATGCTCAAGGACTATCGCGACTGGCTCGAATCGGAGCTCAAGCTGCTGGGAAACGCGAGCCACCACGCGTACTCGTTCGGCCAGGCGAACATGGCCAAACGTGCCCTCGAGCGGCTCGACGCCGAGCTGGCGAAGAACGTCTATCTTCCGATCGCGCGGAACGAGGCCGACCGCATCCTGATGGCGATCGAGGCGCTCGCCCAGCAGCAGACCGCCGCCCCGCCGGAGCTGGAGTCGCTCCGCGCCGCCCTGATGGCCGCTCTGGAGGAGACCGACCCGAACGTCGCCCTTTGACCTCCCGCGCCGGATACGGTATGATCCGTCGGTCGCCGTCGCGGGCCCACGGAGCCTGCTGACGCGCGAGACTGAAAGGAGCCCCGTTTTCCCGTGCCCCTGACCAAAGAACAGAAGTCCGGCCTCTCGGCCAAATACGGCCGCGGACCCAACGATACCGGCTCGGCCGACGTGCAGATCGCGATCCTGACCGCGTCGATCAACCAGCTCACCGAGCACCTGAAGGTTCACAAGAAGGACCACCACAGCCGCCGCGGCCTGCTGATGCAGGTCGGCCAGCGCCGGCGCCTTCTCGCGTACCTGCAGAACAAGGACCTCGACCGCTACCGCAAGCTGATCGCAGACCTCGGCCTGCGCCGCTAACGCCCCGCGTCGAACAAGACAAGCAGGCGGCCTCCGTACTATCGGAGGCCGCCTCTTTTCTTTTGCCGAACCCGGGCCCGTTACGCAAATAGCAAGCGAACGAAATAAAACAGAACAGAACTAGGAGTATCAGTGCCAGAATCCGTCTCGCTCGAGATCGGTGGCCGTCAGCTCGTCATTGAGACGGGGGAGCTTGCGAAGCAAGCCAACGGGTCCGCTCTCGTCCGCTACGGCGATCAGATCGTC
>DASYFS010000350.1:0-2266 GCA_036498305.1 Candidatus Elarobacter sp. | reverse complement strand
CGTCCTGCCGGGCGGCACGTTCACCACACCGCTCGCGCAGCGCGGCGTCGGGATCCGATCGGGCGCCGCGACGGCGGCGCAGCTTGCGGCGCTCCCCGTCCTGATTCCGGGGACGGGCGCTGCGCCGCCGGTCGGGGAGCTCGCGGAGGTCGGCGACGGCTTCGCCGATCCCGTCGAGCTCGTGCAGGTCGACGGCGCGCCGGCGATCGTGGTCGTCGTCACCGGAGCGCGATCGTCCGACGCGACGCGCACGATCGCGGCGTTGCGGCGCACGGTCGCGCGGCTCGCGAGTACGGCGGCGCTGGTACGTATCGAGGAGCTGCGCACGGCGGCGCCGTTCGCGAACGCGGCGGTGAACGGCGTGCTGCAGACGCTCGGCGAAGGCGTCGTGCTCACCGTCGCGGTGATCCTCGTCTTTCTGCGCCGCTGGCGCGTGTCGCTCGTCGCGGCGATCGCGATCCCGGCCTCGCTCGCCGCGGCGTTCGCCGCGATGTGGGCCGCCGGCTTCACGCTCGACGTCCTCTCGCTGATGGGCTTGTCGCTGACGGTGGGAATCCTCGTCGACGACTCGATCGTCATCGTCGAAGCGATCGCGCGTGCGGTGCGCCGCGGCGAGCGCGGCGACGCGGCGGCGCTCAGCGGGCGGCGAGAGCTCGGCGGCGTCGCGGTCGCGATCACGGCGGTGGACGTCGCGGTGTTCGCGCCGATCGCGTTCATGCCGGGTCTGATCGGCGCGTTCATGCGCGAGTTCGGGCTGGTCGTCGTCTTCGCAACGGCCTTCTCGCTGCTCGTCTCGTTCACGCTTGCGCCGCTGCTGGCGGCACGCTGGGCCGTGCGCGACGGTGACGTCCCGCGCGAGGGAACGCACCGCGAGCTGCGCGACGCGCTGGCACGCGACGCGGAGCGGTTGCCGTGGACGCTTCGCGGCACGGTGCTGTTGGACGGCGCGGCGGCCTGGCAGACCGCGCTCGCCGCGTTCGCGCGTCTCGAGCGCGCGCTTGCGCGCGGCTATGCCCAGCGGTGGCTTCCCGCCGCGTGGCGTTACCGGGGTCTCGTTCTCGCCGGCGCGGCGCTCGTCTGCGCGCTCGCGCTCGTCCCGGTCGCAAACGGGACGATCCCGACCGAGTTCTCGCCGCCGGTGGCGCGCGGCGAGGTCGCGGTGGACCTGACGTTTCCGCCGGGGACGACGCTCGCGCACACCGGCGCCGGAGCGGCGCGGATCGCCGCGCGGCTGCTCGACGATCCCGCGGTGCTGCACGTCGTCTCCTCGGCCGGCCGCGCGTTCAACGGCACGACGGACGTCGTCGCGCCGAACCTGGCCCGGGTCGACGCGATCCTCGCCGATCCGAGCGGCGGCGGTGCGGCGGTGCGGCGCGAGATCGACGCGCTCGCGGCGCTGGTGCCCGACGCATCGATCGCCGGCGCCGGCACCGGAATGGGCGGTCTGCCGCCGATCGGCTACGCGCTCGCCGGACCGCCCGCCGCCGTCGACGACGCCGCGCGCCGGATCGCGCGCCGGCTCGCCGCCGATCCGAACGCCAGCGACGTGCGCATCAGCAGCGGCGGGCTCGCTCCGCGCCTCGAGATCACCGTCGACAGCGGACGCGCGCAGCTGCTCGGCGTCGTCCCCGACGACGCGGCGCTGGGCGCGCGGATCGCGACCGGCGGAGCGCTCGCAACGCGGCTGCGGCTGGGCGGCGGCCTCATCGACGTCGTCGTGCGCGAGCCGTCGGCGCAGCGCGGCGATCTCGGTGCGCTGCAGCAGGTCGAGGTGCGTGCCGGAAACGGCGATCGCGTTCCGCTGGCGTCGATCGCCGCGTTCGACGACCGGCCGCAGCCGGCGCTCGTCGAGCGCGAGAACCGCGAGCGCATCGTTACGGTCAGCGCGAACACGCGCGACGGCGTGCCGATCGGGACGGTCACGGCGCCGCTGCGAGCAGCGCTGCGCGCGCCGGGATTTCTGCCGCCCGGCGTGCGGCTCGTCGCGCGCGGCGACCTCGAACAGTTCCTCGACGCCGTCGCGGCGATCGGTGCGGCGCTAGGCCTCGGCGTCGTCGCGGTGTACGCGACGCTGGTGTTGCTCTATCGCAGCTGGCGGCTGCCGCTGGTGATCATGCTGACGGTCCCGCTGGCGAGCGCCGGCGCGTTCGGGACGCTCGCGCTGCTCAACCTTCTGCGGCTCGAGCTTCCGAACGCAGCGCTGCTGCAGGGCCAAACGCTGAACCTGTACTCGATGCTCGGCATCGTCATGCTCGTCGGGCTGGTC
>DASYFS010000349.1:0-2576 GCA_036498305.1 Candidatus Elarobacter sp. | reverse complement strand
GGGACGTTCGCATTTGCGTTCGGTCGCGCAAAGTGACCGTCAACGCCGTCGCGGCGCGGGGGAGCGACACATCATGGCCGACCTTCACCAGGTTTGGGAGAGCACCGACGGCTGGAAAGTCCTACGGCTCGACTATTTCGTTCATCAGGACTTCGACCAGCAGCCCGACATCGGAAACGCGTTCGACCTGGTGATCTCGGCGCGCGTCCTCGGCGCGCAGATCGGTCAGGTCATCCTGAACCCGCTTGGGAACGGGCCGGTCACGATGGCGCTAGCGGCCGGGATGGCGGGGACGATCGCCGGCCAAATCGACGACTGGCAAGGCTATCTTCCCGACGGGAAAACGACGGCGGCGTGGACCGCCGGCGGTCTCGGCTCGGCGCGGTTCACGTTGACGTTGGACATCGACGTCCGCGTCAAGGTGCCGGTCCTCGGCCAGATCCCGGTTCAGATCAAAGGCTTCCACAAACCGTGCACCGTGCTGCTGCACTGGGACGCGCAGCAGCGACGCTACACCGCAATGCCGGGCTGACGCGGACCGGCGTCAGGCGCGCGCGTAGGTCGCGATCTGCAGCGTCGTCGACGTGCCCGGCTTGAGCAGCGTCACCTTTGTCGACGGCGTGACGCGGGCGGCCGCGGCGGCGAACAGATCGCCGGCATTCGTCTGGAGCACGAGCGGGTTGTGCGCGTAGTGAACCGGGATCGCTTGGCTCACGCCCATGAGCTTGCACGTCAGCGCCGCGTCTTCCGGACCCATCGTGAACGCGCCGTTCCCCGATGAGACGATCGCGAGGTCGGGACGATAGCGCTGACCGACCAGCGCCATGTCGCCGTAGACGTCGGTATCGCCCGAGGCGTAGACGCGCGCGCCGCCGATGTCGATGATGAAGCCGGCCGCCGGATAGCCTGCGATCGTCGAGTGGACCGCCGGGACCAGCTCGATCTTCACGCCCTTGTAGCTGGCCGTCCCGCCCATGTTGATCCCGGCGCCGCCGTTGAGGACGATCTGCGTGTTGTCGAGGTTCGCAGCCTTGAACTTCGGCACCAGCGCGACGCGGAAGAGGTCGCTCTGGCCGACCGTCTTCACGTCGACGCCGGCGGCGACGAGCGCGGGGAGCAACTCGAAGTAGTCGCCCATGTGGTCGCCGTGATCGTGCGTCAGCGCAACGATCACGGCGTTGGGATTGCGTGCCTTGATGTGCGCGGCGTACGCGGACGCGCTTGAGAGCTCGGGAGGCTTCGCGATGTTGAACGCCTTGAACCCGGTGTTGTTCCAGATCCAGGCGTCGACGAGGACGATCGTCTTGTCGTCCGGGGTCGCGAGCTCGTAGACGCCGCCCCCGTACCAGCGCATCTTCAGCGTCGCGGTGCCGGCCGCCGCAGCGACGGTCGTCCGGACGGACCCGGCCGCGCCGGCCGCGGCCGACGTCTGCAAAAACTCACCGCGCGAGAAACCGTCGCTCATCAGACCTCTCCTCTTCGTTGTGGACGGCCCGTTTCGGTGCGACCTTCCAACCCCCTACCCTAGCGCGCGGCGGTAGCGAGCGCCGTCAGCAGCTTCGCGCGGAGCGGGACGTATGCGCGCCGGGCGAATGCATCGTAGCCGTTGGCTTCGATCCGCTCGAGGATCTGGCGGTAGAGCGCCAGAGCGAGCCGCACCGTGTACCGCGACCGCGGCGCGAGGAGCGCGATCCCCGGCTCGGCGTCGTGGTAGAGCGCGCGAACCCGGGCGACTTGGTACCTCATGAGGGCCACGAACGGCTCGTCGACGATCCCCTCCAAGATCGATGCTTCGCTGCAGCCGAATCGGCGCAGCTCGTCGAGCGGCAGGTAGATGCGGCCGAGTCGCGCGTCCTCGCCGACATCGCGCAGGATGTTGGTCATTTGCATGGCGCGGCCCAGCGTGACCGCGTAGCGTTCGGCGTCGCGCGACGTCGCGCCGAGAACCGGCAGCACGAGCTTTCCGACCGTCGAGGCCACGAGATAACAGTAGTCGCCGAGTTGCGCAAACGTCTCGTAGCGGTCGACGGTGACGTCCATTCGCGCGCCGCGCAGCAGCTCGAGAGCCGGTTCGATCGGGATCGCGAAGCGCCGTGCCGCGTCGGCGAGCGCGATCAGGATCGGCTCGTCCGCGCTTGCGGCATACGCGTCACGCAGCCGCGTTTCCCAGGCGTCGAGCGCCGCGAGACGCGCTTCGCCGGGGCCGGGACGGTCGACCAGATCGTCGGCAGTGCGGCAGAACGCATAGACGGCCCACACCGCGCGGCGCCGCGGTTCGTCGAGGAACAGCGAGCTCAGGTAGAAGCTCTTGCTGTGCGTCCTCGCGATCGCACGGCAGACGCCGTAGCAGCGTTCGAGCGACGGACGCTCAGCGGCGAGCATCGCGGCCGAGGAGCAAGTCGACGGCGCCGCGCGCGCTGCGCACGGCACCCTCCACGCTGGCGGGGAATCGCGTGTTGACGTAGCAGCCGGCGAGGAACAGGTTCGACGCCGGCGTCCGCCCGTGCGGACGCAGCGCCTCCGAGCCCGGGCTCGCGCGGTAGACGCTCTTCGGAATGCGCACGAGCTTCGCTTTG
>DASYFS010000348.1:0-35459 GCA_036498305.1 Candidatus Elarobacter sp. | reverse complement strand
AGGAGAACGATGTTTCTTGCTGATCCGCCCCAGACGCCGGCAGTCCGCGCGCTGTACGATCAGGCCCGCGCCGAGGACGGCTACGTGATGAACCTCGTCCGCGGCTGGGCGTGGCGTCCGGGAGTCCACGAAGCGTTTATGAAGGCGCGCGCGCTGCTGCTCGACGAGACCTCGCTGTCGAAACGCGAGATCGCGGTCCTCAATACGGCGACGGCGACGCGGCGCGGCGACTCCTATTGCGCGATCGCGTGGGGCACCCGGCTCGCCGCACTCAGCGACGTCGACACCGCGGCGGCGGTCGTTCGCGGGGGCGAAGCGGCGAACCTGACGCAGCGCGAGGCCGCGCTCGCCCGCTGGGCGCGCCTGGTGACGCACGACGCGAACGCCGTGACGCACGCCGACGCCGATGCGCTCCGAGCCGCCGGGTTCACCGACGGTGAGATCGCGGATGCGACGCTCTTCGTCGCGTTCAGGCTCGCGTTCACCACCGTCAACGCCGCGCTCGGCGCGCAGCCCGATCGCCGGCTCGCCGATGAAGCGCCCGCCGCGGTCCTCGACGCCGTCACCTTCGGCCGCGCGATCGGCGCCTAGACGGGCGTCGAAGCCGTCAGCAGCGGAGCCAGCTTCCGGACGTCGTCCAGCTTCTCCAGGTTGACGATTGCATCGATCAGCCGCGCCGTCTTGTCGGTGCCGACGACCGGCACCATGAGATCGCGGGCTTTCGCCGCGACCGCGGCGGTATCGATCGGGTTCTCTTTGGTCCCCGGGGGATATTTCGTGAAGTGGCTGACGGTCTGTCCGCTCGTCATCGTCACCTCGACGATGCCGCCGCGCGGTGCTGCCGGGTCCATCAGCGCCTGATCGCCCTGCACGTGAACTTTCTCGCGCTGCTGCATGATCGCGGGGTCGCGCACCAGCGACCGATTGTCGCTGTCGGCGAACGAGACGCCGCCCTTGATCAGCGCCAGCGCGATGATGTGCGGCAGGTTGACGTCGGGCATCGCGCTCTCGCCGACGATGCCGACGGCGTCGGTCGGGATCTTCACCAGGATGCTGCGCACGTTGTCCGGCGTCAGATTGTACTGCTTGCGCAAGGCGAGGAACGCGTCGAGCGGCGACTGGATCGGGTACCCGACCGAGAACGTCTTGATCGCGGTGTCGGTCACGAAGAACCTCGTACCGAGCCCGGCCAGCATCTCTTCGGGCTGCGGCTTCGTAGAAAGCGCGATGAAGATGTTGTGCGTCCCGTCGAGCACGTCGCCGACGCCGGTCATCCCGGCCTGGACCATCGTGACGGCCATGAGACCGTTGCGCGAGCCCATGCCGCCGAAGTCGAACGCCTTCTCGATGTGGTCTGCGTCTTTCACCCAGCTCCACAATCCGGAGACTTGCTGCGCCGCGTACGACAGCGCGTAGCGCGTCTGCGTCTCATTGAGGCGCACCATCGATCCCGCCGCCGAGACGGCGCAGAACGTCGCCGCCGTCCCTTCCGCCGCACGATGCGACCCGCGCACGAGATCCGGTCCGAGCGCCATCAACAGCCGGCAGCCGACGTCCTAGCCGAGCGTCACCGCACGGATGAAATCCTGACCGCTCCCGCCGGCGAGCTCCGCGGCCGCGAAGGCCGACGGCACCGTCGAACATCCCGGATGCGCCTTCGTCGTCGCCTCGAAGTCGTCGGTCTCGTCGCCGTGCGCGCACATCCCGTTTGCGAGTCCCGCGTTGATCGCCGTCGTCCGATAGTCGGCGCCGATCACCGTCGCCTGCGGCGTCCCGCCGAGACTCTGCACGTACTTGAGCGCGAGCACGCCCGGCCGCAGGCGCGAGCCGGAGACCATCGCCGCGAACGTGTCGAGGATGTGGTGTTTGCACGTCAGCACGACGGCGTCCGGCAACGGCCGCGTCCGCGCAGCGACGATGTATTGCGCGAGCCGCGCCGTAACGCCGGGCTGCTGCGCCCCCGCCCGGAGCGGCGGGGCGGCCAGCGCGAGGGCGGCGGCGCCGACCCCTTGGAGGAGTCGCCGGCGCGAGACGTTCAGCGGTCGAGGAGCGTGCATCTCACCTCACAGCGAGCGGAAAGGTGCATTGAGGAGTCCAGAAGCCCTGGTCGTTGGAGACGAGCAGCGTCGCTTCGCGAACGCGCGCCGACAGCGGTACCTTATCCTGAAGTAGCGCCTCCACCTCATCGAGGACGCGCGGATCGCTTTGGCGGTCCGCAACCGTCAGATGCGGCACAATCGCTGAGAAGCGGCCTCCGTACGGCGGATATTCCGGCCAGCGGGCGGCGAGCGAAGCGATCATCCTGCGGAGCGGCTCATCGTCGTCGACCCGAAGGTAAACGGTCTGCGCGAATCGCCCGGTCCCGACAAAGTTGAGCTCCATCGTCGGAACACCGGCAAACAACGTCACGAGCGCATCGAGATGCGCCTGCGATACCGGAGGCGGAGCGAACGGATAGATCAGCGTTACGTGCGCCGGCACGCCGACCGCGGCGGCAGGATCGTAGCGAAGGCGGAGGTCCGCGATGCGCGCTTCGACGTGCGGTACCGTGAGGATGACGGCGCTTTCCACCACTGCGTTCGGTTGGCTGCCGGAGACGCGGCACCCGCCGGCGGTTAAACCTGCTCTTGTCCGTTCCGCGTGTCGCGATCGCCGACGGCATCGGCCAAGCATCTGCAGACGTGGTCGCTGCTGTGATACCTGGTGGGCAGGTGGTCAGTGCTACCGCGGCAATTTGTGCAGGAGCAGCGGGCCTCGTCGCGGCAGGGCAATAATCGTTGATTACAATGAGACGCACGCAAAATAGCGGTGGATCCAGCTTACCTGTCTTACACGTATCAAACCGTCGCTTCATCATCGCAATGATCCCCGGATCGCTCGCAGTGGCCGGCATGATGTGCCTGCTTCCGAGAGGTTCGTTGCGAGATTTCGCCCTAGCCCTTAGTCTGCTGAATACTCTCGCCTTTTCCGTACTCTTGGCCGTGAACATCAAATACGGGAAAAACGGGGCGTAACTCGCTACAGGCGTTGGGCACCTCAATTCGGGCCGCCTCGGCGAGAAGCGCGGCCGCCGTACCTCCTGGACCGTAACCGCCTACTACTGTCCGTTCCGTGTGTCGCGGTCACCCGCAGCGTCGGCCTCGCGTCTGCAAACGTACGCGCCGGCCTTGGTGTTGCCGTACCAGCGCATCCCCTTCTCGTGGTAGATGCCGCTGTTCGTGTTGAGCCAGACCACCTCGTCCTTGGGACAATGCGCCCGGGCTGTGGCCTCGCTCGAGAACAACTGCAGCGATCCGCTGCTGACCGGAGCCTGTGCCGGCGTCTTGTGCTTCGCGTACGCCGCTGCCGGAGCGAACAGAATCGTCGCACCCAGTAGCACCGCTGCGATGCGGCGTACGATCGCGCTCATACCAACCGCCGTTCTGCATTTCGCCGTGTCGGCGAAAGGTTCGCTGCGGCGCCGCGCATGAGCCACCCTGCTTCGGAGTCCGAACCAAACGTACGCTGCTGTTCGGGTGCCCGGCTAGCACCGCGACCGCGGCTCTATCCTCGCACGAGTTTACGCCAGACAATCGTTTCGCCGTCCTTGGGGTCGATCCGGGTCGCGACTCGCTCGAATCCATTTTTCTCGAGGACGCGTGCCGATGCGGCATTCGAAGGGTCCGTCTCAGCCACGACGACGTGCACGTCCGGATCGGCTTGCGCTACGTCGAGCATCGCCGCCACCGCAGCCGTGGCGTAGCCTCTGCCCCAGCGGCTCGGCGCCATTCCGTAGCCGATCTCAACCGCCCCGTCCGTCGGCGGCGCCTTGTAACTGCAGAGGCCGACGACCTCATCGTCGACGACGACCATCCAGCCATCGCGGCGGTTCGCTGCTCGCAGACGGCGCACGATGTCACGCACGTGCCCAAGGATGGTCGGCTGATCGACGCCGCCCGGCGGCACGGTCATCCCTTCGTAACGGCCTGGATTCGGCTCCAACAGCCACTCGAAATGCGCGTCTTCGACCTCGCGCAACGATATGACGTCGGTCATCGCGAAACGCGGTAGTGCAGATAGACCGTGCCGCCGGCAAAACGGCGTTCATCGACCAGCTCGAGTTTTGCGCGAAGGCCGGCGGGAAGATAGCGCTTACCGCCGCCAAGCACGATGGGCACCACGAACATGTGGAGGTCGTCGACCAGGCCGTCTTTGAGTGCCTGGCCGCCGAGTTCGGAACCACCGACGTTGATGTCGCGCGTCGCCGTCGCTTTCATCTGCCGAACCTGGTCTGCGTCGAAGTCCCGCTCCAGCCGAGTTCCGGCACTGCGCACCGTATCGAGCGTCTTCGAATACACGATCTTGTCCGCTGCCTGCCATATCCCGGCGAAGTCGGAGGCGTTGGCCGGCCGGTCGGGACGCGTCTGCGCGGTTTCCCAGTAGACCATCGTTTCGTACATCAGGCGTCCGAAGAGAAACGTACCGATCGGTCGGCAGAGGTCGTTGATAAAGGAATGCACGTCGTCGCTCGGCGGACTCCAATCGATGCTGCCTTCGTCGTCCTGGATAAAGCCGTCGAGCGACGTCGTCGCGATGTACGTCAGTCTGGCCGGCGTCGTCAGAGGCACAACGCGCGCTGCCGTTTCTTCATTCACGCCACGTCCAGCGATGACGGCAGACGATGGCGGTACATCTCCAACGCGTCCTCGTGGCGAGCTAAGACGCGGACGATTGCGGGATGCGGGACAGCGTGATTGACGAGGTAGTCGACCTCGTCGTATTCGGGTCGAACCTTGAAGGCCAGCCGCTCTTCATCGAGGGAGAATTCAGCCGCGACCCCCGGTTTGTTGCCCCGCGCGTCGATGCGAATCCAACGGCCGAGGGATGCCAGCCAGACGGTATTCAACGCATGGACGGCGTGGCCGGCCGAGTCGTCGTCGAGCAGCGTCAATCGCTGATAGCACATTCCACCAGGAATGCCGGATGCCCGCAAAAGCGCGGCAACGAGATGACTCTTGGCATAGCAGATGCCTTCGCGATACGTGAGCACGTCCGTCGCCGAACGGGTAACCCTCGTGCCTTGGATGTCCCACGAATGTGCGACGTCATCGCGCACAAAGTGAAATATGTGCTTCGCAGTGTCCGCATCGCTGTCGCCGCGTAAACGATCCGCTCGTTCACGCACCGCTTCGTGGTCCGACTGAATCAATTCGTCGGAAGCAAGATAGGCCGCGAGAGCATCCCGCGTTTGCAGAGCCACGAGGTCTAGAACGGGATTTCGTCGTCCGGCTGCGGCGTTGCCGGCGGTGTCCCGTTCGCTTCGGCGGTTTGGCGCAGCGTCTCTTCGGCGGTCTTGAGCAGTCCCTCGCAGCGAGCGACGAGGTCGCGGCCTTCGCCGTAGAGCGTGACGGCACGCTCGAGCTCGACGTTGTCGCGTTCGAGCTCGGCAACGATCTCGGTCAGCCGCGCGAGCGAGGCCTCAAAAGAGGCCGATTTGTTCTCCGCCATCCTTGCCCTCGGGTTCGACGCGGGCCGTCAGCTCTCCGCGAGCGACCTCGATCCGCAACCGCGTCCCGGCCGGCGCGTCGGCCGGATCCTCAAGTGGTTCGCCCCCGGGGCGGCGGACGATCGCGAAGCCGCGCCGCAGCGGAGCGCGCGGGTCGACCGGGCCGAGGCTCGCCGCCAGAACGGCCAGCCGCTGGCGGTCGCGGTCGATCGTTCGCGCGGCAGCGCCGTTGAGCCGTACGGCGAGGTCTTCGGTGCGGATGCGTTTCGCAACGACGAAGCCGGTCGACAGGCGCGGGCGAAGCGCGTCGAACCGTGCGCGCCACGAGGCAACGCGTGCCGCGGGAGAGCGCGCGTTGAAGCGGCGTTCGAGGTCAACGAGACGCCGGCGAAGGCTGAACGTCTTGCCCTGCGCCGCGCGGTCGAGCGCGACCGCGAGCGCGTCGAGGCGCTGACGGCGCCCGGCCAGGAGCATCGTCGGGTCGGCGAGCGGCGAGCGCCGCTCGATGCGGTCGAGCTGCGAACGCAGCCGGTGGAGGCGCCCATCCAATGCGCGGGCGAGACGGTCGCCGTCCCGGCGCAGCGTGCGAAGCAGCTCGTCGCGCGGCGGCAGCAGCGTCTGTGCCGCCGTCGACGGGGTCGGCGCCTGATGGCTCGCCGCATAGTCGGCGAGCGAGGTGTTCGACTCGTGGCCGATCGCGGTCGCGACGGGGATCGGAGCGTTCGCGATCTCGCGCACCACGCGCTCGTCGTTGAAGACGAACAGATCCTCGAACGAGCCGCCGCCGCGCGCCACGACGACCAGGTCGGGATTCGCCGCGTACGCCTGGCGCAGCGCGGCGACGATCTGCGGCGCAACGTCGCCCTGCACCGGCGTCGCGAACAGCCGCACCTCGACGTGCGGGGCGCGCGCCGCAGCTTGTGTGCGGAAGTCGCGCGTCCCGTCGCCGCTCGGCGAGCCGACGAGCGCGACGCGGAACGGGTACTGCGGGATCGGGCGCTTGCGCTCCGCGCGAAAGAGGCCCTCGGCGTCGAGCTTCTTGCGCAGCGCCTCGAAGCGCGCGTAGAGCGCGCCGACGCCGGCGAGCTCGCAGTGACGCACGACCAGCTGGTAGCTGCTCCGCTTCTCGAAGATCGAGACGCGGCCGTAGACGACGACGGCGGCGCCGTTCTTGAGCTCGGGGAACGTCGCCGCGTCGCTCGCGAAGGCGAAGCACGCCAGCACCGCCTCGCGCTCCTTGACGTCGAAGTTCCACGTCCCGCTCGCCTGCACGCGCAAATTCGTGATCTCGCCCTCGACGCCGAGCGTCGCGAGCTTCGGATCCGACTCGAGCTTCCGCCGGACGTACGACGCGAGCCGCGAAACGCCGACGACCGGGACCCGCGACCAGTCGCGGTCGATCACGGCGCGGTCGTCGGCTCCGGCTGCAGCGGGACTTGGTTCTGCCCGTCGCCGATCGTGTTCGGCGGCGTCGTCATCGGCGCGATCGACGGCGGCGTCTTGGGGACGTACGCTTTCGCGACCGGAGCGGCGGGCACGGCGACGGCCGCGGCAGCTGCATCCGGCACGTACGCGGATTTGTCGCGCGAACGCGGCGCCGGCGTCTGGTCGGCCTCGCCGCAGGTGCCGTGCAGCGGCTCCGTCCCCGAGAGGAACACTTCCGTCTTGCCGCTCCCGCACAGCTTGACTTTGTGCACTTCGCCGACCGGCAGCACGAAGTCGTGCTTCGGCGTCTTCGCCAGCGCCGCTTTCATGAACCGCGCCCAGATCCGCGCCGGGATGTTGCCGCCGTACGACTCGTTCATCCGCGTGTAGTCGTCGTTGCCGATCCACACCGCTGCGACGAGGTCCGGCGTGAACCCGACGAACCAGGCGTCGCGGAAGCTCGACGTCGTACCGGTCTTCCCCGCCGCCGGCCGCCCGATCACGGCGTTGGGATAACCCGTCCCCTCGTTGATCACCGACTCCAGCATCGAGCTCATCACGTAGGCGACGCCGGCGCTCACCACTTCGGTCTGCTGCGGATACGTGTTGTCGAGGACCGGCGTCCCCAGCGTGTCACGCACCATCCGGATCGGCGAGGGCGGGATGTGGATCCCTTGATTCGCGAGCGTCGCGTACCCCGCGGCCTGATCGAGCGGCGAGACGCCGGACGATCCGAGCGCGAGCGACAGCGTCGGGTCGAGCGGCGCGGTGACGCCCATCCGTTTCGCGTACTCGATCACGCGATCGATCCCGAGGTCCTGCGCGAGCTTCACCGCGACGACGTTGCGCGACTGCGCGAGCGCGTAGCGCAACGTCATGGCGCCGTAGAAGCGGTTGTCGTCGTCCATCGGCGCCCAGCGCGATCCGTCGCCCATCGGATAGCTGACCGGCGTATCCTCGACCATTGTCGTCGGCGGATGACCGGCGTCGACCTCAGCAGTGTAGACGTAGGTCTTGAACGACGAGCCGGGCTGGCGATGCGCCTGCCACGCGCGGTTGAACTGGTTCGTCAGCGAAAACGGCGTCGCGCCGCCGACCATCGCCAGAATCTCGCCGGTCGACGGGCGGATCGCGACCAGCGCGCCTTGATGCGCGCCGATCCCCTCCGCTCGCGCGCGCCCGATCCCCCAGGTGACGGCGTCTTGCGCCAGCTCCTGCATCGCCGGGTCCATCGTCGTGTAGACCTGGAGCCCGCCCTCGAACGTCGCCTGCGAGCCGAACTGCGACTCGAGCAGATGCGTCACGTACGTCGTGAAGTACGGATAGCGGTACGACTGCAGCCCCGCGGGCCGCTCGCCGATCAGATGCAGCGGCGCGTTCTCGGCGGCGGCGGCCTCCGACTGGGTGATGAACCCGGCATCGACCATGCGACCGAGGACGTGATGCTGCCGCTCCTTCGCATGGTCGAGGTTGACGTACGGCGAGTAATCCGACGGCGCCGCCGGCAACCCGGCGAGCATCGCGGTCTGCCCCAGCGTCAGGTGAGCGAGGTCGGTGCCGAAATAGGTGTGCGCCGCCGCTTCGACGCCGTACGCGCCCGAGCCGAAGTAGATCAGGTTCAGGTAGCGCTCGAGGATTTCGTCTTTGGTGTAGAAGCGCTCGATCTCCATCGCGAGCAGCGCTTCCTGGATCTTGCGCGAGTACGAGACCTCGTTCGAGAGGAACAGGCCGCGCGCGAGCTGCTGGGTGATCGTCGAGGCGCCCTGGAGCTGCTGATGCCGGTAATCGGCGAGCGCGGCGCGCGCGATCCCGCCGAAGTCGACGCCGTGGTGCTGGTAGAAGTGCGCGTCCTCGGTCGCGATGAACGCGTTGCGGACCTGAATCGGGATCTTGTCGATCGAGACCCAGATGCGGTTCTCGCGGTAGAGGTTCGCCAGCAGCTCGCCGTTACGGGCGAAGACGCGCGTTGAGCGCGACGGCTGGAAGTCCGCCATCCGATTGATGTCGGGCAGGTTGCGGGAGTACGATGCGACGATCCCGGCCACGATCCCGGCGAACAGCAGCACCCCGAAGATCAGCGCGATCGCGATGCCGCGGACGATCCGCAGCGCGACCCGGCCGCCCTTCGAGCGCTTCGGCCGGCGGCGTGCCTGCGCGCGCGGCAGCGCTCGGCTCACGAGCGCACTCCGGGGGTCTCGAGCAAACGCGCCAGCACGCCGTTGACGTAGCGGCCCGAGTCCTCGGTCGAGAACTTCTTCGCCAGTTCGACCGCCTCGTTGAGGACGACGGCGGGATCGGTCTCACGCCGATGGCGCAGCTCGAAGACGCTCATGCGCAGCACGATGCGATCGATCGTCGGCAGCCGGTCGAGCGTCCACCCTTCGAGCAGCGGCGTGATCAACGCGTCGGACTCGGCGGAGTTCTCCAGCGACCCGAGCACCAGATCGCGCACGAAGGCGCGCGCCTCCGACGCATCGGTGCGTGCGAGCGTCTCCGTCAACATCTCATCCGGCGCTCGCTTCCCGATCTCGGCTCCGTAGAGCGCCTGGAGCGCAAGCTCTCGCGCATGCCTACGCGAGATGGTAGCCATCTAGCGGCGCTCCGCCCCAACCGTGCGTCGTTCGAGGAACGCGGGAAGCCACGCAACGCCGATTCCGCCGGCGCGGAACTCCGGGTCGCCCAAGACTTCACGGCAGAAGTCGACCGTCGTCTTCACCCCTTCGATACGCGTTTCGCCGAGCGCACGTTCCATCCGTGCGATCGCCGACTCGCGCGTGCGGCCGACGGCGCAGATCTTCGCCAGCATCGAGTCGTAGAACGGCGGAACCATCGCGCCGCCGTAGACGTGCGTGTCGACGCGAATCCCCGGTCCGCCCGGGAAGACGACCGTCGTCAGCGTCCCGGCCGCGGGCGCGAAGTTGTTGTCGGGGTCCTCGGCGTTGACCCGGACCTCGATCGCGTGACCGTGCGGATGGAGATCGTCCTGCGCGAACCCGAGCGGCTCGCCGGCCGCGATGCGGATCTGCTCCTTCACGAGATCGACGCCGTAGATCAGCTCCGTCACCGGATGCTCGACTTGGATCCGCGTGTTCATCTCCATGAAGTAGAACTCGTCGCCGTTCACCAGGAACTCGAGCGTGCCCGCGTTCGTATACCCCACCGCGCGCGTCGCCTGCACCGCGACGGCGTGAAGCCGATCGCGCAGCTCCGGGTCGAGGACAGGCGCCGGCGCTTCTTCGATCAGCTTCTGGTGCGAGGGCTTCTGCACCGAACAGTCGCGCTCGCCGAGGTGGACCGCGCCGCCGTGCTCGTCGGCGATCACCTGCACCTCGACGTGGCGCGGGTTGACGATCAGCTTCTCGACGTACATCCGGCCGTCTTTGAACGACGCTTCCGCTTCGGCTTGCGCGGTCGCGAACGCCGTCGGCAGCTCCGCCGAATTGGAGACGCCGCGCATCCCTTTGCCGCCGCCGCCGGCCGTCGCCTTGAGCAGGATCGGATAGCCGATCTTCTCCGCGACCGCGCGTGCCTCGTCGACCGACGCGACGATGTCGCTGCCCGGAGTCGTCGGAACGCCGGCCTCGCGCATGATGCGCTTCGCCGTCGCCTTGTCGCCCATCGCCGCAATCACCGACGGCTTCGGCCCGATGAAGGTCAGCCCGTGATCGGCTGCGATCTCGGCGAACCGCGCGTTCTCGGCGAGGAACCCATAGCCCGGATGGATCGCGTCGCAGCCGCTGATCAGCGCCGCCGAGATGATGTTCGGGATGTTCAGATACGAACGCGCGACCGGCCCCGGCCCGACGCAGAACGCCTCGTCGGCATGCCGAACGTGCAGCGAGAGGCGATCGGCATCGGAGAACACGGCGACCGTCGCGACGCCGAGCTCATGACACGCCCGGTTGATGCGAAGCGCAATCTCCCCGCGATTCGCGATCAAAACTTTGCGGAACACGCGACGCTATCTCTCGATGGCGAACAAGGGCTGACCATACTCGACCGGCTGGCCGTCGGTCACCAGGACCGCGCTGAGCCGGCCCGGCCCGCGTGAGCGGACGGGGTTGCGGATCCCTAACGTCTCGACGAAGCCCAGCTCGCGGTCGCCGTCGAGCTCCTGGCCCTCGACCGGGGCCGGCCGCCCGAGCCGGACGATCCCTACGACGTCGCTGGTCACCAGGTCGGCGGACCGCATGGGGGCGGGACGCTCCCCCTCGGCCGCCGGGGGCGTGTGAGGGACCCGCGAGGCCGGCCGTCCCTGGGGTGCCCGGGTCAGCTCGATCTCGGTCTCCCCGTCCCGCACCCGGAGCCGGGCGAACCCGGCGGCCGTCAGGGCCCCGGCCAGGGCCCGGGCGCGGCCCACGATTCCGTCGTCGTTCATCCGGCAGCGGGTTCGACGCGCCCTCGCGCCGCCCCCGGGATGTGCCGATACTGTAAAGGCAGCCCCTGCTCTGGGGTCTCTTCGGAGGTGTGCTCTTGGCGGCAAGCGCGATCGCCACGGAAGCGGCGTTCGTCCTCGTGTATCCGCGAGGCTCGTCATTTCATGCGTCGTTGGGAGCGCTCGAGGCAGCGGGGATCCCGCACCTCGCCGCCTCGTTCCCGTACGTCCCCGAGGAGACGGCCCAGCCCGTCCCCGTGGTGTACCTCATCGACGAGGAACGGCTCGGGTCGCTCGGCGACCGCGAGACGATCGAGAACGCGCTCGAGCTGATCGCGACCGGCCAGACGGCCACCACCGTGATCGTCGCCGAGCGCGGGACCGCCGCCGGCTGGCTCGCGGCGAATCCCAACGTCGGCGGCTGGCTGACCGCGCCGCTCGACGAAGCCGCGCTGGTGGCCGTCGTCCGCGCCGCCGGCGAGGCGCTCGTCGCGCGCGACCGCTCGCAGCGGCTGCGCTCCGAGAGCGACCATCTCGTCCGCATCGGGCTCGCGCTCTCAGCGCAGCGCGACATCACCAAACTGCAGCAGGCGATCGTGCGCAGCGCGCGCGAGCTCACCCGCGCCGACTCCGGCTCGCTGTTCCTCCTCGAGCGCAAGGAGGGCGGTGAGGGCGTCCTCCGCTTCGCCGTCGCGCAGACGGGTCCGCACGACGAAGGGACCTATCTCGGCGGCGTCCTGCCGCTCTCGAAGACGTCGATCTCCGGCTACGTCGCGATCTCCGGCGAGACGGTGCGGATCGCCGACGCCTACGACATCGGGCCGAACGAAGTCTACCGCTTCAACCCGACGTTCGACCGCGCCAACGGCTATCGCACGAAGTCCGTGCTGGCCGTCCCGATGCGCGACCATCAGGACGCGATCGTCGGCGTGATCATGCTGATCAACCGCAAGCGCAGCTTCGCAGTCGAGCTGCTCTCGCCGGAGCACACCGAGGAAGTCGTGCTCCCCTTCGACGGCCGCGACGAGTCGGTGCTCGGCGCGCTCGCCTCGCAAGCGGCGGTGGCGCTCGAGAACAAGAAGCTCGTCGACGCGATCCAAGACCTCTTCGAGCACTTCGTCCGCGCCTCGGTCAAGGCGATCGAGGTCCGCGACAAGTCGACCCAGGGTCACTCCGAGCGCGTCGCCGACCTCACCGTTCTCCAGGCGCAAGCGATCAACGCGATCGAGACCGGGACGTTCGCGAAGCTGCACTTCGACACCGACGCGCTGCGCGAGATCCGCTACGCGTCGCTGCTCCACGACTTCGGAAAGGTCGCCGTCCCCGAGTACATCTTCGGCAAGGCGAAAAAGCTCCCCGACGGGACGCTCGACACGATCCGGCTGCGCTTCCTGCTCGCGCTCGAGCAGACGACCGAGCGCGCCGAGCGTGAAGCGCTGCTCGCGCTGCTGGAGCAGGTCGAAGCGGCGAACGAGCCGCGCGTCGTCGCCGCCGAGGTCGATGCGATCCTCGATGAGCTGGGCGCGCGCACGTATCGCGACCTGAACGAGCCGCATCCGCTGCTCAGCGCCGCCGAGATCGAGTTCCTGCGCATCCCGCGCGGCTCGCTCTCGAACGACGAGCGCCGCAAGATGGAACAGCACGTCACCCAGTCGTTCTACTTCCTGCGCGAGATCCCGTGGAAGAGCACGCCGTGGCGCGACGTCGCCGAGCTCGCGTACGGCCACCACGAGCATCTCGACGGGACCGGATACCCGCGCGGACTGCGCGGCGACGAGATCGCGCCGCAGGTCCGGATGATGACGATCAGCGACGTCTTCGACGCGCTGACCGCGAAGGATCGGCCGTACAAGTCGGCGATGAGCATCGAGCGCGCGCTGGACATCCTCAGCAAAGAGTTCGCCGACCGCGGCAAGATCGATCGCGAGCTGCTCGACGTTTTCGTCGCCAAGCGCATCTACGATCCGGTGATGGCCGCCGCCGCGGCGCAGAGCTAAGGCCGGAAGGTCAGTCCGAGGCTGAACACCGGGACGACGGTCCGGGTGCGAAACTCCGACTGCAGCCGCCCGAGGTCGGCGCGAAACGCCGGATCGGCGGCGAGCGGTCCGCTCGCGTTCGACGACGCCGTGCCGTTGCGAACGAGGACCCCGGCGTCGAACGAGAGCGTGAGCCCGCGGATCAGTCCGGTTCCGGTACCGATGCCCGCGTAGAGCGACGGCTTGTCGTACGCGACGCGGCCGGTGACCGTCCCCGTCCCCGCCACCGAGTAGAGGTTGTTGCCGATGCGGATGTTCTGGCCGTCGTCGCGCGCGGTGAAATCGACGCGGTCGCCGCCGAAGACGAGGCCGCCGCTGATGCGGTAGCGGCCGCCGCTCGGACGAAAGTCCGCGATGATCCCGACGTTGCGATACTTCGTCGTTTGGACGTAGGGGTTGTTCTCGAACGACGTCTGCTCCGAGATGCTCCCCGTCCCGGTCGCCAAGCGGACGCTGAAGTCGTAGAGCAGCGGCTTCTCGAGCGTGATCCCGTCGCCGATCGTGCTCACGTGCGCGCCGTACGAGACCGACGAGAACAGGTCGGCGCGCGCGGCGGCGGGCAGCGCGATCAGAGCGCAGGCGAACGTCGCGGCCGCGAGTCCCTTCATCACAGCGCTGCTTCGACGACGCCCGCCCGCTCCCCGGGCGGCAGCGCGTCGCGCGCCGCGGCGAAACGGGGATCGATCTGCGCGAGCGGGACGAGCACGAACGCGCGCTCTGCGAGCCGCGGGTGCGGGATCGTCAGATCCGGTTCGTCGATCCGCTCCTCGCCGAAGGTGAGGATGTCGAGATCGAGGACGCGCGGTCCCCAGCGGTACGTCGGGATGCGCCCGGCCTCGTGCTCGATCGTTTTCAACGCGGCGAGCAGCTCATGCGGCGCAAGCGCGGTGTCGAGCAGCGCCGCCGCGTTGACGAACGGGGGCTGGTTGCGGACTCCCCACGGTTCGGTAAGGTAGAGCGACGAACGCGCGACGACGATGCCGCACTCCGAGAGCCGGTCGAACGCCGCCCGGACGTTCGCCGCGGCGTCGCCGGCGTTCGAGCCGATCCCGATCGCCGCGCGGGTCACGCTCGCTCGCGGCGCAGCGTGACGACGGGGGTCGCGCCGGAGAGCTTCGCCGGCTTCGCGATCGCAATCGATGCCCGGACGATCCGGCGGTCGTCCATCACCGCCGACAAGATCTGCTCGCCGAGCCGCTCGAGGAGCCGGTAGCGCTCGCCGGCGACGATGCGGACGACCACGGCGTGCAGCGCCGCGTAGTCGATCGTGTCGTCGAGCGCGTCGCTCGCGCGCGCCGCGCGCAGGTCGAGCGCGAGGGTGAGGTCGATCTCGAACGGTTGCGGGACGTCCTGCTCGCCGGGATCGGCGCCGTGGCGTCCCCACGCGCGAATCCCGCGCAACGCGATCTCGTCCAGCACGGTCTAGGGCAGCCGTTCCGTCCAGCCGGCGGGGCGCCAACCGCGCACGATCGCGTCGGTGACACGCACGACGTCGGTTTGCTCGTCGACGTCGTGGACGCGGACCACGTCGATGCCGGCCGCGATCGCGAGCGCGACGGTCGCCGCCGTCCCGAACTCGCGTGCGCGCGGCTCGCGTCCGGTCAGTTTTCCGATCGTCGACTTGCGCGAGGTCCCGATGAGCGTGGGGAAGCCGAGCGCGACGAGCCGGTCGAGCCGGCCGAGCAACGTGAGGTTGTGCTCGGGGAGCTTCCCGAAACCGATCCCCGGATCGAGGATCACGTGCTCGGGCGGGATCCCTGCGCGCACACAACGCGCGGCGGCATCGTCGAGCCACTGCAGCACCTCGTCGACGACGTCGCGCTCGTAGACCGCGACCGCCTTGTTGTGCATCACGACGATCGGCGCGTTCGCCGCGGCCGCTGCGTCGACGAGCTCCGGCGGCGCGCCCCAGATCGAGTTGAGCAGGTCGCCGCCGGCGGCGTGCGCCTCGGCGAAGAGTCGCGGCTTGAAGGTGTCGACCGAGAGGATCGCGTCCGGAACCGCCGTTCGGATCGCGCGCAGCGCCGGGATCAGCCGCTCGCGCTCGATCGTTTCGTCGATCGGCGCATGGCCCGGGCGCGTCGACTCGGCGCCGACGTCGATGAGGTCGGCGCCGTCGCGCTGCTGCTCGAGGGCGCGCGCCGCCGCGCTCGCGGCATCCGGATCGCCGTCGCCCGAGAACGAGTCGGGCGAGACGTTGACGATCCCCATGACGTAGGTGCGTGCGCCCCAGGGGAGCTCGCGGCCGCGCAGGCGCAGCGCCCCGCGCGTCCCGGTCGCGTTACCGCGTTCAGACATTGGTTGCGACGTTCGCCATCCACCAGCCGCGCAGCGTCGCGACCAGGAACGTCGACCCGGTGACGACGATGATGTCGTCGGACTCCGAGTTGCGCCGCGCGACCGAGAACGCTTCGATCGGATCGCTGATCGCACGCCCCCAAGCGCCCATCTCGCTCGCGATCGACGCGAGCCGCTGCGGTCGCGACGCGGTCTTCCCGGGAACGCTGAACGTCGTGAAGATGAAGGAGGCGTTGAGCGGAACGAAGGGCGCGATCACCTCGGCCGCGTCCTTCGACTCGCCGACGGCGACGACGAAGGTGAAGTGCCGGCCGGGGAACGTCTCCGCCAGCGCGGCGGCGAGGCTCGACGCCTTGTCGGGGTTGTGCGCGATGTCGAAGATGACGCCGGGATGCGAAGGGAAGAACTCCATCCGGCCCGGGATGATCGTCAGCGCCAGTCCCGCTTCGATCTCGGCCTTCGTCGGGCGCAGATCGGCCGGAAGCTGCTCGAGCGCACGGATCGCCGTCGCCGCATTCCACTGCTGGAACGCGCCGAGCAGCGGCAGCGAGATGCCGTAGCGCTCGACCGGCGTCACGACGTCGAACGACTGCCCGTAGCGCTCGCCCGCGCGCGGCTCGACCGCCACGGTGTCGGGCACCGAGATGAACGGCGCGCCGACGTCGGCGCAGGTGTACTCGATCACGCGGCGCGCGCCGGGGTCGCGGACGTCGCTCACCAGCGGGATGCCGGTCTTGGCGATCCCGGCTTTGTCGCGCGCGATCTCTTCGAGCGTCGAGCCGAGGATGTCCTGATGGTCGAGCCCGATGTTGGTGATGATCGAGACCTTCGGGTGGAGCACGTTCGTCCCGTCGAGCGTCCCGCCGACGCCGGCCTCGATCACCGCGACGTCGACCTCGCAGCGCGCGAACCACAGGAACGCAAGCGCGAGCAGGTTCTCGTAATACGTCGGCTTGCCGTGCTCGTAGGCGATCGCCTCGACGGCGCGCTGCATCTCGCCGATGAGATCGCCGAACGCCTCCTCGGAGATCGGGATCCCGTTGACGCGCGCGCGTTCGGTGACGCTGGTGATGTGGGGCTTCGTGTGCAGCCCGGTCCGGCGCCCCGAGGCTTGCAGCACCGCCGCGAGCATCGTCGAGGTCGACCCCTTGCCGCTGGTTCCGGCGACGTGGAGCGTCGGATACTCGCGCTCGGGATGGCCGAGCGCGCCGAGGAACGCGTCGAAGCGGTCGAGCCGATTCGGCATCCGGCGCGAGGCGTTCTCGTTGATCAAGCCGAGCAGGTAGGTCTGCGCCGCCGCAAACGTCATTGCTGCTGTGACCCGACCGGATGATGATCTGTTGCGCTCCCGGCGAGCAGGTCGAGCGCGTGCGGCAGCACGTCGACGATCGCGGCGAGCGTCTCGCGAACGGCCTTCGGGCTCCCCGGCAAATTGACGATCAGCGAACGGTTGCGGACGCCGGCGACGGCGCGCGAGAGCATCGCGCCGCGCGCGACGGCGAGCGAGGCGGCGCGCATCGCCTCGGCGATCCCGGGGACCTCGTAGTCGAGGACGGCCGCGGTCGCTTGCGGCGTGCGGTCGCGCGGCGCGATCCCCGTCCCGCCCGAGGTCAGCACGAGGCGCGGCGGCCCGTCGCAGAGCTCGATCAGCGCAGCCTGCAGCGCCGCGGGATCGTCGGCGAGGATCCGTTCGTCGTCGATCGCGAACGGGGCGGCCGCAAGCGCGGCACGGACGGCCGGCAGACACGCGTCTTCGCGTTCGCCGCTCGCGGCGCGGTCCGAAAGCACGATCACGGCGACCGGGAAGGTGCTCACGGCAGGTCCTCGGCGCGCCACGAACCCGACTTGCCGCCGCTCTTCTCCAACAGCCGAACCTGCTCGATCACAATCCCCTTGTCGACGGCCTTGCACATGTCGTAGATCGTCAGCGCGGCGACGCTCGCCGCGACGAGCGCTTCCATCTCGACGCCGGTCTGTCCGACCGTCGTCGCGCGGCTCACAACCCGCAGCGTCGTCGCGTCGGTCCACGCGAAGCTGACGTCGACGGCGCCGAGCGGGATCGGATGCGCCAGCGGGATCAGCTCGCCGGTTCGCTTTGCGGCCATGATCCCGGCGAGCTGCGCGGCGACGAACGCGTCGCCTTTCGGCAGCGTTGCGGTGCGCAGCGCTTCGGCGGCCGCCGCGCTGAGCTTCACCCGCGCCTCCGCACGCGCGGCACGCGCCGTGGCGGCCTTCGCACCGACGTCGACCATCACCAGCGATCCGTCGCCCGCGATGTGCGACGGGCGCGCGGCGTCGCTCATAAGAACGAGAGATCCCGCGCGGCCGGCGTGAGCTCGTTCTCGGCGAGCCAGCCGGCGTCGTAGAGGCGCGAGCGGTAGCGATCGCCGCCGTCGCACAGGATCGTGACGACGACCTCGCCGGCGGGAAGCGTGCGCGCGTAGCGCGCCGCCGCGGCGACGTTGAGCGCCGCCGAGCCGCCGAGAAACAGCCCTTCCTCGCGCAGCAGCCAATGCGCCATCTCGACCATCGTGCGATCGTCGACGCGCAGCGCGTCGTCGACCGGCGCGTCCTTGAAGTTCGCGACGATCCGTTTGATCCCGATCCCTTCGGCGTTCGAGTCGCCTTCAACCGCGAGCTCACCGGTCTTCACGTAACTGAAGAGCGCCGACCCGTACGGATCGGCGAGGACGACCCGGATCGCGGGATCGTGCGCCTTCAGCGCGCGGCCGACGCCGGCGATCGTTCCGCCGGTCCCCGCCGCGGCGACGAAGGCGGCGAGCTCGCCGCCGGTCTGCTCGATGATCTCGGGCCCGGTCGTGCGCTCGTGCGCGTCGCGGTTGGCGGTGTTCTCGAACTGGTTCGCCCACACGGCGCCGGGCGTCGACTCGGCGACCCGCCGCGCGACGTGGTAGTAGTTCTCCGGGTTGGTGTACGGCGCGGCCTCGACGACGCGCAGATCGGCGCCGTAGGCGCGCAGCAGCGCGTACTTCTCGGCGGCCTGGTCGTCGGGCATCACGATGATCGTCCGATACCCGCGCGCATTGCCGACCAGCGTCAGCCCGATACCGGTGTTCCCGGCCGTTCCCTCGACGACGATCCCGCCCGGCCCGAGGAGGCCGCGGTGCTCGAAGTCGGTGATGATCCCCAGCGCCGCACGGTCCTTCACCGAACCGCCGGGGTTGAGGTACTCGGCCTTCCCGGCGATCGTGCGGCCGATCGCCGCCGACAGCTTCGGGAGCGCGATCAGCGGCGTCCGGCCGACGGTGCCGGCGAAGCCGTCGCGGAGATCGCCGGCGGAGGTGCGTGAGGGATTCGGCACGGTTCGGTGAACCTGGTGCGGCGAGGATGACGGTTCCTTTCGACGCGGCTCGGCCGGAGGAGGGCGCGCTCGGCGTATACGGCGCGGTCGGCGACGCCTTGGCGGGCCGCCCGAAGGGGTTCGGACGGCGGCGCGCGGCGCTCGCCGCGCGCTTCGCACGTCATCGCGCCGTCGAAGCCGACGCGGTTGCCGCGAGCTGGTACGCGGGACTCCTAGCCGAGGCCGGGCATGTCTGCGTCGTCGTCCCGGCCGGCGCCGACGAACGGCGGCGGACGCTCGCGCTCGCCGACGCGCCGCTCTACGGCGCGCGGATCATCGCCGCCATCCCCGGGATCCCCGCGCACGCCGGCGACGTCGTCCGCTGGCACCGCGAGCATGACGACGGGACCGGCTTCCCCGACCGCCTCCGCTGGGACGGGATCCCGCCCGACGCGGCGGCGCTCGGGATCGTCGACGCGTTTCTCGCCGCGATCGAGGATCCGCTCGAACCGTGCGGTCCGGCCGAAGCGCTGTTCGCGATCATCGGCGAGAACGGCCGGCGCTTCAACGTCGAGCTCGTGCGTGCGTTTCGCGAGTTCGTGACCCAGGGCGGCGCCGAGGACGAGGCGCGGGCGGAAACGATCGAAGGGTCGTTCGACGACACCGCGCTGCTGGCGTCCCTGGCGGAGAAGCTCGACGAGCGCGCGACGCGTACCACCGGCCGCAGCGGGCGCGTCGCCGCGCTCGCTCGGGCGCTCGCATCGCACGTCGGCGCCGATGCGGAACACGCCGCGCGGCTGGGCCACCTCACGGCGCTCGGCAACGCCGTCACCGAACCGAGCGAAGAGGCGTTCGATCCGCTCTCCCGGTTCGCGCGCGACCGCCGCGCCGCGGCGGCGCAGCACGCCTCCGAGCTGCTCGGCGAGGTCGGCGCCTACGCCGCCGACGGCGAGCTGCTGGTGCGTGCCGCGGAGTGGCACGCGGACCGCGGGCCGGACCTGCTCGCCGGCATCGTCGGCTTGGCGTTCACCGTCGACTCGATGGACCCGCACGACGCGCCCCGACTGGTCGCCGCGGCGAGCGGCAAGTACTTCGACCCCGCCGTCGCCGAAGCGTACGTCGCCGGCGTGGGAGCGCCGACGTGATCGATCTTCCGGCCCGTACGCGGCGCGTGTCGGGGACGCGGCTGCTGGACCTGTGCGAAGCGCGCGGGATCCGTCAGCTCGTCGATCCGTTCATGGGGCTGCCGATGCACCTCAACACGCTCAAGCGCCACGGCGTCGCCGTGCACGGCGGCGACCTACTGGAGTGGTTCGTGCGCGCCGGCGAAGGGCTCGTCGTCAACGACTTCACGATCCTGCGCGAGAACGAGGTCGCCGAGGTCGTCGAGATGCTGCCGGGCCGCATCTATCCGGTCGACATGTTCCGCGCGTGGGAAGGCGTCTTCTTCAGCGAGGAGCAGTGCCGGTATCTCGGCGTCTGGCACGCCAACGTCCACGGTCTGCGCAGCGACGGCCAAACGGGTCTGGCGATCGTCGGCTTGTGGCACGTGCTCTGCCACTGGCTGCTCAAGGCGCGCTACCCCGACGATCTCGTCGACGTTCCCCCGAGCGAGCTCGCGTGGCACTACATCCGCGAGACGGAGCGCTGGGTGATCGACAACGGCCGCCGCAACACCGTGCGCCGCGCCGACTTCGCCTCGACGCTCGGTGCCGTGCGCGCCGACGCGGTCTACTTCGCACCGCCGGGCCGCAGCGGCGCGAAGCGGATCGACGCGCGCGTCTGGATGTGGGAAGCGTGGTGGCACGGCGACCCGTACCTCAACGTCGAGCGCCTCTACCGCGACACCGTCTTCGGCGGGACGACGAACGACGATGCGAGCTACGAACGCGCGGTCGGCGAGGTGCTGCGCGCCGCCGAAGACGCGCCCTACGTCATCATCCAGGCGAATCGCCGCGACGTCAGCCGCTTCGAGCGGCTGCTGCACACGCACCGCCCGCGCGTCGAGATCGTGGCCCCCGACCCCGACGAAATTTACGTTATCGGCGCCAAATAATCAGCGAGCCGGTGCCGCCTGGAAGCGGTACCACACCAGGCACAGCAGCGCGAGGATGACGGCGACGATCCCGTGCTTCACGTGGACGCCGGCCGGGATGAAGTGGCCGGTCCAATACAGGATCGCGACGATGACGAAGACGACGGCGAGGATCAGCGAGAGCTGCTTCATGCGATGACTTTCGTGGCGAAGAGGATGAACGAGACGGCGCCGGCGACGACGCAGTACCACGCGAACGGTGCGAGGTCGTTGTGCCGGAACCAGCGGGTGAGAAAGGCGACCGACGCGTAGGCGGTGACGCCCGCGACGACGCAGCCGGCGGCGGACTGAACGAGCGCGACGTGCGCGTCGGGAGCGAACAGCGAGGGGATCTCCAGCAGCGCGGCGGCCAAGATCACCGGCGTCGCGAGCAGGAACGAGTAGCGCGCCGCGGCGTCGTGATGGAGGTCGCGCAGCAGCCCCGCGACGATCGCCGAGCCGGAGCGCGAGATCCCCGGCAGCAGCGCGAGCGACTGGAACAGGCCGACGAGCACGCCGTCCTTCGGCGTCAGCTCCTCGAGCCGTTTGTACCGGCGCGACGGATCGGCGTGCTGGCGTCTGCGCAGCCACTCGCCGAAGAGCATCAGGAAGCCGTTGGCGGCCAGGAACAGCGAGACCGGGATCGGTGAGGCGAACAAGCCCTTCACCGCGGACTGGAACAGCACGCCGAGGATCCCGACCGGGATCGTCCCGGCGATCAGCAGCCACGCCGTCCGTTCGTCCGGGTCGTCGCTGAGCTTCCCGCGCCGGATGCTCCCGATCAGCGCGCCGACGATCTTCACCCAGTCGCTGCGATAGAAGACGATCAGCGCCAGTGCCGTCCCGAGGTGGAGGACGACGACGAAGGCCAAGAACGACTCGGAGCTTTCGTCGACGTGCCAGCGCAGCAGCGCCGGGATCAGGACGGTGTGGCCGAGGCTGCTGACCGGGAACAACTCGCTGACGCCCTGCAGTACCGCGAGCAGCATCGCCTGGACGAACGTCACGTCCGCGTCGGTTCGCACGCGGGGGAGGGTTTCCCGCTCGCGGTGAAGCCGCGCGGCGTGAACGAGTCGCGCTCGCACCGCCGGCTGCTCGATGCCCCCTTGCTCGTCAGTTATACCATCGGCGACGACTTCGCGCCGGCGCGTACGGAGACGTACGATCTCGGCCTCGGCGGCCTCGCTATGCTCTCAGCGGTCGAGCTGAGCGCGGGCCAGCCGCTCACGCTCGAGCTCGAGCTGCGCGGCGACTCGCGGGAGCCGCTTCGGCTCACCGGCGAGGTCCGCTGGTGCCGCTTCGATCCGCTGATCGAGAAGTTTCGCACGGGCGTCGAGTTCACCGGCCGCGGCCCCGAGCTCGAGCAGAAGCTGCTGCACTACATCGACACGATGTACAAGCTCCGCGATCTCGGCGTACTCTAAGACGCGCTGAACGTCACCACGAACAGGTAGTCCGCCGCGGTCTTGCGGCAGTTCCGGACCTCGGTGTGGAATCGCGACTGGCGGGCCGCCTTGAGCGCCGCCGCGTTGAGAAGCGCGCTCGGCGAGCTCTGCACCGCGACGTTCGTCACCCGATCGCTCGCGTCGAGCGAGACGACGACCCCAACGTCACCGGTGATCCCTTGCTGCTGCGCCAAGGGCGGCATCTCCGGTTCGACGGCCTGATCCGTCCCGGCCGCGACGTTCGGGCGGCCGCAGGCGAGCGGCGTCGGCGTCGGCTGCGGCGTCGCCGCTTCCGGGACAGGCGTTGCAGCCGCACCGCTCGTCACCGGCGCCTCGGTCCCGACCGCGTCCGGTTCGCCGCCGCGAACGCCGCCGGCGTACGCGTTCGCGCGTTCCGCCGGGCCGCCGCGGTTCGCCGCCTCCGTGCGCAGCGTGACGATCTTGATGCGCGGGCGCCGCGCCGCCGTGGTTGCCCGCGGCTGCGGGGTCGTTTTGGGCGTCGGCGCCGGCGTGGGCGTCGGTACGGGCGACGGCGACGGGATCGACGTGATCGCGACGCGGTCCGGCGGCACCTCGCGCGCCTCAGAGACGGCGTCGAATCGCACGAACGGTCCCGCGACGAGGTGCAGCGCGGCCGAGATCGCAAAGCCGGCGACGAGGTACCGATTCGCACGCGGCACGCTATGAGCTCACGAAGCCGACGTCGCGAAGCCCGGCGGCCTTCGCCGCGTCCAGCACGATGATGATCGTGCCGTACGGAGCCTTGACGTCGGCGACGAGCGCGACGTGGACGTCGCCCCGCCGGCGTCGCAGATCGGCGAGATCGCCGTAGATGCGGCTGCGATCCGATCGCCGGCCGTCGACGTACATCGCGCCGGTCTCGGCGACGAGGACCTCGATGGCGTGCAGCTGCTGCTGGTTCGCCGCGGCGGGCGGCGTGTTCGGAAGCTGCTTTTCGAAGCCGGGCGGCGCGACGAGCGCGGCGAGGATCATGAAGATGATGAGCAAGACCAGCAGCACGTCCGTGAACGGCGTGATGTTGATCTCGGCCATGACGGCGTCGTCGTGTGGAGCAACCATACCGCTTCGTCGCGCGGCGCCGTCGCGAGGTTCACACGAGCGACGTCGCCGGGACGTGAAGAGACCTCCGCGGTGAGGCGGAGGTCTGCAACGTCAGGCGCGCGTCGCCTTAGACTATTGCGAGCTGAAGGTCACGACGAAGATGTAGTCGGCAGCGATCTTCTGACAGTTCTGAACCTCGGTGTGGAACTTCGACTGCCGCGCCGCCGAGAGCGCCGCGTTGTTGAGGACGGCGCTCGGTGAGCTTCGCACGCTGACCTTCGTGACCTGATCGCTCGCGTTGAGCGAGACGACGACTTGAACGTCGCCGGTGATCCCTTGCTGCTGCGCGAGCGGCGGCATCTCCGGCTCGACGGCCTGATCCGTACCTGCCGGAACGTTCGGACGCGCGCAGGCCTGCGGCGTCGGAGTCGGCTTCGGCGTCGGCGGTGCGGGCGCCGGGGTCGCCGGCGGCGCGGTCGACGGCGCCGCCGTCCCCTGACCTTGCGGGATCCCCTGCGTGTTGCCGGTCGTGTACTTGTTCGCGTTCTCGGTCGGACCGTTGTTGGTCTTCGACTCGGTCTTCGCCGTGTTGATCTTGATCTTCGGCTGCTGCGGCGCGGGCGTCTGCTTCGGCGGCGGCGTCGCCTTGGGCGGCGGCGTCGGCGGCAGCGTCGGCTTCGGGGTCGGCGTCGGCGGCGGCGTCGGGGGCGGCGTCGGCACCTTCATGACGGTGACTTTTTGCGGCGGCTCTTCCTGCGTCTGCGTGACGTCCCTGAACTGCACCAGCGGCCCGAGGATCAGGTGCAGCGCGATCGAGATCAGGAAGCCGTAGAGCAGGAAGTTTTTCGCCCGGTCGGCGTTCGAGACCGGGGGCGTGGGGTTCGGTGAGGTCGCCATCTCAGCCGCCCGACTGCCCTTCCGGCGTTCCCTCGACGTGATTCGCCAAGCCGAACGTCGTGAGGTTCGCCGCTTTGGCGGCATCCATGACGCGCAGGATCGTCCCGAAGCTCGCCTTCGGATCCGCCTTGATGATGACGGTCTTCAGCCCCGAACCCGTCGACTTCACCAGCTCCGCGAACTGGTTCTTCGCTTCGTGCTCGTCGACAATCTTCGAGCCGATCTGCACCTGGTTCTTCGCGTCGACGAGCACGACGATCTGCGAGGGGTGGACCTTCTCCTTGTTCTTGGCGTCGGGGAGCTTCGGCTCTTTGACGACCGAGGCGAGGATGATGAAGATGATGAGGAGGACCAACAGCACGTCCGTGAACGGCGTGATGTTGATCGTCGACATCACCTCTTCTTCGCCTTGTCCGGTGGTGACGGCCACGTAGGGAGCTTCCTTCTCTTACTGCTGAGCGCGCGCCACGAGCCTTACGACGTCACGAATCCGACGTCGTTGAGGCCCGCGATCTTCGCGGCGTCGAGGATCTTGATGATCGTGCCGTACGGCGCCTTGACGTCGGCCGTGAGGGACACGTGCTTGTTGCCCTTGCGGCGGTACACGTCTTGCATGTCTCCGTAGATGCGCGTGGCGTCGGAGCGCTTACCGTCGACGTAGATGACGCCCGTCTCGTTGACGAGCACGTCGATGTTGTCGGTCTTGTGCTGCGGCTGCGTCGGCGCGGAGTCGCTCTTGTCGGGCAGCTGCTTCTCGAAGCCGGGCGGCGCGACCAGGGCGGCCAGAATCATGAAGATGATCAGAAGGACCAGCAGCACGTCGGTGAACGGCGTGATGTTGATCTCAGCCATCACCTCGTCGTCTTGCTGGGCGGAGACCATACTCATGAGTCGAGACCTTCGGGCGTGAGGTTCAGCGGCCGGCTACTTCGAGGGCTGGTAGAGGTCGGTCGGGATCGCGGCGCCGGTGTTGTGGAAGTGGAGCATCTCGGCGAGCTGGTTCGATGCCACGATCATCTCTTGGTTGTACGCCTTGATCCGCGTCTTGAAGTAGTTGAAGAAGATAACGGCCGTGACGGCGACGAACAGGCCCGCCGCGGTCGTGATCAGCGCTTCGGAGACGCCGGCCGCGACGACCGCCGGGGTCGAGTTCCCCTTGAGCGCGATGTCGTCGAAGGCGCGGATGATACCGAGCACGGTACCGAACAGCCCGACGAACGGCGCGATGACGGCGATGGTGCCGATGACGCCGAGATTGCGCTCGAGCGAGTTGAGGTTCTCCATCAGCGCGATCGAGAGCGCGTCGGTGATGTCGGCGCGGTTCTTCTCGCCGCGCTGGAGGCCGAACTCGAGGATCTTCGGGAGCATCCCCTTGTTCTGGCGGCAGAGTTTGATCGCGCCGGCGAGGTCGTCGGCGGCGATGCGCTGCCCGATCGCTCGGAGCAGCCCCTTCGAATCCGAATGCTGGCTCGCGAAGAAAAGGAGCCGCTCGATGACGATGGCGACGGCCACTACCGAAAGGAGCAGTAGCATCCACATCGCGGGGCCGCCCTTGACGACGGCCGTTAAGAAACCGCTAAAAATGTCCACGAGCTCGAGTCGAGCCTCCGATGTCGCGAGGGGTGATGTTCCGGGCGTCGATTCCGGGGCGTAAATGAAAGGGCGCGGGGCGAGGCCCGGCGCGGGCCTACCTGTTGGCGGTCCCCCGCCCCATTCCTACTGCTTCTTGTTTAGGAGAGCGAGTGCCTTATCGATGTCGCCGTTCAGCGACGCGTCCGAGCCGGCGTTGGCCTTGGCCTTCTGCAAATACGGGATCGCATTGGTCCTATCGCCGCCGTTCGCGAGCGCGATGCCGGCGACGTAGTTGGCGCGGGGGTCGTTCGGGCTGAGCGCGATTGCCTTGTCCGCCTCGGCCTTCACTTTTTTCCAGTCCGGCGTCTTGCCGGCGGCGAGTAGGTTCGCTGCCTGGATATACATCGTCGCGCCCTGGCTGGGAAGCGCCTGTGCACCCTGCTCGAGAAGCGCGACCGCGTCGTCGGTCTTGCCTGCCTGCTGTGCCGCGACGGCTTGCTGGTTGTAGTAGGACGCCATCGTGGCGTCGACGCGCGTGCTCGACGGATCGCGCTGCTTGAGCGCCTTCGCCAGCGCCAGCCCCTTGTCGGTCTGACCGCCGAAGATGTACGCGCTCGCGAGCGACGCGTCGATCGCGTTGAGCGTCGCTGCATCGGCGCGGCCGCTCGATGCCATCGTCTTCGCTTTCTCGAGGTCGGCGATCGCCTGCGGGTACTTCTGCGCGTTGGCGTACGCAGTGCCTTGAATGTAGAGCGCGTTGACGTTCTGCTGGAGCGCCAGCGCCTTGTCGGAAAGCGCGATCGCCTGGTCGTTGTTCTTCGCCTTGAGCGCGTCGACGGCGGCGTCGGAATACGCCTTTGCGGCGACCGGCTTGAACTTGTCCGGAATCGTCCCCGCTGCGTCGAAGGCCGCCGCTGCTCCGGCGTTATCGTTGAGGAACCCGTCGGCGACGCCCAGCAGCGCTTCGGCGTTCTTGTCGCCCGGGTGCCCGGTGAGATATGCCTGCAGGTTCGTCTTCGCTTCGTCGTACTTCCCGGCGCGGATGAGCGCGTTCGCCGCATTCACGTCGGTGACCGTAGAGCCCGTATCCGTCGAGACGCTCGAGCCGTTGAACTTCAACGCCATCGTGTAGAAGGCGTCGATCGGCTTCCCGTCGCGCGCGCCGGGCTTATACGTCGAGCTCTTCGCAATTTGGACCGCTGCTGCGTCGTCGCCGTGGTTGGTCGATTTCTCGACCTTGACCGATCCGACGGCACCGGCCTTCGTGACGAAGACCTGCACCGTGACGGCTCCCGAGCCGAGGATCGGTGCGGTGGACGTCCCCTGCTTGAGCATCTTCGGCGGCGCGTAGAACTGCGACGTCTGCGCCGCGACGCTCAACGGCAGCAGCGCCGTCGCAAGGAGCGCCGTTACAGCGAGGGGGCGGATGGTGCAGTCGGCCATGGTACCTCGGAACACGGGGAGTGGGATACGGGAACAAACGTACGGCGGCGGTCAGTGGTTCCCGGTCATCGAGCCCCGCGCCGCGCGCGGCGCACTCGCCTTGGCTCTCGACCGGGCGCGATTGTGCGACGAACGGCCGATTACCTCCCCGTCGCATTGGCCCGATGGCCAAACTCAGCGGTCGGTCAGAAGATCCGGACGGAGCACCCGAGCGCCTTCCAGGTAGACATGCTGGATCGCGTCCTGGGCGAGATCGGTGTTGACGTGGATGAGGACGCGAATGCAGCGCTCCAGACGTCCCGGTACCCCGATCTCGGTGAAGTTCAACAACGGCACCAGCGTCCAACCCATCCGCCGCGCTGCCGCCGCCGGGAACTCCGAGACCAGATCGGGGGTGACCGTGAACAGCGCCGAAGCGACGTCCTCCGGCGCGAACGGGTTCGCTTCGACGATCGCCCGCAGCAATTTCTCGGTCGCATCGAGGATCAGCCCGGGCTCATCACGTGTGACGGTAATCGCGCCGCGAATCCCGCGCACGATGCTCACGTCTCGTCCTCCGCTGCCGGGGTCTCCGCGGCTTCCGACGCGATGAGGCGGAGTGCCGCGATCTCGCGCTCGGTCGCCGGGCGCACCCCGCCAATCGGCAGATCGCCGAGCGAGATCGGGCCGAAGCGCAGGCGCTGCAGCGCGATCACGGGATGGTCGACGGACTCGAACATCCGGCGCACTTGGCGGTTCTTCCCTTCGTGGATGGTGACGTCGACGAGCGAAACGTCGCGCTTCACCGCGACGACGCGCAGCTTCGCCGGCGCAGCGCGGCCGCCGTCCAGACGGACGCCCTGCAGGATCCGCTCCACCGCATCGGGCTCGAGCCGTCCGCGCAGCGTCGCGCGATACGTCTTCTCGACGCCGAAGCGCGGGTGCGTCAGGACGTTCGCGATCGCGCCGTCGTCGGTCAGCAGCAGCACGCCGCTGGTGTCGTAGTCGAGCCGGCCGACGGGGACGACGCGCGCGTTGATCCCGGCGCGGCGCGCGAGCTCGGCGACAGTGCGCCGCCCCTCGGGGTCGCGCATCGTGGTGACGACGCCGATCGGCTTGTGCAGAACGACGTAGGTTCGCGTCGCCGACGGGCGGACGATCCGCCCGTCGACTTCGACCTGCGCTGCCTCGTCGACCGTCGTGCCGAGCTCGCGCACGACGTTCCCGCCGACGCGGACACGGCCCGCGACGATCAGCTCCTCGGCGCGGCGGCGCGACGCGACGCCGGCCGAGGCGAGGTACTTCTGCAGTCTCAGCCGGTCAGACTTTCTTGCGGTCGAAGGAGGTGAGGAACTCGTCGTTCGTCTTGGTCGCTGCAAGAGCGGCGTAGATCCGCTCGGACGCGGCGACGCTCGGCGTCCCCGCCAGCGCGCGGCGCTGATCGCTGACCTTGTGCAGCGCGATCTCGCTGAGCAGCTGTTCTTCGTACCAGTTCCCGCTGCGCAGCAGGTCGACCGGCGGATACGCGCGCGCCTCGGCGAGCTCGCGTGCGAGCACGATCTCGGCGTTGCACGTCGTCGAGAACTCGTCGACGACGAGCTGGTCGAACGCCGACGTCCCGGTCGACACCGTCGCGACGACGGTCATCGAGCCGCCGCCCTCGACGGCGCGCGCCGCGCCGAAGAGACGCTTCGGCCGCGCGAGCGCCTGCGCGTCGATCGCTCCGCCCTGCTTGTGATGTCCGGTCGAACCGTACGCGCGCGCCAGCCGCGTCAGCGACGAGAGCAGCACGACGGCGTTGCCGCCCAGCTCGGCGATCCGCTTCGCGCGTTCGAACACGAGCTCGGCGGTCGTCACGTGGTTGTCGGGATGCTCTTCGAACGTCGTCGCGACGACCTCGGCGTCGAGCGTGCGCTGCAGATGGGTGACCGCTTCGGGCCGCTCGTCGACGAGCAGCACGATCACCTGCGCCGAAGGATCGTTGGCCTCGATCGCGCGCCCGATGCGCACGAGCAGCGCGGCGTCGTCGGTGCGCGGCGGCGCGAGCAGCAGCGCGCGCTGGCCGCGGCCGAGCGGCGCGAACAAATCGAGCGCGCGCGTCGTGAGATCGCCGCGCATCTCGAGCGCGAAACGCTCGGTAGGCGGTTCGGCGCCCAGATCTTCGAAGATCGGACGGCCGACGATTGCCTCGGGCGGGTGCCCGTTGACCGTCTCGACCTTCACGATCCCGTAGTACTTCTCGTTCTCTTTCGGCCGGCGCACTTGCCCCGCGACCAGATCGCCGCGGCGCAGCTCGAAGCGGCGGATCTGCGACTGCGAGATATAGATGTCGTCGGTGCCGACGAGGTAGCCCTCGCGCCGCAAGAAGCCGTAGCCTTCCGGCAGGACGTCGAGGACGCCGTTCGCTTTTTCCAGACCGCTGCGTGCCGCTTGCAGCTCGATGATCTGCGCGACGAGGTCGTCCTTCTTGATCTTCGTCGGGTTCTCGATCTCGAACGTCTTGGCGAGCTCGTTGAGCTCGGCTTTGCTCATCTCCGCGAGCTGCTCGGCGGAGAGGAGCGGCGGCCCGACCGCCTGCGGGAACTCCGGCTGGGTGAAAACGTCTTGCTGGGACGGCGCATTCTGATCGTTATAGCGATTGCGGTTGCGCCGCGAGCGGCGGCGACGGCCTCCGCCTTCGGGGCGGCCGTTGGGTTGGGGACGGTTGTCGAACTGCAGCGAAGTGCTCCCTCGGGGAGGCGGGCGTTCGTCCCGACGGGGCCCGTCCGGCGAGGCTGCCGGGGCCGCTCGTCGGCGCGAGACGCCGAGGAACGCGAAACGTCGGCACGATACGGGACCGCGCGACGACCGGAGTCTATCATACCGGCGTCACGGGGACAAGGCGCGCCGTCCGCTCACCGCCGGGCTCCCGCGCAGGTAGAACCGCAGCTGTTCGTCGGCGGCCTTCGTCAGCCCGACGCGGACGCTCGTCCCGATCTCGGCGGGCGGCGCACCGGGCGCGAGCCACAGCTCCGGGCTCGTCGAGAGGTCGAGCCCGTCGCAGGCCGGGCCGATTCCGAACGCGCGGCACAGGTTTCCGGGGCCCCGAGCGAGCTCGTGATCGCGCAGCATCGGCCGTCCGCGCAGCGCGCGCATCGTTTCTAGTCCGCGCAGCGGCTCGCACGCGCGCACCAGCGCCGCGGCGCCGACGCCCTCGTCTTCGGCGGTGACGTTGAGGCACCAATTCGCACCATAGATGAAATAGACGTACGCGTGCAGCGGCGGACCGAACATCGCGCGGTTGCGCGCCGTCTCGCCGCGATACGCATGCGACGCCGGATCGCTCGGGTGATACGCTTCGGTTTCGACGATGCGTCCGGCAAGCAGCTCGCCGCCGGCGACGCGGACCAGGATCGTCCCGATCAGCGCGCGCGCCATGCCGACCGCGTCGTGCGGGAGGTCGGCGGCGGTGAGCCGGGCGCGTAGGGCCAGGTCAGGCGGCGGCGGGGGCGCGTCCGGCGAGCTCGGCGCGGGCGCGGGTCTGGAGGTCGCTCGTTTCAATCGGCTCCGCCCGTTCGACGCGAGCCAGGGCGAAGCCGTGCAGCGTGCAGCGCGTCTTCACGTACGGCATCGTCAGCGCCGGCGCGACCGGCCGGCGGCCGTTGACCTCCTCGACCGCCGCTTCGTCGGCGAGACGCAAGCGGACGCGGGTGAAGCCGGCACCGCGGAGGTGGTTGCCGACCGCGGTCAGCGCGGCGTAGGCGAGCTCGCGGCCCTCGTGCGCCGGCAGCGGGATCGCGCCGAAGGGGATCCGGGCGAGGCTGCGTCCGCCGCCGGTCGCGATCGCGGCGTAGGCGATCCCGCGTCCGGTGCGGTCGGCGGCGTAGCCGACGGCGACGTCGGCGGAACGGTGGCGTGTGGTCTGCGGCATGGCTCCTGCGTTCATCGTACATCGAACATATGTTCGAGTCAAGCAGCCCGCGCGGCGACGACCTCCCCGTAGAGCTCGAGCATCCGTCGCGTCTGCATCTCCACCGTAAACCGCGAGTATGCCAAACGTACGGCACTCTGATCGCGCCCGAACGCGATCGCGTCGGCTAATGCTGCGGCGACCGCTGCCGGGTCCGCCGGGACGATCCGGCCCGCGACGCCGAGGACGTCACGGCTCGCCGCACTCTCGGCGGCGACGACCGGGAGGCCCGCGGCGAGCGCCTCGGCGAGGACCAGCCCCTGGGTCTCCGTCGTCGACGGAAACAAAAACGCGTCGGCCGAGGCGTAGACGTCGGGGAGCCGGTCGCGGTCGAGCGAGCCGACGAAGCGCACCCGCCCCGCGACGCCGATCCGCCGCGCTCGCTCCTCGAGCGCGGGCCGATGCGGTCCCTCGCCGACGACCGCCAGCAGCAGATCGTCGCGCCGCGCCAGCGCCTCGATCGCGAGCTCGAGATTCTTCTCGACGCCGAGCCGCGAGACGACGAGCGCGAGCGGCGCGTCGTCGTTCGCGCCGAGCCACGCCCGCACGAGCGCGCTGCGCCGTCCGCCGGCGAACTGCTCGACGTCGATCGCGCTCGGCACGACGGCGATCGGCGCGCGCACGCCGAGCTCGCGCAAACGCGTCTCCATCGCGGAGGTCGGCACGACGACGGCGTCGGCCGCGTTTGCGTAGCGCCGCGTCAGCGTTACCATCGCGCGTTCCGCGGTGGAGCGATCGAACGGCGCGTAGTGCGCGTACGCATCGAGACGCGTGTGATAGGTGAAGACGAGCGGCAGCCGATTGCGGCGCGCGTATTGCGCCGCCATCCAGCCGGTCACGAACGGCGAGTGCGCGTGCACGACGTCGACGCCGCGCAAACGCCGGCGATCGTCGCCGCTCAGATACGGCACGCACAACCGATACGCGGTCGGCGTCGGCAGCGGCAGCGAGGGGATCCGCACGACGTCGCGCGCGTCGTCGACGAAGTGCGGAAAGCGCGGCGCGATCGTCGTGACGCCGGTGCCGTGCGCGACGAGACCATCGCGCAGCGCATCGATGCTGGCGACGACGCCGTTGACGATCGGCTTGTAGCATTCGGTGAAAAATGCGACGCGCACGACGCTCCCTTCGCTGCCGTCGCCAGGGTTCCACCGTGCGCGCGGCACGCGCACCCGCGTACCAAAAGGTCAACCCTCTTTCCTAGGACCCCGGTATTTGACGAGCCCGCTGTGATCGTGCTACCTTTCCCCCGTTCACCGCGACCCGTCGGGTCCGGGAGCATTCGACCGAGCCTTTCCTAGGCTCGCCGACCACCGCTACGACGTCGAGTGCGAACCACGTCAGCTCGGGTCTTTGACCCGCGCGTACTGGGCCGCACCCTCCGCACGAGAAAGGAGTCGGACGATCAGAAACGATCTTCCCTCGCCGCTCGTGGCGACGAGCGTGCTTTCCTTGGGCCTGTTGATCCCGTTCGGTGCCGGTACGGTCACCGATCGGGTCGCCAAAACGGTCGCCGCGGTCGCGGCGCCGGGCCCTGCCAAGCACGTCACGTTGATCCACGACGGGCTCACCGAAACCATCGAGACCCGCTCCGCGACCGCCGGCGACCTGCTGACCGAGCGCGGGCTGATCCCCACCCCCGACGACGCGCTGAGCGTCGATGCCCAGAGTCCCCTGATCGACGGCGAGACCGTCAGCTACCGCACCGCGGTCCCGCTGACCGTCGTCGTCGACGGCCAGACCCGCACCCTCCGCAGCGCGGCAGCTTCCGTCTCCGAGCTGCTGGCCCAGCAGCACGTCGCCTGGGACCGTCACGACACCGTCTCGCCCGCGCCGGCTTCGGCGCTGGAGAGCGACGCCGTCGTCTCGGTCCGGCACGTCGAGGCCTGGACCGAGACGGTCCGCACGCCGGTTCCCGCCGCCGTAGTGAAGCGCTTCGCCTTCACCTTGCCGGTCGGAAAGCAGGTCGTGCTCGCGCCGGGGCAAGCCGGGCTCCGCGAGATCTCCTACCGCGTCTCCCGCGCTCTCGACCGCTCGCGGACCCGCCACCAGATCATGGTGACGCGCGTCTTGCGGGCGCCGAAGGACCGGATCGTCGCCGAGGGGATCGGCGAGTACACCGCCCTCTCCGAGGTCGCCCAGAAGGGCGTCACCGGGACGCTGCGGCTCGCCAGCTCGGCGCTCTCGATGGTCGCGACCGCCTACACCGCCAACTGTGCCGGCTGCAGCGGGACGACCGCCAGCGGACGCCCCGCCGGCCACGGGATCGTCGCGGTCGACCCGCGCGTGATCCCGCTGGGCACCCGGATGTACATCCCGGGCTACGGCCACGCCGTCGCCGGCGACACCGGCGGAGCGATTCGCGGCCGGCGGATCGACCTCGGCTTCAACTCCGATGCGCAGGCGTATCGGTTCGGACGCCGCCCCGTCACGGTGTACCTGATCAAATAGCGGACGAGCGAACCCATCCGCGCGCGCTCCTCGGCGCGCGCGGGCTGCGGCCCAAGAAACGACTCGGCCAACACTTCCTGATGGACGGCGGGACGGCGACGCGCATCGCCCGGCTCGCCGTCGACGCGCCCGGCGATCGCGTCCTCGAGATCGGCGCCGGAACCGGCGCGCTCACCGCGGCGCTGCTGCGGCTCGGCGCCGACGTCACCGCGTTCGACGTCGATCCCGACATGATCGCGGTGCTGAACGCACGTGCCGATCTCGCGGGCGTCGACGTGCGCGCCGCCGACGCGCTCGCGTTCGACTACGAAGGATGGGCGGCCGGCGGCGAGTGGCGCGCGGCCGGGAACCTGCCGTACAACGTCGGAACCCCGCTGCTGGTGCGGCTCGCGACGATGGAGCGCCCGCCCGAGCGCATCGTCGCGATGATCCAGAAGGACGTCGCCGACCGCCTCCTGGCGCGTCCCGGTACGGCACAGTACGGCAGCCTCACCATCGCGATCGCGCTGACGATGAAGGTCGAGCGCGCGCTCACCGTCCCGCCGAGCGCGTTCTATCCGCAGCCCGGGGTCGTATCGTCGGTCGTCGTGCTGCGCCGCCTGGCGGAGCCGGCCGCACTGGTACGCGATCGGGGACGCTTCGAACAGGTCGTGCGCGGCGCGTTCGCGTACCGCCGCAAAACGTTGGCGAACTCGCTCTCGCTTGCGCTCGATCTCCCGCGCGAGCGCATCTCCGCGGCGATCGCATCCCTCTCGCTCGCTCCCGAGATCCGTGGTGAAGACCTCGACCTCCGCACGTTCGCCGCTCTCGCCGACGCTCTGGCCTCCTAGCGCTTTCGTTTGGTGGGGCTCGCTGCTGCTCGCGTTCGCGACGGTCGGGCTCGTGTTCGTCGCGCTCTTCGTCTTCTCGCTGGTGTGGGTGCTGGCGTTCGGCGCGGCGTCGCTCAAGCACCCGAGCACGATGCTGGCATTGGGTTCGCAGGCCGTCGGAGTCTATCTTCCGGTCGTCGTCGCGCTCGGCGTCGGCCTGCCGCGGTTGGCGCAGCGTTCGCTGCGCGACCTTGGGCTGCGGCTGCCGACGGTCGGGGAGATCGGGTGGGCGTTGGCGGCCGCGGTCGGGATGTTCGTCGCGATCCAGGTGACCGGCGCGCTCGAGGAACGCCTCGTCCACAGCAAGATCACCGAAACGGCGGTCGACATGCTGAAGTCGGCGCACGGGCCGGCGCTCGCGCTCTTCGTCACCTTCGCGGTCGTCATCGCGCCGTTCGTCGAAGAGCTCGTGTTCCGCGGCTTTATCTTCAACGCGTTCCTGCGCTATACTGGACCCGCCGTCGCGATCGTGCTCAGCGGTCTGCTGTTCGGCGTGGCACACGGCGACCCGCACTCGCTGCCGGCGATGCTCCCGCTCGCCGCCGGAGGGATGGTGCTGGCGTGGTTCTACTACCGCACCGGCTCGCTCGCCGTCACGATGATCGCGCACGGGACGTTCAACCTGGTCTCGGTCGTCGGACTGCTCGTCTTCAACCTGACCTGAGCGGCGCTCACGGGCGCAGCGGGACGCCGCCGCAGAGCACGGTGCCGTCGGGCCAACGCCCGATCCCCAGCGACGCGAAGAACGCGCGCGCGTCGCGGTCGTACGCGGGACAATACCCGCTCTCGCGAGGATCG
>DASYFS010000347.1:0-2954 GCA_036498305.1 Candidatus Elarobacter sp. | reverse complement strand
CGACACGCTGCGCCATCATCCGCTGGGGGCGATGCTCGACGAGCGGCTCGTCGCGACCGTCAACTCCGACGATCCGGCGTACTTCGGCGGCTATGCCGGCGACAATCTCGCGGCCGTCGCCGATGCGCTGGCGCTGCCGTCGGATGCACTGGTGACGCTGGCGCGCAACAGCTTCGAGGCGTCGTTTCTCGATGCCGGCGCGCGCGACGCCTACGTCGCGCGGCTCGACGCCGCCGTTGCGGAAGCCGTGTGACGGTCCACGAGCGGCTCGCCGACCTCGCGGCGCTCGGCGCGACCGCCGACGGCATCGACCGTCCGCTCTTCAGTGCCGCTGAGCATGCCGCGCGCACGCGGTTCGCAGCGTGGGCGCGCGATGCCGGCCTGACCGTCGAACAGGATCGCGTCGGCAACGTGTTCGCGCGACTCGAGGGACGTGAGCCGGGACCGCCCGTCCAGTGCGGCTCGCATCTCGACACCGTCCGCAACGGCGGCGCCTACGACGGCGCGTACGGTGTCGTCGGCGGCCTCACGGCGCTCGAACGGATCGCGCGTTCCGGCGAGCGGCCGCGGCGAACGCTCGAAGCCGTCGCGTGGGCCGGCGAGGAGGGAAGCCGCTTCCCGCTGGGATGCCTGGGCAGCTCCGTCTATGCCGGCCTCACCTCGTACGACGACGTTGCGATGCTCGTTGCCGACGACGGCGCACCGTTTGCCGACGTCGTGCGCGGTCCGTCGGGGCTGCTCGACGGCGTCCCGGTTCGCGACGGCTTCCCGCCGCCCGCCGCGTACTTGGAGCTGCACATCGAGCAGGGGCCGGTGCTGGAAGCGCGCGGCGTCCGGCTCGGCGTCGTCACCGCGATCGCCGGTCAGCGGCGGCTGCGCGTCACGATCGACGGAACGGCGGGACACGCCGGGACGATCCCGATGGCCGACCGCTCCGACGCGCTCTGCGCCGCGAGCGAGCTCGTCCTCGCTATCGAGCGCGCGGCACTCGGCGCGGGCCAGTCGGTCGCGACCGTCGGGATGCTCGACGTCGAGCCGAACCAGACGAACATCGTCCCCGGTCGCGTCGTCTTCCGCGTCGACATCCGGTCGGTCCACGACGCGCGCGTGATCGAGATCGAGCGGCAGCTGCGCGAGACGGCGGCCTCCGGCGCGCGCGAGCGGAACGTGCGGATCGCGATCGAGCAGCTCGAGGTACGGGCAGCCGTCCCGATGGACCGCGCGCTGCGCGAGATCGTGCGCGACGCGTGTCTGCCGCTCGATCCGCGCGCGATCGACATCGCCAGCGGTGCGGGACACGACGCGATGTGCGTCGCGCACGTCGCGCCGGCGGCGATGATCTTCGTCCCGAGCATCGGCGGCCGCAGCCACGTCGGCGACGAGCGCACCGCGCCGGCCGACCTCGAGCTCGGCGTCGACGCGCTCGCCGCGGCGCTGCTCGCGGCGGCCGAACGCTAGGCGAGCCGCGATGCGCCGCGAACGGTAACCGCGATGCAGTTCTTCATTTGCGGCTCCGCGTTGCGCGGACAGCCCGATCACGGCAATCTCTCGGGAGCACGCTTCGTGCGCGAGGCCAAGACCGCGCCGAAGTACCGTCTCCATTCCGTCGAGGACCAGCATCCGGGGATCTACGAGGTCGAGAGCGGCGGGATCGCGATCGCCGGCGAGGTCTACGAGATGAGCGACGAGCAGCACGTGCACCTCATCGCGACCGAGCCGCCGAACCTGTACGAGGCCCCCATCGAGCTCGAGGACGGCTCGCACGTCAGCGCGATGATCTACCCGCGTGCGCTCATCGAAGAGCGCGGCTATCCGGACGTCTCGCAATACGGCGGCTGGGCAGCCTACAAGGCCGCACGCTAGCGAGAACGTTCGCGGCTAGGAGCCGCGATAGGTGCTGTAGCTCCAGGGCGAGAGCAGCAGCGGCACGTGATAGTGGCGGCCGTCGTCGGTCACGTGAAAGCGCACGGTGATCTCGTCGTAGAACGACTCCGTCCCGAAGCGCCGGAAGTAGCGCTCGACCTCGAACACGAGCGTGTAGATGCCGGGTTCGAGTTTCGGCAGCGGCGCGCCGATGCGGCCGTCGGGGTTCGTCGTCGCGCTGGCGATGTGCGTGCGGCCCTCGGGGTCGACGCGGAACAGGCTAACGGCGACGCCGTCGGCCGGGATGCCGCGCGAGGTGTCGAGGACGTGCGTGGAGACGCTGGCCATCAGAGCTGTGCTCCGGCGTCGATCCAGGCGCCGACGGTCTTGCGCTCGTCATCGGTCATACCGGTAACGTTCCCCAGCGGCATGGCGCGGCTCGCGACCGCCTGCGCGTAGACGCGGCTGGCGTTCGCTTTGAGGTGCTCGGGAGTGTCGAGCAGCACGCCGGCGGGCGGCGCGCTGATGCCGGGCTGCGTCGGATGCGGAGAGTGGCAGACCGCGCAGCGCTGTGCGACGATCGCCTCGACCGCCGTAGCGGCGGGCACCGCGGCGTTCATATCGACGTGCGTGGCCCGTCTCGGCGCGATTGCGACCGCCGTCAGCGCGATAAGCAGCGCCGCGACCGCGGGGAGCGCCCACACGAGCCGGCCTTTGTGGCTGATCACGAAGAAGCGGCGTACCAGCACGCCCGCCGCCGCGAGCGCCGCGAGGACGAGCCAACCCCACGACGTGCCGTACGCCAGCGGGTAGTGGTTCGAGATCATCGTGAACAGCACGGGGAGCGTCAGGTACGTGTTGTGGACGGAACGCATCTTGCCGAGCCGCCCCGGGCGCGGATCGGGATCCTGACCGGCGCGGATCTGCGCGAGCATCCGCTTCTGGCCTGGGATGATGACAAAGAAGACGTTCGCCACCATGACCGTCCCGATGATCGCGCCGACGTGCAGAAACGCCGCCCGGCCGCCGAAGACGTGGAACAGCGTCCAATCGATCCCGAGGAAGAAGATCGCGACCCCGGTCCACAGCGC
>DASYFS010000346.1:0-12022 GCA_036498305.1 Candidatus Elarobacter sp. | reverse complement strand
CGGCCCGCTCGATCATCTCATTTGCCGTGCTTGGTCGAGAGCTGGATGCGCGTCGTCGTCGCGTCCTGCGTTGCGACGATCACGGTCTGCGCGCCGTCGCTCATCTCGTTGGCGAACGTGCCGACCGTCTTGTTGTCGCTGGTGACGATCCCGTTCTTCCAGGCCGCGGGCAGGTGCGACTTGTACCAGTCCGAGACCGTCTTGGCGTCGTCTTTCGCGTCGTAGACCTTGATCGCCAGTGACTGGCCGTTCTGCGACATCGTCATGCCTTGGTCTTTGAGCTCGCTCGCGCCCGGGTAGACCGGCAGATCGATGAATCCGGACGTCCCGCTCCCCGTCGAGCTGCTGGTGGTCGTCGCTTCACCGGTCGTCGCGGTCACGCCGGTCGTCGCGCTCGCGTCCGGGGCCGCGCTCGCAGCGCTCTCCGGTGCGGACGTCGCCGTGGTCGACGTGGTGCTCTGCGACGAGGTGTCGCTGTTCTTCGAGCAGCCGCAGAGCGCGAAGGCGGTGCCGAGCGCGACAATCCCGGCGAGTCGAAACATCGTCATGGACGCTTACCTTCTCCCTCGACTTCGGCATCCCCGGGGGCGGTCGCGCCGCCTTCGGGCGCGAACGACTGCCCGGAGGTAGCGATGGACACGATCGACCGCCCCGGACACGCGACGCATGAGGTGACGAACCAGCCGCCGCCGCTGGCCGGCTACGACGTCGCCGCGCAGGACCTCGCCCTGTTGGAAGGCGTCCGGCGGGAGGGCGCCGGCTGGGACGTCGCCGAGCTGCATGTCCTCGGCAAGCGCGCCGGCTCGGCCGAGGCGATCGCGTGGGGAGTCGACGCCAACCGCTTCACGCCCGAACTGCGTACCCACGACCGGTACGGGAACCGCGTCGACGATGTAGCGTTCCATCCGTCCTGGCACCGCCTCATGGAGGTGGCGACAGCACACGGTCTGCACGGCGGACCGTGGCGCGAGCCGCGTCCCGGCGCGCACGTCGCGCGCGCCGCGCGGTTCTACGTGTGGTCGCAGGTCGAAGCCGGTCACGGCTGCCCGATCTCGATGACCTACGCGTCTATCCCCGTGCTGCGCCGCGCGCCGGAGGCCGTCGCGCAGCTCGAGCGCGTCTTCACCGCGCGCGCGTACGAGCCGGCGCTCAAGCCCATCGCGGAGAAGCACGGCGCGCTCTGCGGGATGGCGATGACCGAGAAGCAAGGCGGGTCGGACGTGCGCGCCAACACGACGCGCGCCGAGCGGCTCGGGGACGGCTCGTACCTGCTCACCGGCCACAAGTGGTTCTGCAGTGCGCCGATGTCCGACGCGTTCATCGTGCTGGCGCAAGCACCGGACGGGCTGAGCTGCTTCTTCTTGCCGCGCGTGCTCCCCGACGGTACGCGCAACGCGGTCCACATCCAGCGTTTGAAAGACAAGCTCGGCAACCGCTCCAACGCGTCGAGCGAGATCGAGCTGAACGGGGCGATCGCCTCGCGGATCGGTGACGAAGGACGCGGCGTCGCGACGATCATCGAGATGGTCAACCACACGCGCCTGGACTGCGTCGCCGGCAGCGCGGCGATCATGCGCCAGGCGTTCTCCCAGGCCGCGCACCACGCGCGTCACCGGCGCGCCTTCGGCGCGCTGCTCGTCGACCAGCCGCTGATGACCAACGTCCTCGCCGACCTTGCGCTGGAGTCCGAAGCGGCGACCGCGCTGCTATTGCGCCTGGCGCGCGCCGTCGACCGCGCGCCGGACGACCCCTTCGAGTCCGCCTTCGCACGCGTCGCGATCGCGCTCGGGAAATACTGGGTCTGCAAGCGCGCGCCGTCCCACGCCTTCGAAGCGATGGAATGCCTCGGCGGCAACGGGTACGTCGAGGAGAGCATGATGCCGCGGCTCTACCGCGAGGCGCCAGTCAATTCCATCTGGGAAGGCTCGGGGAACGTCAACGCGCTCGACCTGCTGCGCGCGCTCGCGCGGCAGCCCGAGAGCCGCGAGGCGTATCTCGCGGAGGTCTCGTCGGCGACCGGGGCCGACGCACGCTTCGACGCCGCGCTCGCCGCGCTCAAAGACGGCCTCGCCGCCGGCGAAACCGCGGCGCGCCGCACCGTCGAACGGATGGCGCTGGTGCTGCAGGCCTCGCTGTTGCTCCGCCACGCGCCGGCGGCGGTCAGCGACGCGTTCTGCGCCTCGCGCCTTGGCAGCGAGTGGGGTGCGACGTTCGGAACGCTCTCGCCGAACGCCGGCCTGCGCGCGATCGTCGACCGCGCCTGGCCCGCTTGACCGCCGAACGGGGTAGAACCACGGCATGACGCGCCGCAGCCTCGCCGCTCTGATGATCCTCGCCGCCGCCTCGACGGCCCCGGCATTCGCACAAACCACCGGCGGCTCGGCCAAAGCCGCGGCGCTCGCGACGCAAAAGGCGAAGCAGTTCCTGGTGCAGCTCGAACGCCGCAACGGCTCGAGCGTCAACGGCACCGTCGGCATGACCGTCATCGGGCGCACCCGCACGCGCATCAACGTCCAGCTCGCCAACCCGGTGGGACATCCGCTGAGCCTCGCCGTCGTACCGGGCAGCGACTGCGTCGACAACCGGGAAACCGCGCTCGCCAACGCGATCCCGCTGAATCCGGTCAACTCCTCGCAGCTCTCGAGCACGATCGTCTCGGTGCCGATCAACCAGCTGCGCGGCGGTAACTACGTCGTGCAGATTCGCGACGCGACCGCGCGTCAGCAGATCACCGAGGCGTGCGCGCGGCTCAATCGCTAGGATCAGCGCTCGCTCGTAGACCCTCTGACACGGCATCTCATGTCACACGAGATGCGCTACTTCAAAACGCACCCCCCTAATCTTTGCCGCCGCAACAAGACGGCGAATCTTCTGCGACACGAATATCTCGCGGTTGTGACGGATCATCCCTGACCGAAGTCCGACGTACGCATCCGAAGCGACGAGATCCGTGCCGTCCCATGATTCACGATCGACGTACGCTTCAGATACGAGGGTCAAGCCGAGAGTGTGTCCGAGTTCGCAGCGGTATCGAAGCGCAGCGGCGTCCATAGGATCTTGAAAGGGGCGGTTCGCGATGACGGTCGGAGCGACGATGCGCACCCCATGATCCGGCATCAACAACTGACGCCACGCTGCGCCGCGGACTTTAGGTCCCCGCGCGCATACGACGGGTGCGTAGCGCGCTCCCGTAACGTCATTTTGATCGAATACGTCCTTCGCACGAGTGCTGACGAGGAGCTCAAATGCAATCGTGCGTCCAAAGTCCTTACGCGATGAAAGCCCACCACAGTCCAGAATGAGCTCCGTCTCTTGCCGCGCGCCAGCGCCGCATAGAGGGCACGCTGAGAGCTCGTCGTAGCGCGTTCCCAGCTCTTCCCCGGCTTTATTGATAAAGTCAAATGCGACCAAGAATAGCTCGGCGGAGTCGAGCTCTTCATCGGAGTACTCGCGGTCAATGGACCACGAGAGGTAGAAGTAACTCCCGCGGTTCTTCGCCTCAGCTTGCGCTTCTGCGATGATACCGATCACCGGGTCATCGCCGTATGCGCAAACTTGCCTAACAGAGTCGCCTAGTCGCTGTCCCTGATCATCCGAAAGGCGAGTACGCGCAATGTCCTCGGGAATGCGGAAATCATAACGTTCTCTCATTGCACCGAAGAACCGACTAGGGAGTTAGGCGCACGCGCGACGGGAACGTCAGCTCGGCGATCCCCGACTTGTCGAGCTCGCCGAGGCCGTGGGCGACCATCGCGTCGTATTGCGCGGCCGTCGCTTCGGCGAGCGGGAGGCGCAGGCCAAGGTCGCGTGCGAGCGTCGTGGCGATGTGCGAGTCCTTCGCGGCGTGGGCGGCTGAGAAGTACGTGTCGTGCTCGCGGTTGCGCATGTCGTCGCCGTCGGTCTCGAGAACGCGTGAGGCGGCGCCGGTTTGGGCGAACACCTCTTGGAGCATCGCGAGGTCGAGGCCGAGCGCTTCGCCGAGGCCCAGCCCTTCGGCGAGGCCGGCGGTGTTGATGTTCATGACCATATTGACGAGCGCTTTGACTTGCGCCGCGCGGCCCGCCTCGCCGACGTAGCGCAGGCTCTTGCTCATCGCCTGCAGCAGCGGCTCGACCTGATCGAAGGTCGCGCGGCGGCCGCCGACCATCATGTAGAGCGTCCCGTTGCGCGCCTGCGGGATCGAGCTCGCCAGGCACACTTCGAGGCTAGTCGCGCCGCATGATTCGGCGAGATCCTGGACGCGCAGGTGAACGTCGGGCGTGATCGTCGCGCAGTTCAGGAAGATCTTGCCGCTCGCGCCGGTCAGTAACGAGTCGCCGTCGCTCGCGTAGACGCGCAGCATCGCGGCGTCGTCGGTCACGACGGTGACGATCACGTCGGAGACCTCGGTGACCCGCGCCAACGTCGGGGCCGCTTCGGCGCCGAGCTCGCGCGCGAGCTCCCACGTCGCTTCGGGACGGACGTCATACACCGCGACGACCGGATAGCCGATATCGTGCAGGCGGCGCGCCATGTTCGCGCCCATCCGGCCCAGGCCGACGACGCCGATGCGCTGTTTCTTCTCGCTCACCGCAGCGCTGCCAGGACGTCTTCGGCGTTGCGGTCGGGCGGGAAGACCGGGTAGAAGACGCGCTCGATCACGCCGTCGCGCGCGATCCAGGCGAGGCGCTTGATCAGGGTGTGGCCGGCGACCTCCATCGTCGGCAGCCGCAACGCGCGGGTCAGCCCCAGCGCTTCATCGGAGAGGACGGGGAACGGTACGTGCACGCGCTCGACCATCTCGCGCTGATACGCGGTGTCCTGCGTCGAGAGGCCGAAGACGCGCGCGCCGAGGTCGACGAACTCGTCGTAGTGGTCGCGAAAGCCGCTGGTATGCGGTGTGCAGCCGCGCGCGCCCGGGATTTGATCCCAGTCCTCGACGAGCGACGGTTCGTTCGGCCGCCCCGTGCGCGGATATGCGAACACGACGACCAGCCCAGGAACGGCCGAGAGATCGACGTGCGTCCCGTCGGTCGCCACCAGCGGTACGGACGGGATGCGCGTTCCGGCGAGGTGCGCCGCAGCGCCGTCGTCGATCGGGACGGGAAGGTCGTTCGGGAGTTGCGTCGGGTCGAAGATCACGGTCCCTCCGGTCGCGGCGGCATCGCGGCAGCCTCTGCCCGGGCATTCGCCTCGAGCTGGGCGCGTAGCTGCTCGACGCCGACACCCTCCGCCAGCGGGAACGGGTCGGCGTCGACGATGCCGAGCGCGAGGTGCGCCGTGCCGATAAAGGCGTGGTCGAGCTTGCCGGCCTCGGAAAAGGCGAGCCTGATCGCGTCCTTCGACGCCGGCGTGAACGTCATCACTTCCGACGGTGGCGCCGTGACGGTACCGAGCCGCGCCTTGAGCGCTGCTTGGTCGACGGCCGCCGTCAATGCCGCAGCGGTTCCATCGTCGCCGCCGGCGAGCCCGAAGAGCAGGTACTCGGTACCGAGCACCGGCGATCCGAACATCGTCGCCGCTTCGTGCGCCCGCGTAACGGCGCGGAGCGCCGCTGCGGTGAACGAATCCCGGTTCGCGGAGTTCACTCCCAGATGGCTTCGTGCACGTAACACCATTTCCAGCTCTCGCCCGGCTGGAACGAGGCGATCACGGGATGGTGCGTGCTGCCGTAGTGCTTCGTCGCGTGCTTGTTCTTCGAGGAATCGCAGCAGCCGATGTGGCCGCACGCGTCGCAGCGGCGAAGATGGACCCATTCGTCGCCGAGCTGCAGACACTCTTCGCAGCCCTGCGGCGTGCGCGGCTTGGCGTCGTGCAGGTGCGCGGCGTCTTCACACGGTCCTTGCTTCATGCCGCGCGCTCCGCCGGCGGAACGTCCCATAGCACGAGCTCGCCGGTGCCCTGCACGTCGAGCGTCTCGATCGCGTGCGTGCGAACGGCGTCGCCGGTCGCGAGCGGCTCGCCGTTCACCGTTACCGTCCCGTCGGCGACAAACAGAAAGCCGTAGCGGTCCGGCGCGAAGGCGTGCGAGAGCGACGCGTTCTCCAACTTGGCGACGCGGAGCGTCGCATCCTGACGAATCGTCACCGGCGCGTCGATCCCGCTCTCACCGCTCGCGACAACCAGCCAGCGATTGCGGCGCTGCTCTTCGGTGAACGACTGCTGTCCGTAACCGGGTGCGCCGCCGCGGGAGCGCGGGAGGACCCACATCTGGACGAAGTGCACCGGCTCGCTCTTCGAGTGGTTGAACTCGCTGTGCTGCACGCCCGTCCCGGCACTGACGTACTGCACGCCGCCCGGCGCGACGACGCCGTGCGAGCCCAGCGAGTCGCGGTGCTCAAGCTCGCCGCGCAAGACGTAGGTCACGATCTCCATCTCGCGGTGCGGATGCGTCGGGAAGCCCTGTGCGGGCTGGACGGTATCGTCGTTGAAGACACGCAGCGCGCCCCAATTGACGTTCTTGGGGTCGTAGTACTCGGCAAAGCTGAACGAGTGGTGCGTCTGCAGCCAGCCGAGGTCGAAGGCGGCGCGGTCGGCCGCGCGCTGGATCGTGAAGACGGGGGTCTGGGTAGCCATCGTCCTTCTGCGACCCGGTCGACCCTCTCCGGGTTCCGCTACGCCAGCGCCACCTCGCCGCGCTCCGCCAAACGCGCGATCAGCAGGTGGTAGTAGAGCATCCCCTGCTGCGGGGCCAGCGCGGCGAGAACCGGCTCGACCGCGACGTCCGTCTCGCCCGACAGCCGGCGCAGCGCCGCGGCGGCGCCGGAGTCGTTCATCGGAAAGAGATCGAGCCGCGCGAAGCCGCGCAGCGCGATCACGGCGGCGGTCCAGGGACCGATCCCCTTGTGCGCGACCAGCGCCGCGAGCAGCTCCGGCGTCGGCAGCTCGGCGAGCGCGAACTCGTCCAGCTCCTGGTCTTCGAGCGCACGGGCAACCGCTTTGAGCGCGTTGATCTTGCCGACGGAAAGGCCCAGCGCGCGCAGTTCGGGCGGATCGGCATCGAGCAGCGTCGCCGCGGACGGGAACGGTGCGAGCGCGACGCCGCCGACGTCGCGCACGACGGCGTAGCGTTCGATGACGCGGCGCAGGATCGCGCCGGCCGCGTGAATCGAGATCTGCTGGTAGACGACGGCGTTGACGACCGTCTCCCACAGCGACGGATAGCGCGGCGGCTTCACGCCGCGCGCGCCCTTCGCGAGCGGTGCGAGCCACGGGATCGCCGCAGCGCCGGTATCGAACGCGTCGAGCGACACCTGTGTGCCTAAGAGCCGTTCCGCGAGCGTCGCGGCGTCAAAGCGATCCGAACCGGGGCCGTCGAGACGCACGGTGAGCGCGTCCGGCGCGTGCTGCTCGGCCGCGAACAGCGTCGGCGCGGCAGGATCGCCGACGAGCCGGCGGTAGACCGCTCCGTCGAAGACGTCGACGACGTTGGTCGAGAGACGCCGCAGAACGGTTGCGGTGAGGTCGAGCCGGTACGGCGTCCGAACGGGGACGATCGCTTTGCGGCCGGAATGTGCGCGGGGTGTACCTCGCGGCGTACGCACGTTACTGGAAGACCAGCTTGCTCACGATGCTCGAGTACCGGGCGAACTTCATCATGTGGGCGTTCTTCACCGTGATCTACCACGGGACCGCCGTCACCGCGCTCTGGGTGACGCTGCGGAACTTCCCCTCGATCAACGGCTGGGACTTCCGGCAGACGGCCTTCATGTACGGGTTGTGGATGCTCGGCCACGCGCTGCACAACACGCTCTTCTTCTCGCTCGGGAGCGTCCCGGAGTTCATCCGCGAAGGACGCTTCGACCGCTTCCTCGTCCGCCCGCTCGACCCGCTGTTTCAGGTCGTCACCGTTCCGAACCAGATCTCGCCGGACGAGCTGATCCTCGCGGTCCTCTACTTCGCCGTCGCGACCGCTTTCGCGGGCGTGCACGTCGACCTGGTGTTCCTGGCGTACGTTCCGCTCGTCGCGATCGGCGGCGCGCTGATCGACTTCGGGATCAGCCTGGCGATCGCGGCGGCGGCATTCTGGTTCACCCGCATCGACTCGCTGCGCTGGGTCTTCATGTCGCTGGAGCAAGAGTTCTCACGCTATCCGATCTCGATCTATCAGCGCGGCGTCCGCCTCGTCCTGACGTTCGTGCTCCCGTTTGCGTTCATGAACTACTTCCCGGCGACGTTTCTGCTGCACAAGAGCGAGACGGGACTCAATTTGAATCCCGCCGTCGGCCTGCTGACGCCGGTCGTCGGCATGCTGTGCTTCGCGGTCGGGTACGCGCTGTGGCGGGTCGGAATCGATCGCTACCAGGGGACCGGCAGCTAGAGGTACGGACTACCGTCCTTGAGGAAGGCGCCGATGCGGTTCTTTCCGGCTTTGCGCGGGTGTGCGCAGGAAGTGAGTTCCGGGTGGCTCAGACCAAGATCGTCGTCCTCAGCGACGTCCACATCGGTACGGACGCGAGGACGAACTGGTACCAGTCGAAGGTGCACCAGCCGCATCTCTCGGCGATCCTGCACTGGATTATCGACCACGCGGCGGAGATCCGCGACGTCGTGCTGCTCGGCGACATCGTCGACTTCTGGACCTACCCGGCGGACGTGCGCCCGCCATCGGTCGCGCAGATCGTGGCCGCACAGCCCGCGCTATTCGGTAACGACGGGCTCTTCGGCAAAGTGACGACGGCGCTGCCGAACCGCGTCTGGTACGTCGTCGGAAATCACGACATCGGCATCACCGATGCCGATGTGGCATTGCTCACCGGGAGCAAGCCGCGAATCCATTTCGTGCCGGGCACGACGAGCAGGCCGTTGGGCAACTCATCCGTGCTGCTCACGCACGGGAACGAGTTCGTGATGGCGAACGCGCAGGACCACGCGACGCGCAACCCGATGCGCCCACTGCCGCTCGGCCACTTCGTCACCCGTAGCGTCGCGACGTACTTCGTCAAGAAAGGTCTCAAGGAGGGCCAGACCGTCGCCGATCTGCACGACGTCGGCACGCCATTGAGCGCAAGCTACTTCAAAGGTTTCTTCCCTCGGCTGATCGATTTTCTCCTCAACCCGATCAACTGGCCGACGCTGAGCATCGCAAAGGAGATGCTCGAAGGCCTCATCCGCTCGATGGACCTCAAGCTCGCGGACGTCTCGCCCTTCACGCTCGCCGACGGTACCAAGGTGACGATCGAGCAGGTCAACGCGGCGTATACCTCACTGTTCTCGGAATGGGTGGCGCGCGTCGGCGTACGGGGAGCCGTCAACGCTCTCGTCAACGACCTTCAGGAAAACCTCGACGGCTACGCACACCTGACCGCAGCCGCCACCGGAGCTTCCGTGGTCGTCATGGGGCACACGCACAAGCCGGTCAACGCCGCGTTCTCCACGGCCGCCGGCCCTTCGGTCTACGTCAACTCCGGCTTCGAGTGCGCGTCGATACCCGATCTCACCGACCGACCGCCGACGTTCGCGGTCGTGGATGTCGGCGACGCGACCATCCGCACGAGCGTTCTCAAGGTCGTCAAGGGCAGCAGCGGTACACTGAGCATCGAGACCGCGTTGCCGGACGTGACCGTTGCGCGCCGCCAGCCCCTACCGCCGCCCGGCGACGCTGTCACGGGCGGCCACCTGTTCAGCCTGGCCAGTCTCAACGGAGCGCGCGTCTCGACGATGGAGACGTCCTACAACGGACTCTACGTCGCCGATCAGTACTATCCGACGCTCGAGCAATCACAGGAGAAGTGGGTCATGCTGCGGTTCGACGGGGCGCCGCAGGGCCGGCCGCTGCAAGACGGCGACATCGTTCAGATCGTCACGATCGAAAACGACGTCGGTGAATACTCGCGCCTCGGCGCGTGGAAGACGCCGGCGCTCTTCTACAGCAATCTGAAGGGCCAGCAGCCGTACGATCAACAGAAGTGGATCGTACGCAAGGTCGATGCGACCACGGACAAGACGGTGCACTTCTACGACCCGGTGACCCTCGAGAACGTCTCGTGGACCGGGCAGATCATGACCATTAAGGACGTGCGATACCTCACGACCGTGGTCGCGGATTCCGTCCCCGACGTCGCCAAGCCGACGTGGGTCTTCGCGGCACCGTACTTTGCGCCGGGGACGCGGCCGATCAATTCGGGCGATTCGATCGCGCTCTACGCGCCCGATCGCCGCGCTTTCGGCGCATTCGTGGAAGAGTTCACGACCAACTTCGGCAAGCAGTACCATCCGACGATGGGCTGGTCGGCGATCAAGCTGCGGATCAAACGGACGAGCGGCGTGGCGGGGCAGCTGCGGCACGGCGACGAGGTGTACGTCGACACCGATGAGAGCGGCGTCGGCGACTACCGGCGGCTCGGCGCGTTCCGGTCGACCAACTGCTACTACTACAAAGACGGCTACGCCGAGCAGAAGTGGACGCTGCACAAGCTCGACCCCTGGGACGCGAACCTCCACGCCGGCCAGCCGTTCGCCCTGCACAATACGAGCTGGACGCAGTGGCTACGGCCGAACGGCGAACGGGTCTCGACCCGGCCGTGGCCCCAATGCTGGTGGTTCGCGATCCCCTGAGGGAGCCGGGCGGGACGGGCCTGAAACGCAGGCCCACATGTCCTGGCTGACCGCGACCTACCTGATCGACGCCCCCGCCGATCTTATCGAGGCGCGCGCGAACGCGCTGGCGCTCGAGCAGAGCGTCGAGTGCCCGCTCGAAGCGATCACCGACGAGCGCATCCTCGACCAGATCGTCGCGCAGGTGGCCGCGATCGAGCGCGTCGGCGACGATCGCTATCGGGTCGACGTCGACATCGCGGTCGAGACGACCGGTCACGAGCCGGCGCAGCTGATGAACATGATTTTCGGCAACTGCTCGTTGTGGGAGAACGTCCGGCTCGTCAACGTCGACCTGCCGGACTCATTGCTCGCGCGCTTCGGCGGACCGCGCCACGGGATCACGGGGATTCGCGCGCGGGTCGGCGCGTACGATCGCGCGCTGACGAGCACGGCGATGAAGCCGCAAGGGCTGCCGACCGATGAGCTGGCGAAGATGTGCAAGACCTTCGCGCTCGCCGGCGTCGACATCGTCAAGGACGATCACGGGATCGTCGACCAGCAGGCGTCGCGGTATGCCGAGCGCGTTGCCGCGTGCAGCCGCGCCGTTGAAGAAGCGGCGCAGATCACCGGCAGGCGCACCGCATACGCGCCGAACCTCTCGGGGACGCCGAAGGTGCTGCGCGAGCGCGCGTTTATCGCGCGTGACGCCGGCGTCGAGGTTGTGCTCGTTGCGCCGATGCTCATCGGCATCCCGGCGTTCGTCGAGCTGGTCGAAGAGTTTCAGGAGTTCGCCTACCTCGGTCATCCCTCGGCCGGCGGCGGACGCATCGCGCCGGATTTGCTCTTCGGGCGGCTGTTCCGGCTCTTCGGGGTTGATGCGCCGATCTTCACCAACTACGGCGGCCGGTTCGCCTACCCGCCCGAGGAGTGCGCCGCGCTCGCCGAGGCGGCACGCGCGCCGTGGGGCGACCTCAAGCCGGCGCTCCCCGTCCCGGCCGGCGGGATGAAGCTCGAGCGGGTCGACGAGATGCTGCACTTCTACGGCGTCGACACGATGCTGCTGATCGGCGGCAACCTGCTCATCGCCCGCGAGGCGTTGTTGGAGCGAACGCGCGATTACGTCGCGAAGGTGGCGGGCCATGGACACGCAGCGGTCGGCGCACACGCGTAGCTTTCGCCCGGACGAGGAAACGTACGGCTGGGACGACGTCGAGGTCCTCGCCTACAAAGAAGAGGGCAGCGCGCCGTTCCGCTCGATCACGCGCCAAGTGCTCTTCGAAGAGCACGGCAGCCAGCTGCGGTACTTCGAGATCGCGCCGGGCGGCTACAGTACGCTCGAGCGGCACGAGCACGTGCATGCCGTGCTGATCCTGCGGGGCCGCGGAACCGCGCTGATCGGCGACGAGGTCGGTGAGGTTCACGAGCACGATCTGTGCCGCGTCCCGCCGATGACGTGGCACCAGTTCCGCGCCGCCGCCGACGCGCCGCTCGGCTTTCTGTGCCT
>DASYFS010000345.1:0-1954 GCA_036498305.1 Candidatus Elarobacter sp. | reverse complement strand
TGCTCGCGCTCTACGCGGTGACGATCGGCTTCGCGATGCGCGCCGTCTTCGCGGCGAAGGACCGCTTCGGCGTGCTGCTGTCCGTCGGGCTCGTCACGCTGCTGGCGTTCCACGTCATCGTCAACGTCGGCATGACGATCGGGATCATGCCCATCACCGGGATCCCGCTCCCCTTCATGTCGTACGGCGGAAGCGCGCTCATGACGGACTACATCGCGGTCGGCATCCTCATCAACATCGTCCTGCAGAAAGACCGCCTGGTCTTCGGCGACGCCGCGCGCCGCGGATAGTCCGGCCCAGGGAAACGGTTGGTTGGCTAGGAACTAGCGCCGTCCCGACCTTGACGGGAGCGAACGATACGATGATCGGCCGGTTTTGCTCGAACTGCGGCAGCGCGCTCGTCAACGGTGCGTGCGCGCGCTGCACTCCGGGCGTCGTGACGGCGCCGGCGTCGCCGTATGCATTCGCGGCGGCCGCGCCGGGATATTCGCCGACGTACGGGCGGCCCGGAGCGCAATTCATCGGCCAGTGGAATTGGGGTGCGTTCCTGCTCTGTCCGTTCTGGCTGATGAACCACGGCCGTAGCGGGCGCGGCATCCTCTATCTGGTGCTCTCGCTGATTCCGCTCGCCAACATGGCGACGCTCGTCATGGCGATCGTCTACGGCATCAAAGGCAATGAGGTCGCGGTCACGAGCCGGCAGTATTTCGACGACGCCGAATTTGTCGCAGTCGAGAATGCGTGGCGCAATTGGGGAATCGGCGTGTTCGTCGTCACCGTGCCCCTGGCGTTCTTCGGAGGAGCCGTCGCCGCTCTCAGCAGCGGTCGCTGACTTCGGAAGCGGGTACAACGCAGCATGGCGATGGACCGAGGCGACGTGCACGTTGACGAGTCCGACATCACGCCGCTCGAGCAGCTCGAGGCCTTCAGCGGCGTCGTCGAGGAGCTTGCGACGCGGCTGACCGTGCGGGCCAAGGCGTTCGGCGGGGAAGTGGGCGCGCGCCCGCGGATCGATCTCGTGAAACACCGCCTGAAGATCGCGATCGACGAGCTCGATCAGTATCCGCAGTCCGCCGACGACGCCGGCCGCACGATCACGGACGAGTAGCGCCGGCCGGCGCAGCATGTACGCGGCGGAAGTTCGTGACGAGCAGGTCGCGCAGGGAGCCGCCTTCTCCGATGATGTCGGCGACGTACCATGCGGCGCCGGTGCGCCGCACCGAAACGCGGACCGTGCGGACCGTCCCCCGGCCGTAGCCGAGCCGCACGGGAACGAGGACCCGCCCCGTCTCGGCGATCGGCGCTCCGAGCGACGCCGACGTCGCGGGGATCTGCGCGTCGGCGAACGGGTCGACGTCGATGATGTCGGCGCTGTGATGCGCCGTGTCGTAAGCGATCGCGGAGCGCAGCAGCGTGTAGAGGCCCGGCTCAAGGAACCTGCGCGCTTCGGTGAGGTCACGCGTCCACGGGTGCTTCCGCTGCGCGGTCGCGAAGTACCAGGTGTAGAGCCCGTTCACGACCGCACCGGGAGGCGGCGACTGCGCGCGCGCCGGTGCGAACGTCCCCGAGACGAGCAGCGCGGCGATCGTCAGCGAGGCGATGCATCGGGTCACGGCGCCGGCGCCGTTCTGGGCAGCGCGCGAATCTCGCGCGCGAAGAGCCACGGGATCGCGGTCAGCATCACCGCGGCGCCGACCCAGATCGTGTTGACGATCCCGATCGCGGTGCCGAGGCCGCCGCCGATCAGCGCGCCGATCGGCATCACGCCCCACACGATCGTCTTCATCGTCGCGTTCATGCGCCCGAGCTGGTCCGGCGCGACGAGCCGCTGGCGCAGGCTGACCTGCGTCACGTTGTAGCACGGGATGCAGAACGCGGCGCAGAGCTGGATCGCGATCATCACCGCGATCGGGTTCGCGACCGTCGCCAGCGGGATCGCAAACGTGACGCCGAC
>DASYFS010000344.1:0-1792 GCA_036498305.1 Candidatus Elarobacter sp. | reverse complement strand
CGCGCCGTCACCGAGCGCATCGTCGGTCGTCAGCGTGGTCAGCGCGCCGTCGCGGCCGAGGTACGCGCGCGTCGCGCCGACGTGGCCGACGAAGGCATGGTCACCGAGGATCAGGGCGGCGGTCAGCGACGTTCCGGAGGCGACGAAATCCTCGGTGCTCCCGGAGTGGGCGTAGATGCGGGCGTTGGCGGCGGAGAAGGCGCCGGCGAGCGCGCTGCGCGGATCGCGCTTCTCGCGGCGGACGCGGCGTTTGAGCGAGTCGCGAATCGCCTCGGCGGCGACGGCCGACGCGGGGCGTTCTCGGATGCGGCCGAAGCCGTGCGCGACGGCGAGCAGGACGATCCCGGGCGCGACGATCTCGGCAACGTATGCCTCGTCGTTTCCTCGCGGCACTCCCGGCCGCGAACCGACCGCTATCTCCATGCCCCAACTCCTCGGAACACCAGCGCCGCTTCGCCGACGGTCACTTCGTCATCTTCCGCCAGGAGACGAGGCGAGACAACCGGCCGTCCGTCGATCGTCGTTCCGTTTCGGCTTCCAAGGTCTTCCACGTACACACCGTCGTCTCGCAGCTCGATTCGCGCGTGCAGTCTGCTGACTCGCGGGTCGTCGAGCCGAAGGTCAGCCGACGGGGACCGCCCCACCAGGATACGCCGTCCGAAGCGATATGTCTTGATGGTACCGCCGTGAAAAACCGTCAATTCTATGCCGGTCGGGATCGTGGCCTCGATCCTGGGAGCCGGCGGCGCCCCACGGCGGTCGCGCACCAGGGCGACGTAGGCGACGAAGGCGCAGGAGAGCCCTAAGGTCAGCAGGCGAGGATCGGTCACGGCTCGTCCTCGACCCGTAGCATCGTCTCGCCGACGGTCAGGATTTGGTTGTGGTCGAGCCGCGCCCGGCGCACCTGCGCGCCGTCGACGAAGGTGCCGTTGCTCGACCCGAGGTCCTCGACGCTCCAGCCGCTGCCGTCGGCGACGATCCGCGCGTGCGCCCGCGAGGCCCGCGCGTCGCGCAGCCGCACGCCGTTGTCCTCGCCGCGGCCGATCGTCAAGCCGTCGGCGAGCGTGTACCTGGTGCCGTCGGGGAGGACCAGCGCGAGCGACTGCGTGCGCTCGTCGACGACCGCTTCGATCGCGAGCGAGCCGGCGACGACGTCGGGGTCCTCGTCGAGGACGACGCGCGCGGGCTCCCCGCGTTCGGCGGGCAGCGCTTCGCGCAGCATCGCCGTCCAGCGGCCTTCGAGGAAGTCGCGCTCGGCTTCCAAGCGCGCATAGTCGGTCGGGTGGACGCGAACGAGGTAAAGATCGCTCGGGTGGGCCTGCGCCGTCGTGACGAGCCGGCGCCCGATCTGCGCCGGATCGAGCGCGCTCGGAAAGACGCGCGCGAAGGCGTCCTCGACGACGCGCGCGCACGCCCCTTCGATCCGCGCGAAGACGTTCACGGCGTGCGGGCCAGCTTCGCGATGAAGAAGCCGTCGCGCCCGCCGATCCCCGGCGCGACGAGCACGTCGCCGCCCGCAGTGACGAACTCGGCATAGCGTTCGGGAATCTCGGCGCGCGCGAACGCACGGTGCGCGGCGAGGAAGGCGTCCACGACGTCCTCACCCTCGCGCGCGTCGGTCGAGCACACCGCGTATACCAGCGTCCCGCCCGGCTTCACCGAGCCGGCGGCCGCATCGAGCAGCGCACGCTGGAGCTCGGCCATGCGCGCCGGGTCGGCGGGATCCTTGCGCCAGCGCGCCTCCGGCTGACGGCCGAGGATCCCCAGACCCGAGCACGGAGCGTCGAGGAGA
>DASYFS010000343.1:0-1760 GCA_036498305.1 Candidatus Elarobacter sp. | reverse complement strand
CTTCGCCCTACCGCTTCTCCATCGCATCGGACCGCCGAGCGAGGGCGCACGCCGTATCCGTGGCCTCGTCCTCGTCCCGACCCGCGAGCTGGCGATGCAGGTCGCCGAAGCGGTCCATCGCTACGGCAAGGCGCTCGACGTCCGCGTCCTTCCGATCTACGGCGGGCAGTCGCTGCAGCTCCAGCTGCGCGCGCTGCAGCGCGGCGTTGACGTCATCGTCGCGACGCCCGGCCGCGCGCTCGACCACCTGACGCGCGGGACGCTGAAGCTCGACGGCGTCGAGACGGTCGTGCTCGACGAGGCTGACGAGATGCTCGACATGGGCTTCGCCGACGAGCTCGAGGCGATTCTCGCCGCGCTTCCGGACGAACGTCAGACCGCGCTGTTCTCCGCGACGATGCCGCGCCGCATCCTCGAGATCGCCAAGCGTCACTTGCGCGACGCGGTGCGCGTGACGATCGCCCGCGAACAGCCTGCGAAGGGCGAGGCGCCTCGGGTTCGCGAGGTCGCGTACGTCGTGCAGCGGCGGCACAAGGCCGCGGCGCTCGCACGGGTGCTCGACATGGAGACGCCGGCGTCGGCGATCGTGTTCTGCCGCACGCGGCTCGAAGTCGACGAGCTCACCGAGACGCTCGGCGGCCGCGGCTACGGCGCCGAAGCGCTGCACGGCGGCCTCTCGCAGGAGCAGCGCGACCGCGTGCTGCGGCGCTTCCGCGACGGCGCGTCGGAGATTCTCGTCGCGACCGACGTCGCCGCGCGCGGCCTCGACATCGAGCACGTCTCGCACGTCGTCAACTTCGACGTTCCGTCGTCCCCGGACGCCTATGTGCACCGCATCGGCCGTACGGGACGCGCCGGCCGCGAGGGCGTCGCGATCACGCTCGCCGAGGCGCGCGAGCACCGCCTGCTGCGCAACATCGAGCAGCACACCAAGCGGAAGATCTCGATCGAGTCGGTCCCGACGGTCCACGATCTGCGCGCGCGCCGGCTGGAGCTGGTGCGCTCCGCTCTCGAAGAGGCGCTCTCGAGCGGTGGTCTCGAGCCGTATCGGCGCGTCGTCGAGGTGCTGGCGGAAGAGCACGACGTGCTCGACCTCGCCGCGGCGGCGGTAAAGCTGGCCGACGCGGCGCGCGACGGCGCGGCCGACGAGGAAGACATCCCGGCAGTCGAGGCTGCGCGGCCGAAAGCGCCGCGCGCGGCGCCGTCCGCCGACGTGGCGCGCATCTACATCGGGCTGGGACGGCAGGCCGGTGTGCGCCCCGCCGACCTCGTCGGCGCGATCGCGAACGAGGCGCGCATCCCCTCCGGCGAGATTGGCGCGATCGAGATCGCCGACCGCTTCTCGCTGATCGAAGTACCGGCGGCGGCGGTCAACGGGATCATCGCGGCGCTGCGGACGACGACGATCCGCGGCAAGCCCGCCAAAGCGCGCCGCGACCGCATGCCGAAACGCTGAGGCTTACGCGGCGCGCGTGATCGAGGTGACGCGCACGGTTTGCCGGGCGTCGAAGCGGCCCGGGCGGTTGCCGATGAACACGCCCGACGTCGGCGCGACGTCCTCGTAGTCGCGCCCGACCGCGACAACCAGATACCGCCAGTCGGTTGCGCGCCCCACCGTCGGGTCGAACGAGAGCACGCGCGCTGCTTCTCCGCGCGCCGGGACGAGAAATTCCACCCACGCGTGCGTCGCGCCCTCGCCGAGCAGATGCCCCGAGACGTAGCGCGCGCGCAGCCCGCAGGCGCGCGCAAGCGCGATTACG
>DASYFS010000342.1:0-3834 GCA_036498305.1 Candidatus Elarobacter sp. | reverse complement strand
TACTTCCGCAACCGTCCCGCGCGCGACGGGCGCGATCCGATAGCGGCGCTGTTCGTTCGCGAGATCACCGGCGGGATCGGCGAGACCGGCGTTCGGGCCGCGTTCCTCAAATGCGCGATCGACCGGCCGGGCCTCACCGCGGGCGTCGAGCGCATCATGCGCGCGTGCGCCGCCGCGCACCGTGAGACCGGCGCGCCGATCACCGTCCATACCGACGCGGCGAGCCGCAGCGGCCTCGTCGCGCAGCGCGTCCTGGGCGAGGAAGGCGTCGACCTCGGCCGAGTCGTGATCGGCCACAGCGGCGACTCGACCGATCTCGCGTATCTGACCGCGCTGATCGAGGCCGGCTCGTACGTCGGGATGGACCGCTTCGGCCTCGACCTGCTGCTCCCGTTCGAGGAGCGCGTCGCGACGGTGGCAGCGCTCTGCAGCCGCGGCTACGCGGAACGCATCGTGCTCTCGCACGACGCGGCGTGCCATATCGACTGGTTCTCGCCGGCGACGCGCGCGCGGCTCCACCCGCGCTGGACGTTCACGCACCTCTTCGACGACGTGTTACCGGCACTGCGGGAGCGCGGCGTCACCGACGCGCAGATCGCGACGATGCTCGTCGCGAACCCGCGCGCCTACTTCACTGCGCCGTGAGGCCGCCGTCGATCACGAACTCGGCGCCGGTGACGAACGACGACTCGTCGGAGGCGAGGTAGAGGATCATCTCGGCGATCTCTTCAGGCTGTGCGAACCGCCCGATCGGGATCTGCGACTTGAGCGCGTTCGTGAGGCGTTCGCGATCGGCGTCGCTCCGGTTCTCGAGCAGCGCCAGCATCATCGGCGTCTCGACGAACGTCGGGTGGACGGAGTTGCAGCGGATCCCGTACCGCTTGCGCGCGCAGTAGAGCGCGACCGACTTGGTCAGCAGCCGCACCGCGCCTTTCGAGGCGTTGTACGAGGCGAGGTTGTGACCGCCCACGATCCCTGAGACCGACGAGAGGTTGACGATCGACGACGGCCGGCCTTTCATCGCGCGTACGCCGTACTTGCAGCCCAGAAACACGCCGTCGACGTTGACGGCCATCACGCGGCGGAACTGTTCGAGGCTCTCCGTCTCGACGTCGCCGAGCGGCGCGACGCCGGCGCTGTTCACCAGCACGTCGAGATGACCGAAGCGCTGCAGCACGCCGTCGATCAGCGACTCCCAGCTCGCTTCTTCGGTCACCTCGAGCGGCGACGCGGAGAGTCGCGGGTGCGAGGCCGCCGCCTGCTCGGCCTTCGGCAGGTCGCGATCGGCGAGGACGACGGTTGCGCCTTCGGCGGCGAAACGCAGCGCGGTCGCGAGGCCGATCCCGCTCGCGCCGCCGGTGACCACGGCGATCTTCCCTTCGAGGCGCGGCTCCATTAGCGCGGCCGCCCGATCGCGACCAGCGCGATGTCGTCGGTGATCTCGATGGGGCCGACCTCGCGCAGCACTTGCTCGCAGAGCATGTCGACGTCGTCCGGAGCAGCCTCGGCGGCGCGCGCGAGACGGTCGAATCCGGTGGCGATCGACTCGCCGCGCCGTTCGACGAGCCCGTCCGTGAAGAGCATCAGCGTCTCGCCCGGCGCGAGCATGACCTCAAGCGCCGGGGGCGGAGCAGCCTCGATCCCGAGCAGCGGGCCGCCGCCCCACACGTAACGCGCGCCGCCGGCGCCGATCACGAGCGGCGGCATGTGGCCGGCGTTCGCGATCTCGACGCGTCCGGTCGACGGCTGGTAGAGCGCACAGCACACCGTCGCCGTGACGTCGCGATGAAAGCGCAGCAGCAGGCGATTCAGTCGCTCCAGCGTCGGCGCGGGAGCGTGTCCTTCGAGCATGTAGGACCGAATCGCGGCGCGCAGCTGCGCCATCACCGTCGCCGCTTCGAGCGAATGTCCGACCACGTCGCCGATCGCAAGCGCCACGCAGTCGTCGCGAAGTGCGAAGACCTCGTAGAAGTCGCCGCCGACCTCGGCATGCTCGGTGCTGGCCTCGTAGCGCGCCGCGAGCTGGACCCCCGCGATCGACTCGAGGACGTCGGGAAGAAGTCCCTGCTGCAGCGTCAGCGCGATCTGCCGTTCGACGGCGAAGCTGCGGACGTTCTTGATCGCGAGGGTGGCCGCGCGCGCGAACTGCGCGAGCACGACCTCGCTCTCTTCCTCCGGCTCGTCGTCGGCGTCGAGCTCGGGCCGCTTCACGAGCAGCACGCCGCTCGCACCGGCCGGATCCTCGAGCTCCGCCCAGACGACCGGCGGGGCGAAGGCGACACCGCGCGGGAACGGCGTCCCCTCGAACGCCGCGCGCCGCAGCCGCCCGATGATGCCGTGTTCGTGCGACTCGACGAGCGGCTCCGCGCCGGGATGCGATATCGCGAGCAACGCGGCCCGGTCCGTCGCGACGCCGGCGAGCGCAGGCGACCCGAACAGCTTCGCGGCCTGGTCGGCGATCGTCGCGACGAGCTGGCCGATCGTCACCGGCTCGTTCACCGCGAAGGTCGCCTCGTTGAGGCGCCGCAAGCGGTCCGACAGACGCAGCGCAGTGCGCTGGGCGCGCGCGGCGCGCAGCAGCGCGTGCACCGTCGCTATCAGCTCCTCGCGTTCGATCGGCTCGACCAGATAGCCGTCGGCACCGCGCCGCAGTCCTTCGGAACGGTCGGCCGAATCAGTCGCCGTCGCCGACACGTGCAGTACCGGAAGCGACGCGTTGCGGGCGTCCGCTTTGATCTGCTCGCACACGTCGTACCCGAGCATGTCGGGAAGGTTGATGTCGAGGACGACGAGGTCGAGCGATTCCGCGCGGACGATCGCGAGCGCCTCTTCGCCGGTCGATGCCTCCAGGACGTCGTAGCCGGCGCGACGCAGCCACGTGCAGAGCACGTACCGGTTGCTTTCCATGTCGTCGACGATCAGCACGCGGCCGCGCACGGCCGCAGGAGGTTCGATCATCCCGAGCTCTTCGCCGCGGAGAGCGCCTCGTCCAGCACGGCGGCAACGGCGTTACGGTCGACGTTCGACTTCGCGAGGATCGCCGTCGCGGCGCCGAGCGTGATCTTCGCCGAGGCGGTCAGATCCGCGGAGGTGACGATGACGACGCGAATCCCGCGCAGCTCGGGGTCGGCGGTCATCTGCGCGAGGACTTCGGAGCCGTCGAGGTCCGGCATCCGCAAATCGAGGAAGGCGACGTCGGGCCGAGCGGAGCGCATCATCGCGAGTCCCGTCGTGCCGTTCTGCGCCTCGAGAACCTCGCCGGCGAGTCCTTGCAGCATCCCGCGCAGCGCGGTCCGGAAGCTATCGTCGTCGTCGACGATCAGCACCGTGCCGGCGTGGACCGCGGCCGTGGTGCGCCGCCCGGGCGACTTCCCCATCAGCAGCGGCTGCCATGTCGTCGGAAGATTGACGGTGAACGTGCTTCCGCGGCCGACTTCGCTCTCGAGCGTCAGCCGTCCGCCGAGCGTCTCGGTGACGCGGCGCGCGTACGGTAAGCCGAGCCCCGTCCCTTTGCGGTCGGCCTGCAGCGCGCCCCGCACCTGATAGAACTCTTCGAAGACGCGGCTCCGATCTTCGGGCGCGATTCCGATCCCGGTATCGGCGACGATGAGGTCGACCTCGTGGGCGGCGATCTGGCGCACCGACAGCGTCACCGAGCCTTTGACCGTGTACTTCACCGCGTTGACCAGCAGGTTGCGCAAGACGTGCGTGAGGAGGACCCGATCCGTCTCGATCGGAGGTACGGCGTCCACCTCGACGTGCAGCTCGACGCCCGGGCGCGTCAGCGGCCGCAGCGTCCCGCGCAGGTCGCTCGCGACCTCGGCGAGATCGACG
>DASYFS010000341.1:0-2654 GCA_036498305.1 Candidatus Elarobacter sp. | reverse complement strand
CGCGGGAAACGGTACGACGCCGAAGGCGCCGTCGACGCGGGGCTCGCGACCGTCGCGCCCGACGAGCTGGACTGGGACGACGAGATTCGCCTGGCGATCGAGGAGCGCGCCGCGCTCTCGCCCGACGCGCTGAGCGCGATGGAGGCCAGCCTCCGCTTCGGCGGCGAGGAGACGATGGAGACGAAGATCTTCGGCCGCCTCTCCGCCTGGCAGAACTGGGTGTTCTACCGCCCGAACGCGACCGGCGAGCGCGGCGCGCTCAAGCTGTTCGGAACGGGCTCGAAAGCCAACTTCGACTGGGAGCGCGTGTGATGTCGATCGACTACGCCGAGAAGATTCCGAACAACGTCGAGCTCGGCTCGAACCGCACGCTGCAGCGCGCGCTCGAGCAGTGGCAGCCGGCGTTCCTGACCTGGTGGAAAGAGCTCGGCCCGACCGACTTCCAAGCCAGTGACGTCTACCTGCGCACGGCGATCTCGGTCGATGCGAAGGGCTGGGCGCACTACGACTTCGTGAAGATGCCCGACTACCGCTGGGGGATCTTCCTCGCCGAGCAAGAGCAGAACCGCACCGTCGGCTTCGGCGACGAGTTCGGCAAGCCGGTCTGGCAGCAGGTTCCCGGCGAGCATCGCAGCACGCTGCGGCGCCTCATCGTCACGCAAGGCGACACCGAACCGGCGTCGGTCGAGCAGCAGCGGCTGCTCGGCCACACCGCGCCCTCGCTCTACGATCTGCGCAACCTCTTCCAAGTCAACGTCGAGGAAGGCCGTCACCTGTGGGCGATGGTCTACCTGCTTCACGCGTACTTCGGGCGCGACGGCCGCGAGGAAGCCGAAGAGCTGTTGGCGCGCCACTCCGGCAGCGCCGACAACCCGCGCATCCTCTCGACGTTCAACGAGCCGATCAGCGACTGGCTCTCGTTCTTCATGTTCACGTTCTTCACCGATCGCGACGGGAAGTTCCAGTTGAAGTCGCTCGCGGAGTCGAGCTTCGATCCGCTGGCGCGCACCTGCAAGTTCATGCTGACCGAAGAAGCGCACCACATGTTCGTCGGCGACACCGGGATCGCGCGCGTCGTCCGCCGCACGCTCGAGGTGATGAACGAGCTCGGCAGCGACGATCCGGCGGCGGTCCGACGCGCCGGCGCCGTCGATCTGCCGACGCTGCAGAAGTACCTCAACTTCTGGTTCTCCTCGTCGCTCGATCTGTTCGGCGCCGACGCGTCGTCGAACGCCGCGGCCTATTTCGCGACCGGGATCAAAGGGCGCCCCGACGAGAAGAAGTTCGCCGACCATCTCGCGGCGGGAACGTCGTTCGATCTCGAGGTCCCCGACGGCGCGCTCGCGACGCGGATCGAGACGATCCCGATGCGCAACGCCATGAACGAGGTCGTGCGCAACGCGTACGTCGAGGACTGCATGAAGGGGCTCACGCACTGGAACCGCATCCTCGAGGCGGCCGGGCACAGCTACCGGTTCACGCTGCCGAGCACGCGTTTTCGCCGCGGCAACGGCAGCTGGGCCAACGTCCCGACCGATCCGGCCGGCAACCGGATCCCGCAGGACGAGTACGACGCCAAGCTCGCGTCGTGGCTGCCGAGCGCGGACGATCGCGCGTTCGTCGCGAGCCTGATGCAGCGCGTGACCGAGCCGGGGAAGGTCGCCGCCTGGATCGCGCCGCCGGATAAGGGGATCAAGGATCGCCCGGTCGACTACGAGTACGTCCGCTTGGCGTGAGCCGCGGCCGAACCCATGTGACGAAAACCCGCGTGCGGTTCGGCGAGACCGACGCCGCGGGGATCGTCTTCTATCCGACGTTCTTTGCCTGGTTCGACCTGGGGACGACCGGCCTGATCCGCGCCGCGGCGCGCGGCGACCTCTGCAACCCCGACGGCTCGCCCCGTCATGCGGTCCCGATCGTCGAGAGCGGCGCGACGTTTCTCTCGCCGCTGCGCTTCGACGACGAGATCGAGATCCGTTCGACCGTCACCGCGGTGGGGACGACATCGCTGCGCGTCGAGCACGTCGTGACGTGCGGCGTGGTCGAGTGCGCGCGCGGCTTCGAGGTCCGCGTCTACATCGAGCGCCGGGGCGCGACGATCACGGGCGTACCGATCCCGCAGGAACTCCGCGCCTCGCTGACCGAGGGGGCCTCCTCCGAGGAGGTTGCCTGACCGCGTGCCGTTCGATCCGTCGCTGCTGCTGTTCGTCCCCGCCGATCGCCCCGACCGTTTTGGGAAGGCACTCGCCTCCGATGCCTCGGGCGCGATCCTCGACCTCGAGGACGCGGTCTCGCCCGACCGCAAGGCATTCGCACGCGATCAGGTCCGCGCGTTCCTGAACACTCAGGACGATCTCGATCGCGTCGCGATTCGCATCAACCCGGCCGAAACGCCCGACGGACACGCCGATCTCGAGATGCTCGCCACGGTTCCACGGCCGGCCGCGCTCGTCGTGCCGAAGGTCAGTCGCACCGGCGACGTGCTGCGTATCACCGCAGCGGTCGGCGACGTCCCGCTGATCCCGATCATCGAGACCGCCGGCGGCGTCGTGCGCTGCGTCGAGATCGCCGAGACCGACGAGGTCCTCGCGCTCGCGTTCGGTCCGTACGATCTCGCCGCCGAGCTCGGCGGCGAGTCGACCGAAGACGTCATG